>JANNHP010000134.1:0-12495 GCA_031404455.1 Planctomycetia bacterium | reverse complement strand
CACGTCGCCGGTGACGACGACGCGCGAGCTGCGGCCCATGCGCGTGAGGAACATCTGCATCTGGCCGGGCGTCGTGTTCTGCGCCTCGTCGAGGATGATGAACGCGTTGTCGAGCGTGCGGCCGCGCATGTAGGCGAGCGGGACGACCTCGATGACGTCGCGCTCCATGTAGCGCCGCACCTCGCCGAACTCGATGAAGTCGCCGATCGCGTCGTAGAGCGGGCGGACGTACGGGCTGACCTTCGCGTTCAGGTCGCCCGGGAGGAAGCCGAGGTGCTCGCCCGCCTCGACCGCCGGGCGGACGAGGACGAGCTTCCGGAAGAGCCCCTTCTTCATCATGCGGATCGCCATGGCGACCGCGAGGTAGGTCTTCCCCGTGCCGGCCGGGCCGATCGCGAACACGATCTCGCTGCGCGAGACCGCCTCGACGTAGCGCGCCTGCCCGGCGGTGCGCGGCGTGACGACGCTGTCGTCGAGCGCCTTCAGGATGCGGTCGTGGCCGTCGTCCGAGGCGCCGCGGCCCTTGCGCGGGGTCCCGGACGCGACGAGCGCGGCCTCGACCTCGTCGTCGGTGAGATCGCCCTTCTCGCGGACCTTCGCGAGGAGTTCGCGGACGACGCGGACGCCGTCCCTCAGGCGGTCGCCCTCGCCGTCGAGGACGACGAGACCCTTCCTGGCGAAGATGCGCAGGCCGAGCGCCTCACGGAGGAGCCGGAGCGTCCGATCCTGTCCGCCGAGGAGCGCGCGCTCTTCCTCGGCGTCACGAAGCTGGATCGTCTCCTGCAAGTCCGGTGCGGGCTCCTTTGGGGTGCGGGGAGACTACAGCCCGGCGCCGACGCCGGGGAAGGACGGGGGCGGGCGTATCCTCGCCCGCGATGCGGCGAGTCCTCGTCCTCGGCTCCGGCGGCGCGGGGAAGTCCACGTTCGCGCGAGCGCTCGGCGAGCGGACGGGACTGCCCGTCGTCCATCTCGACCGCCTCTGGTGGCGGCCCGGCTGGGTCGAGACGCCGACGGAGGAGTTCGACGCCGATCTTGCGGGCGTCCTCGCCCGCGACGCGTGGGTGATGGACGGGAACTACGGCCGCACGCTGCCCGCGCGTCTCGCCGTCGCGGACACCGCGGTGCTCCTCGACGTGCCGCGATGGACGTGTCTCCGGCGAGTGATCCTCCGCGCGATCCGCCACCGCGGACGCTCGCGGCCCGACATGACGGACGGATGCCCCGAGCGGGTGACGTGGGAGTTCGTGCGGTGGATCTGGACGTATCCCGCGCAGCGCCGTCCCGGCGTCCTCGCGATGCTCGCGGAGTTCGAACGCCGCGGCGGCCTCGTCGCAGTGCTGCGGACGTCGTCCGAGATGCGGGCGTTCGTCGAGTCGGCCGGCCGGGAGAGGAAGCGGTGAGTAGGGGTCGGGTGCGTCAACGCGATCGCGCGCAACCGAGGTCTGCGCAACTTCCTCGTGCGGGGCATCCGCGCCGTCCGTCGCGCGGACGAGAACGGGCCCCAATCAGGGGGGCGCCGACGGTCGCCTCGAGACCGTCCGCAGGACGGTCTCGTACGGACCGGCGCCCAAGGTCGCGCGCACGAAGACGTCCGAAGGCCTGCTGAAAGCTCGTGGAGAAGCCGCGCATCGCGGTTTCTTCACGAGCTTTCAGAAGTCGAGGAAGACGCCGAGCGACAGCGACCCGTAGCGCGTCCAGCCGCCCTGGCCGTCGAACTCGGACGACCGCGTGATCCACGTGTACGTGAGGCGCACGGACTTCCACTGGAACGCGATCCCGCCGCGCGCCTCGGCGACGCCCCAGTGCTTGTCCACACTCTGGCTGTCGCGAAAGGTGTTCCCGTCGAGGAAGATGTTCCGCAGCACCGCGCGGCCCTCGCCCCCGCCGAAGAGGTAGACCGACGGCCGCTCGTCGACGCCGCGGGGCGTCGTCTCCATCGCCGTCGACGAGATCGTGTTCACGCCGAAGTCGCGCGGCAGGTTCCAGCCGAAGCGCACCGTGCCGCCGGCGCCCGCGTGCGTGTCCACGTTGCCGACCGCGCCGCCGTAGGAAGGGATGACGTCCCACTCGCCGCCGAGCGGCGCCTCGTCGCCCGCGAGCCAGCGGTGACGCCGCTCGTACGTCGCCACGATCCCCGGCTCGAACTCGAGCTGGTTGTCCCAGCCGCGACCCTTCTTCTCGTTGATGATCTCGTGCCAGCGCGACTGTACCTGGCGGGCGAGCGACGGATCGCCGATGACGCCGGCGTCGACCTCCACGGTCTCGTTGTCGTCGCCCGCGCGCTCCACGCCGTTGCGCTTCGCGTTGGAGATGACGATCCCTGCGTAGAGCCAGCCCGCGTACGGCCGGTCGTCGTCCTGAGCCTCCTCCACGGTGATGTCGCGCGGCGTGTAGATGTTCTGGCCGAACACGAAGCCGATCGCGGTGGTCGCCTCCTCGTCGTAGAGCGGGAACTCCTGCGCGATCTCCTTGGCGAGGTGCGGCGTGTCCTCGGGCGCGAACACGCGCGACACGCGCAGTCCCTGCGTGTAGTAGCCGTCGCGGTTGCCGCGCACGCTGAAGAGGTCGTTCTCCTCGTAGACCGTGAGTGCTCCGCCCGCGCAGCCCGCGATGAGGGGCACGAGCGACGCGATCAGGATCGTCCCGGCCAGGTTCATGGGCGGGATTGTGCCGCCTCGCGGCACTTCCATCGCATGCGCCGCGAGCGGGCCCGGCGCGCGCGGACAGTTCGTCCTCAGTACTTCAAGAGGTTTCCCTGCCGTGCGACGCGGATGGCCACGCCCCGGTCGTCCGTGCCGACGCCGACGATGATCGTCAGCGGGCTCTGTCCGGCGGGGAACGTGCCGAGGTCGAGGTTCTTCCCGACGATCGTCACCTGCTCGCGGAGGAAGTCGAGCGTGACGCCGGTGATGCCGCCGATGTCGCCCTTGAAGACAAAGCTGTCGCCCTTGCGAACGAATGACGTGGCCGGGATCGCCGAGGTGAGGAGCGAGCCGTACTGCACGCGCACTTCGGGTGCGGTCGCCGGCGTGACGCCGCCGGTCGCGAGACCCACGATGATCGCGAGCGAATCCCTGCCGCCGCCGTTGACGAAGGCGTGCGAGCGCACGACGAAGACGTTCGGCTTCGAGAGGGCGCCGCGCTTTCGACCGATTCGGAAGCCGCCGTTCTCGAGGAGAACCTCGCAGCTTCCGTCCACGGCGTCGTTCGCGAATCGCAACTGGACCTTCCCGTTCGTCGGCACGCTCGCGCCGAGGTCGCCCGTGTAGGTGAGCCGGAACTTCGCCCGCGACGAGCCGAAGGGGTTCTTCACCACGACGAACTTCACGCCGCCCGCCTGGTACGTGAACGTGCGCCCGTTCTTCGAGGCCGTGAGCGACGGCACCGGGATGTCGAAGCCGCCGACCGACAGCGTCGCCGCCGCGGTGAGGTCGACGACCTTCGAGCCCGTGTCGAAGAACCCGGACGCATTGAACACGCTCTGCGCCGGGGCCGCGGCGTTGCGCTTGTACGCCACCTTCTTCGGGAGGAAGAACGAGTCGACGACGACCGTCCCCCACGCCGCGTCGTAGACGGCGACCGTGACGTTCCCGCTCGCACCCGGCGCGTCGCCGCTGCGCACGATCGCGTTCGCGGCCAGGATCGAGCCGGACGATCCCGCGTACGACGCGACGAGGATGTCGCCCGAGACGGCCGCGGCGCCGGGGCGGTCCTCGGTCCGGAGCGTCGCGCTGACGATGTCGACCGTGCCGTCGCAGGAGGCGAGCGTCATGTCGCCTTCCGAAGTGAACGCCCCGCCGACAGCGACGGGTCCCTGGCTGATCGCCGTGAGCGGACCGCTCCGCGCCGTCGCGCGTTCCAGCGGCACGTCGATGCCGCCCGCCCCGCTCGACAGCGCGATCGAGTTCGCGTCGAGCGTGATGGTGCTGCCCGGCGCGGCTTTGGGCGCCACCGGGAACACTTCGGTGTCCGTGGCGACGATCGCGTTGAAGGCGCGCAGGTCGATCGCGCCGGCCGCGGCGATGATCGCCGGCGACTTCGAAAGCGACACGTCCCCGCCGATCGCGCGCACCACGATGTCGCCGGCGTCGGCGGTGAAGTAGCTGTCGCCGTTCAGGAAGACGTTGCCCGAGGCGGCGACGGAGATGCCGCCTCCGGAGACGAGGTACGCGCAGCCGTCGACCTGCGGGGGCTCGATCCAGACGTCGCCGCCGAACGCGGTGACGTCGATGTCGCCGCCCTGCCCCGTCTGCGCGTAGCTCGACTCCGTGAACGTCACGTACTGCGCCGCCCCGATCGTCACGTTCCCGCCGTACGCCGCCGCGTAGGACTGGCTGATGAACTCCACGCGTTCGCCGAACGACCTGACGAAGACGTCGCCCGACGTGGACGACGCGAACGATCCGTAGAAGAGGCGCAGGTACGTCATCACCTCGACGACGACTCGCCCGTGGCCGGTCCGCGCGAACGACGAGCTGACGAACGTCGATCCGCCGCCGTAGGCCTGCACGAGGACGTCGCCGTCCGTGGCGTCGATCTCCGTCCCGTTGGCGATGCCGAGTTCCTCGCCCTGGATCGAGATGTCGCCCGCGGTGGTCCGGATCCGCGCGCGGTCGAGCGAGATCGTGCCGTTGCCGGGCGTCGCGTCGCCGTGCGAGACGATCGACACGTTCCCGCTCGTCGCCGAGACGACCACCTGGGAGTAGAAGGAGATCGACTGCTGGACGCCGATCGCGATCGGGCTCGCCGTGCCGCTCGTGCGGACCGAACCGGGATTACCGAAGTCCCCGCCGAGCGCGAGGTTGGCCGCGCACCGCAGCGTGATCGGCGCAGCGGCGGCCGTCGTCACGACGTGGCCCTGGATGAACATGATGCCGGTCGCGCGGATGGTCACCGCGCCCGAGTAGGTGACGGTGACCCCGGCGTCGACGTCGTACGTGGTGAAGTTGTAGGTCCCGCCCGGGAGGGACTGGTTCGTGGTCGCCCGAAACGCGCCGTCGGCCCCGGTCCCGCCGCCGGGGAACGCGGGGGGAAGGTTCGTCATCGCTCCGATCGTGCCGAGCGGGGCGATCGGCGGCAGCGCGGGCGGAGCGCCGCCCTCGGCGCACGGATCGACCAGCACGGTCCCGGTGATCCCCGGACTCGTCCCGGCCGCGATCGCCGCGCCGGTGCTGTCGATCGTCCCGGTCGCCCCGGCGTCCGTCATCGCGCCCGCTGCGATCGCAGCGAGCATCATCCATCGACGGTGCTGCATGGCCTCTCCTCTCGACTTCCACCCGGCTGCCCGGTCCCGACTGCCGAGGAATCGTAACTCGCGGCGTCGGCTCCCGCGCACGATGGCTGCGTGACATCGAAGCTCTGGCTCCCGACGACCGCCGACGAGGTCCGCGCCCGCGGCTGGGACGCGCCCGACGTCGTCTTCGTCACCGGCGACGCGTACGTCGACCACCCGAGCTTCGCGATGGCCGTGCTCGGCCGAGTCCTCGAGTCGAAGGGCTTCAAGGTCGCGATCCTCGCGCAGCCCGACTGGAAGAGCGCGGACGCGTGGCGCGCGCTCGGCCGTCCCCGGCTCTTCTACGCCGTCTCCGCCGGGAACATGGACTCGATGATCAACCACTACACGGCGGGGAAGAAGCGCCGCAACGACGACGCCTACTCGCCCGGCGGGAAGATCGGCCTGCGCCCGGACCGTCCGACGCCCGTGTACGCGCAGCGCTGCCGCGAGGCCTTCCCCGGCGTGCCGGTCGTCATCGGCGGCATCGAGGCGTCGCTGCGGCGCATCGCGCACTTCGACTACTGGAGCGAGCAAGTCCGGCCGTCGATGCTCGTGCCGTCGAAGGCGGACCTCCTCGCGTTCGGCAAGGGCGAGGAGACGATCGTCGCCATCGCGGAGCGACTCGCCGCGGGGAAGCCCGCGGCCGCGGCGCGCGATCTCCGCGGCGTGGCGTATCTACTCGGCGCGAAGGAGACCCTCCCGCACTGGCCGGGCGACACGATCGCGCTGCCGTCCTTCGAGGAAGTGGCGAGCGACAAGCTCGCGTTCGCGCGGATGACACGGACGTTCCATCACGAGACGAACCCCTTCAACGCGAAGCGCATCACGCAGGCGCACGGCGACCGGGTGCTCGTCGTCAACCCGCCGTGCCTGCCGATCTCCGAGCGGCAGATGGACGCCATCTACGACCTGCCGTACACGCGCCGCCCGCACCCGCGCTACACCGAGCCGATCCCCGCGCACACGATGATCAAGGACTCGGTGCAGGTGATGCGCGGCTGCTTCGGAGGCTGCACGTTCTGCTCGATCACGATGCACGAGGGGCGCGTCATCCAGAGCCGCAGCGAGCGTTCGATCCTGAAAGAAGTCCGCACGATCGCGGCCGAGCCGGACTTCAAGGGCACGATCAGCGACCTCGGCGGGCCCACGGCCAACATGTACAAGATGCGCTGCACGCGGCCCGAGGTGGAGGCCGTCTGCAAGCGGCTCTCGTGCATCCACCCGACGGTCTGCAAACTCCTCGGGACGAGCCAGAAGCCGACGATCTCGCTGATGCGGAAGTCGCGCGCCGTGCCGGGCGTGAAGCGCGTCCACATCGCGTCCGGCATTCGCATGGACCTTGCGAACCTCGACGACGAGTACATCGAGGAACTCGTGACGCACCACGTCGGCGGTCACCTGAAGGTCGCGCCGGAGCACCAGTCGGATCGCGTGCTCGCGCTGATGAAGAAGCCGAGTCACCGCGAGTTCGAGACGTTCGAGGGGAAGTTCCGCGCGGCCAGCGAGCGCGCGGGCAAGGAGCAATATCTCGTCCCCTACTTCATCGCCAGCCACCCGGGTTCGGCCGTCGAGGACATGATCGAGCTCGCGATCTTCCTGAAGGGCCACGGCTACCGGCCGCGTCAGGTGCAGGACTTCATCCCCGCGCCGATGGACATCGCGACGTGCATCTACTTCACCGGCATCGACCCGCTCACGATGAAGCCCGTCGAGACGGTGAGGAAGCTCCGCGACCGCATGACGCAGCGCGCGCTGATGCAGTTCTTCGAGCCGCGCAACTGGTTCACCGTGCACAAGGCGCTGGTGGACGCCGGCCGCCGCGATCTGATCGGAAACGGCAAGCAGTGCCTCATCCCCGACAAGCCGCCGCCGGAGGCGCTCGCGGCGAAACGCGAGGCCGCGAACGAACCGACGTACGTGCACGCGAAGGACGCGGGGACGCGGGGGACGGTGGGGTATCGGCCGGGGAGGAAAGGGGCGCGGAGGAGATGAAGGAGCGCACGAGTCTCGACGAGGGGTTCGACTCCGTCGTCCTGACGACGGCCGCTCGACTGAAGCCCCTCGGGTTCAGCCGCCGTGGGCCGGTGTTCCGCCTGGTCAGAGACGGCATGTCCGGAGTCATTCAGTTCCAGAGAAGTACGAAGAGCTCTCGCGAACTCGTGCTGTTCACCGTCAACGTCGGCGTGGTCTGCGGCCGACTGCTGCCTGCGCGCGTGCCACTGCGCACGGCAACGAGCATGGACTCCCACGTGGGACATCGACTCGGCTTTCTCTCGTCGGGCGAGTTCGACAAGTGGTGGCCGATCGACCTTCGGACGGACGCCGCCGCTCTCGGAACAGAGGTGACGGAAGCGATCGTGGCGCACGCAGTGCCGTTCATCGAACAGCACATGAGCGTCGATGCACTGAGGACGCTGTGGGAGTCCGGTCGCAGCCCGGGGATGACGGACGGCGCGCGGCGGGACCTGCTCGCACGGCTGAACGCAGCCGAGCCCCGGCATCAGGCTGATGAGCGGAGAGAAACTCGGTAGGGGCGGACCCCCGTGTCCGCCCAACGTCTCCGGGCGGTGCGGGCCGGGCGGTGCGGGCCGGGCGGACACGGGGGCCCGCCCCTACCGAGAGAGAGTCGTCAACTGATCCGGGCCGATCGCCAGGCGCTGAGCTAATCGCGGGGCACTGAGCGACGTCTTGCAACCGACGCAGATCGACGGCGCTTGCCACGCTTCTCCAGCAGGTCCGACTTCCAGAACTCGCTGCCTGGATGTGCGCGCCGTCCGAGCAAGAGCCCGTACACGCTGATGTCCTCGTCGACGCCGGGCCAGTGGATGCCCTCGCCTTCGCCGATCAGTTCGTAACGGGCACGCTGCTTCGCCGTACCGCGAAGGAGGCGCGGGAACCAGTAGGTGGGCACAGTGATCGTGCGGCCATCGGTCAGGTCGACGCGAAGAGTGTCGCGCGTGACCTTGACCTTCCGCGCCCGGTGCCGAGGCGAGTCACACATGGGCGGCGACGATGCCGCATCCCCCTTCGGCCGTGGAACGCGCTTCAACGTCATGACCCTCTCGCAATCAAGAGTTCCACCCACAGATACGCCGGCGGCGCCGCGAGCAGCAGCGCGTCCATCACGTCGAGCAGGCCGCCCATCTCGCCGAAGGTCTTCGCTGAGTCCTTCGCGCCGAGGATGCGCTTCAGGTAGCTCTCGACGAGGTCGCCGCCCTGGCCCGCGAGGTCGGCGATGACGCCGAAGCCGATCATGACGCGCGCGTCGAAGTCGAAGAGCAGGGAGCCGACGAGGAGCGACACGAGAATCGAGCAGAGCAGCGACGCGATCGAGCCCTCGATCGTCTTCTTCGGCGAGATGGGCGAGAGCGAGTGCTTGCCGATCGTTCGGCCGACGAAGTAAGCGGCGGTGTCCCCCGCCTTCACCGTCGCGCAGAGCAGGAACGCGAGCTGGAGTCCGAGGCGAGAGTTGCCCGCGCCGTCGGTGATGAGCCGCATCTCCAGCAGGAACGATGCGCAGAGCGTGACGTAGACGAGGCCGAGCGTCGTCGCGCCGATTTTGCGGAGCTCGTCGGGCGCCGCCTCGACCGGACCCTTCGCGCTGAGCACGCGGCCCATCAAGGGCGCGATCGCGGTCATCGTGAGCCCCGCGAGGAACACCGAGTGCGCTTCGGCGTTCGTGAGTCCGAGGTAGCTGTAGCCGACGCGCATGAGCATCAGCGCGGCCGAGCACGCGACACCCCACTTGCGGTGGCACTTGATCCCGGCCGCCTCGAACATGTCGTAGAGCTCGGCGAGGGCGCCGCACGTGAGGCCGATGATGACGATCGACGTGCCCCACTTCGTCTTCAGGAACCAGTCGAAGAGGACGAGGCCGATCACCACCGCCCCGACGGTGATCCCGACCCCGACGCGGCGCGCGGTGATCACTTGGCGATGAGCCCGCCGAAGCGGCGTTCGCGTTGCGCGTACGCGCGGATGGCGGCGTGCAGGTGCTCGCGCCGGAACTCGGGCCAGAGCGCCGGAGTCACGTAGAGCTCGGCGTAGCTGATCTGCCAGAGCAGGAAGTTCGACACGCGCATCTCGCCCGCCGTGCGGATGCAGAGATCGACGTCGCGCATCTCCGGGTCGTAGAGGCGCGACGCGACGGCCGCTTCGTCCACGTCCTTCGGCGCGAGACGCCCGGCGGCGACGTCCTCGGCGATGCGCTTCGCGGCGTCGGCGATCTCGGTGCGTCCGCCGTACGAGAGTGCCAGACGCAGCGTCATCCCGCGGTTCGCGGCGGAGAGGCGCGTCGTCTCGCGCAGTTCGTCGAGCGTCGCCTTCGGCATGTCGTCCACGCGGCCGATCGTGGTGAAGCGGATCGCGTTCGTCTCGATCTCGGGGCGCTCGTCCACCGCGAACTTCCGCAGGAGGCGCATGAGGTAGCTCACCTCCTTGCGCGGGCGCTTCCAGTTCTCGACGCTGAACGCATAGAGCGTCAGTTCCTTGACGCCGAGCTTCGCGCACTCGCGCGTCGTCTCGCGGACGGAGTCGATGCCCGCGGTGTGCCCGCGCACGCGCTCCCAACCGGAGCGCCGCGCCCAGCGGCCGTTGCCGTCCATGATGATGCCGATCGACGCCGGGATCTTCTCGACCGGCACGTCGGGCAGGATCTTCTCGGGCGTGGGTGTCGGCGGCTTGTGCGCCTTGACGGCGGACTTCAAGCGGCGGCGTCCGGCAGGATCACCTGCTCGCGGCTCGGTCCGACGGAGACGAGCGTGACCGGGGCGCCCGCCTCCTGGGAGATCGCCTCGACGAACTTCCGCGCGTTGACGGGAAGCGCAGACATCGTCCGCACGCCGCTGATGTCCTCCTCGAAGCCGGGGAACTCGCGCCAGATCGGCTTCGCCGCGAAGAGGCCGGGCGCCGTGGCGGGCACGTGATTGATACGGCCCTGCGGCGTGTCGTAGGCCACGCACATCTTCAGCGACTGGAAGCCGCGCAACACGTCGAGCTTCACGATCGCGAGACCGTCGATGCCGTTGCTGCGGACGCTGTAACGGAGTGCCACGGCGTCGATCCATCCGCAGCGGCGCGGGCGGCCCGTGGTGGTGCCGAACTCGCGCCCGACCTCGCGCAGGCGTTCGCCGTCCTTGCCGAAGTCCTCGGTCGGGAAGGGGCCCGCGCCGACGCGCGTGCCGTACGCTTTCGTCACGCCGATCACGCGGTCGAGCGCGCGCGGCGGGATGCCCGTCCCGCTCGGGACGCCGAGCGCGCACGAGTTCGAGCCCGTCACGTACGGGTAGTTCCCGAGATCCACGTCGAGCATCACGCCCTGGGCGCCCTCGAAGAGGACGCTCTTGCCCGCCGCGATCGAGTCGTGCAGCAGCGTGACCGCGTCGCCCACGAACGGCTGGAGCGCGTCGGCGTGACGGCGGTAGGCGTCGTACACGTCGTCGAAGCGCAGCGGCGCCTCGCCGTAGACGTGCGTCAGGATCTTGTTCTTCTCGTCGAGGTTGATGTTCAGCCGCTCGCGGAACCACTCGTCGTCGTAGAGGTCGCCGATGCGGATGCCGCGGGAGCTCACCTTGTCGGCGTAGCAGGGGCCGATGCCCTTGCCGGTCGTCCCGTGCGCGTTCTTGCCGTCGGCCTTCTCGCGCGCCATGTCGAGCCGCTTGTGCCAGGGCATGACGACGTGGGCGCGGTCGGAGACGACCAGGTTGCGCCCGATCTCGACGCCGCGCCCGCGCAGTTCCGCGATCTCCGACAGCAGCATCTCCGGATCGACGACGACGCCGTGCGCGACGACGTTCGTCTTCCCGGGCCGAAGGATGCCCGACGGGATCAGGTGCAGGCGGTACGTCTCCCCCGCGTAGACGACGGTGTGCCCCGCGTTGCTGCCGCCCTGGTACCGGACGATGAGGTCCGCCGTGTCGGCAAGGAGATCCACGACGCGAGCCTTGCCCTCGTCGCCCCATTGGGCGCCGAGCACGCAGGTGGTGGACATCGAGGGGACCGTCCTTTCGTCGGGAAGCGCGGGCCCGCCGGGCTCGACGGGACGGTGCATGAACTTATCGCGGTCGCGCGGGTCCGGCGACGAATGGCTGTGGGCGGGGACGCGGGCGGCGGCGCGGCGTAGGATCCGGGCCGATGGCGAACGGGACCGACGGTGCGAAGGTCGCGGCGGGCATGTTCGTCGTCGCCGTGGTGATCGGCGCGGCGCTTCGTTCGTGCGGCGACGAACCCGCCGTCCCGGCCCCGCCGAGGACGTCTCCGTCGGCGACCGTCCCCGCGCCGTCCGCACCCGTCCGCCCGGCGCGCGCGGCGGCGCCGAAGGAGACGTCCCCCGAGGCGCCGACGTCCAATCCGTCGAAACCGGCGTGCCGCCTGCGCGTGAAGGTCCTCGGCGGCGAACCGCCCGAGCCGATCGCGGGCGCGTCGATCGAGGTGTTCGCCGGCAACTCGCAACGGGGCGTCGCCGGCGCGGGCGGCGAGGCGGCGTTCGAAGACTTCCGCGCGGGCGAGGTGCAGGTGATCGCGCGGGCGCCGGGCTGGGCGAGGGGCGATGCACGTCTGACGACGAAGGAGAACGAGGACGCCGCGGTCGACGTCCGCCTCCACCGCGGCGCGGCGATCGAGTTCACGGTCACCGACGCCGCGACCGGCGCGCCCGTCGAGAACTCGTCGCTCGACCTCGACGGGCGACTCGAAGGCGGCTTCGACTTCGTGATGACGGGCCCCGACGGCCGCGCGACGGCGTGGCTCCCGCCGTCGCGGTCGTTCGTCGTCAGCGCGGAGCACGACGGCTACATCGAACCGACGACCACCGTGCGGACGGGCCTCGTCGGCGGTCCGCCGGTCGAGGTGACGTTTCGCCTGCTTCGCGCGGGGACTCTCCGGGGCTGCGTGCGGGACCCGTCGGGGCAGCCAGTTGCGGACGCCGAGGTCGTGCTGACCGACCGCACCGCCGACCCGGAGGACGACGATCCGTATCGACTCGAGTGGGGCGCCGAGAAGAACGGCACGTTCACGATCGAGGGCCTCGTCCCCGGCCGCGTCTACTCGTGCCGAGCCGAGCGAGCGAACTTCGCGCGGTCGGCGCCGGTCCGCGTCGTCATCGACCCCGCGACCAACGAAGCGACGTGCGACCTCACGCTGCGCTCGCTGATCCGCGTGACGGTCACGGTGTCCGCCGCGAACGACGAACCGGCCGGGACGTATTGGATGCAACTCGAATC
>JANNHP010000133.1:0-24150 GCA_031404455.1 Planctomycetia bacterium | reverse complement strand
CCCTTCTTCGCGCTCGCGGCCGCGTCGCCCGAGACGAGCCCGACGCGCGACTCCGACACCTTCACGACGCTCGTCGCGCCCTTCGCCTCCACGTCGAAGCGGATCAGCACGATCGCGGGCCCGCCGAACGACCGGCTGAGGTGTCCGGCCAGATCGAGCGAGCGGCCGGGCTCGACGCCGATGACCGTGGCCCAGACGACTGCGGAGCCGTCGTCCGCCCACTCGTACATGCGGCCGCCGATCACGGGTTCGAGTCGCATGCCGCGGGCGTTCGGCAGCGCGTGGAAGCCCGCGTTCCACCAGCGGCCGATCTCGTCGGTGAGCGCGCGCCAGACGCGGTCCGTCCGCGCGTCGATCGTCGTCTCGTGCTCGGCCAGCATGGAGCGGCAGACCTGGTCGTCCGCGCCCTTCTTCTTCCTCGGCATGAAGGCTCCTCCGCGGGGCGTGCTACTTCGCGATGAACGTGACGAGATCGGCGATCTCGTGCGGCACCATCAGCGTGGCGCTGCCGCCTTCCTTCTTCCACTGCGCGTCGATCGTGCCCTTCTGGAACCTCGCGATGAGGAACTCGCGCCGGTCGCCGCCGCCCTCCGACTCCTTCTTGAACTTCGGCTCGGCGCCCGAGAGCGCGGTCCAGTAGAGAGCGGCGAAGTTCTCGGCCCTGGTCCCCGTCTTCGAGTAGTCGAAGGAGCCCGATCGGAAGTTGGAGCAGACGGCGGCGACCTTCCCGTCGGGACGCCTCAAGACGAGCACCTGGTGGCGCAGCCCGGGGACGAGGTCGACGTACGACGTCGCGACGAGGTCCGCGGCGATCTCCATCCGGTCGCCGAGGAGCGACTTCACCTCGGCAGGCTGCGGCGTCTCCTTGCGCAGCCCCTTGCCCGTGAGCGCCGACTCCAGCTTCGCGAAGTCGCCGAGCGGCGCCGCGGGCGTCGCGCCCACGTCGAGGCTGTACGACATGCCGAAGTACCAGATGGCCCCGACCACGGCGAGCGCCGCGAGAATCCCCAGCAGAACCTTCATCCCGGCTCCTCCTGGTCCGCCTCGGGGGTGGCAGTGACGGCGAGAAGGCTAGCGAGCCATGGGCGGCACGGCGAAGGACCGTCGGGGAGCGGCGGCGCGAAGTCGGCCCGCTTCGTGCCGCGTCCGGTCGCGGAGAACGGCGCTCACCTCACCAGTTCGTCGATGCCGTCGGCGGCGGTTGCGACTGGCTTGCAACCTGAGTCACACGGTTGCGATCGGGACGTGGCTAGCTTCCCACGAGCGGTCGCGTCGCCGTCACCAGCGTGGCGGCGACAGGCGCACCGACTCGAAAGGAGTGGATGATGAACGCGGATCGTCGTGTGAGTCGTTCCCGTGCGGCCGTGGCCGCCGGACTGGTCCTCGCGGGCGGACTGACCGCCGTCGCCGCGGAGGACTTCGGCGCGCTCGTCAAGCGACTGCAGGAGGCGAAGCCCGAGTTCGCCAAGCGACATCAGGCGCTCCTCGCGGATCGCTACGACCTCTCCGACCGTCCGGCGACGGGCGTCGCGATGTCGCGCGGAAAGCCGGTGCAGGAAGGGGTCCGGACGAAGCTGAAGAACGGCATGACGTGGGACAAGCTCGCCGCCATGACGCCGGATGCCGTCCGATCCGGAGACCTCTGGCCGGCCGGCTTCTACCCCTTGCCGCATCCGCACCACGAAGCCGGGGGCATGGTCTTCCCTCAGCCGCTGATCGACGAGACCAGGCGCCAGACGGATCGCGACCTGTCGCGCTTCGACCTCGACTACGACCTGCCGCAGCACCTCCTGCCGGAGTTCCCGGCGCCGATCTACCTCACGACCCGCCCGGACCTCGGCGACGTGTCGCGGGGCGAGCTCGTGACTCTCGCCAACTTCGACGAGCTCTTCCGGGACATCCTCAATCCGAAGCAGCTCGAGGGCCTGCGGCTCCTCGTGACGCCGTTCCCGCAGGCGCAGTTCAACGCGACCGACGACCGGCGCAGCCTGAAGGCCCACCTGGGCGTCTCCTGCTTCGACTGTCACGCCAACGGCCACACCAACGCGGCGACGCACACCGTCGGAGACATCCGGCCGAACGAGCACCGGCACCGCATCGACACGCCGACGCTCCGCGGCCTCCACGTCCAGCGGCTCTTCGGTTCGCAGCGCGCGATGAAGACCGTGGAGGACTTCACCGAGTTCGAGCAGCGCGCCGCCTACTTCGACGGCGACCCGGCGCAGGCGCAGAAGAAGGGCGTGAACATCCTCGAGCGCGGCAGCCAGGTGCACGCCATGGCCGAGTTCGAGAACCTGCTCGACTTCCCGCCCGCTCCGAAACTCACGGTGATGGGACGCCTCGACCCCGCGAAGGCGAGCGAGAGCGAACTGCGCGGTCAGGCGCTCTTCTCGGGCAGGGCCCAGTGCGCCGCGTGCCACCCCGCGCCCTACTACACCGACAACAGCATGCACAACCTGCGCGTGGAGCGCTTCTTCACGGAGCGCATGATCAACGGGCGCAAGGCCTCCTCGGACGGACCGATCAAGACCTTCCCCCTCCGCGGCATCAAGGACTCGCCGCCGTACCTGCACGACGACCGGCTCCTGACGCTGGAGGACACGGTGGAGTTCTTCAACCTCGTGATGGAACTCAAGCTCTCCGCCGAGGACAAGGCCGATCTCGTGGCGTTCATGCGGACGCTCTGACGACTCCGTCCGAACGACGCTGACGAACGCGGTGGCCGGCCGGCGGCAGCGCCGGCCGGCCATCCGGGCGTGACTCCGGTCACGGCGGGCGCGCCCGGCGCATGGATATCGTGCGCCGCATGGTGGTGACCCAGGACGGCTCGCACGGCTTCGCGTCGCGCCGTGAGCGGCCGGCGCGGATCGGGACGAGCTGACGTGCTCCGAGATCCCCTGCACTGGCTCGACGTCAAGTACAAGCTCGCGCTCACGTTCATCGGCGTCTGCCTGCTCGCGTTCGGCGTCGGCGGCTACCTCGTGTCCACTTCCGCCAGCCGGGCGCTCGAGGACGAGATCCTCCTGCGCCTCTCGTACCAGTGCCGCACGTACGCCGACTCGTTCGACGCGAACCTCCATCTCCTGACGAGCCGCACCGAGGACTTCGCGTCCGACGGCTTCATCCGGCAGAGCGCCGAGACGGCGCTCGGGGGGGTGGCGCCCGAAGCGGTTGCCGGGGCGCGCGACGTCCTGCGCCGCCATCTCAGGGAGAACAAGCTGCCGCTCGTCCCCGCGTTCCTCGACCTGACGGTGACCGGTCCCGACGGCAGGGAACTGGTCTCCGTGCGCGCCGCCGCCTCGCCGCACCTCGCGGCGGTCGCGGCGGGCGCCGGCGCCGCGGAGGGTCCGTGGCACAGCGGGATGCTGGCCCCGACCGCGGCCGACGATTTCCCGGTCCAGGCGATCTCCGTCCCGCTGCGCTCGCTCGACGGGATGCGTCGGCTCGGACGCCTCGTCGCGTGGGTGCGCACGGGGTCGTGGGTCGCGTCGTCGCTCGCGGGCACCGGAGTGCCGCAGCGAGGCGGGGACGACGCCGTCGCCCTCTCGCTCGATGACGGGAACGGCCACGCCCTGACGATCCCGCCGGCGCTGCTCGCCGGCGCTCCCGCCGCCGAGTCGGAGCTCGCCCGCACGGGCTTCGGACTCCGGATCGTCGACGCGAAGGCAGGCGATCGCGCCGCCGACGTCGCCCGGTTCACGCCGCGCGGCGGCGTCATCGAGGACGCGCGTCCGCTCGACTCCAATGGATGGACGGCGCGCGTGAAGCTGACCTCGACCGCGGCGCTCGAGCCCGTCAGCGGCCTGCAGAGCCGCTTCCTCCTCGTCGGGGTGGCGCTCGCCGTGGCGATCGGCGTCATCCTCTACTTCCCGATGCGTTTCGTCGCGCGGCCGCTCGTCGATCTGCGCGACGCGGCGCGGCGCGTGAAGGACGGCGACTTCGGCGCGCGCGTCGAGCCGCGGTCCGAGGACGAGATCGGCGAGCTCGCCCGGTCGTTCAACCACATGGCGGAGGCCGTGGAGGTGCGCACGCGCCGTCTCGAGGTCGCGGCCCTCGAACTCGCGTCGCAGCGCGACCGGCTCGACGCCGTGATCGCGTCGATGCGTGACGGCCTCGTGGTGCTCGATCCGGACGGCAACCCCGTCCTGACCAACGCCGCCGCGCGGCCGCTGCTCGATCTCCTCGCCGCGCGGGACCGGCGGATCACGAGCCACTACGCGTGCGGCGAGCCGAAGACCGCCGGCGCCGGATGCGCGGGGTGCCTCGTCGACGCCGTGCGCCCCGCGCGCTCCTGCATCGTCGACGTCGGCGACCGCGTCCACGAGATCCACGTCACGCGCCTGCCCGGCGGCGACGGCGTGCGGCGCGGACGCGTGCTGGTGTCGCGCGACATCACCGACCGCGTCGCCCAGGACGAGCGCCAGATCCACCACGAGCGAGTCTCGGTGCTCGGAGAGGTGGCGGCGGTCATGGCGCACGAGCTCAACAATCCGCTCGCGGCGATCAGCATGTTCGCGCAGATGGTCGAGTCGGGGCTCGCGGCGGATTCGCCCTACAAGGAGCACCTCACCGTGATCCGGCGCAACACCGAGCAGTGCAAGCGCGCGATCCGCGAACTCCTCGACTACGCGACGGGGGCGCCCCCCGAGGTCGCCGAGGTGGAAGTGCAAGCCGTCCTCGACGACGTGGGCCGGTTCCTGCGCCCGCTCGCCGAGCGCAGCGGCGTGGAGATCCGCTGCGATCACGGCGCGGGCGCGGCGACGCTCGCCGGCGACGAGATCCAGGTGCGGCAGATCTTCGTCAACCTGGTGCTCAACGCCGTGCAGGCGATGGGCAAGGCGGGCGGCCGCGTCACTCTGGCGGCGCGCGCCGAGGCGGACCACGTCGTCGTGGACGTGACGGACACGGGGCCCGGCGTCTGCGAGGAGGCGCGCCGCCGGATCTTCGAGCCCTTCTTCACCACCAAACGCCGCGGCGCGGGCACGGGCCTCGGCCTGCCCACGGCGCGGCGCATCGCCGAACTGCACGGGGGCGGACTGGAACTCGTCGAATCGGCGCCGGGCCGAACGGTCTTCCGCGTGCGGCTGCGTTGCGCGGCTCCGGCTCCGGCGGGCACGTGAGGGGGCTACGATGACCGCGATGAGCACGTCCGCGCTTGCCGAACTCGCGTCGGTGAAGGTCCTCGTCGTCGACGACGAACCCGATCTGCGCCTCGGGCTCCGCATGCTCCTCGCCGGCTCGGGCTTCTCGGTCGAGGAGGCGGGCAGCGGCGCCGAGGCGATCGCCGTCTTCGAGCGCAGCGGCGCGGACATCGTGCTGACCGATCTGCAGATGCCCGGCATGTCGGGCGCGGACCTGCTTGCGGAGATCAAGCGGCGCGCGCCCGCCACGGTCGTCGCGATCCTGACGGGCTTCGGGACGATCCAGACCGCCGTGTGGTGCATGCAGCACGGCGCCTCCTACTTCCTCACGAAGCCCTTCGACAACGCGGAGCTCGTGACGCTCTGCACGCGTCTCGGACTGCAGACGCTCGCAGACCGGCGCGGGGCGCGGGCGATGGACCCGGGATCGCTCGTCGCCGTGGACCCGCGGATGCGGCGCGTGCTCGACCTCGTGCGCCGCGTCGCCCCGACGCCGGTCCCCGTGCTCATCGAGGGCGAGACGGGCGTGGGCAAGGAGGTCGTCGCGCGCGCGGTCCACGAGCTCTCCGGCGCAGCGGGCAAGCCCTTCCTCGCCGTCAACGCCGCGGCGCTGCCCGACACGCTGCTCGAGAGCGAGCTCTTCGGCCACACGCGCGGCGCCTTCACGGGTGCCGACTCGGATCGTGCTGGGATCTTCGCCGAGGCGCGCGGCGGAACGGTCTTCCTCGACGAGATCGCGTCGATGTCGCTGCCTTTCCAGGGCAAGCTCCTGCGCGTGCTGCAGGAGAAGATCGTGCGCCCCCTCGGCGGCGCTCGCGACGTGCCTGTGGACTTCCGGCTCGTCACGGCGACGAATCGCGACCTCGCGGCGCTGATCAGGACGGGCGCCTTCCGCGAGGACCTCTTCTACCGTCTGCGCGTCGTCACGATCCACGTGCCGCCGCTCAAGGAGCGCCCCGCGGACGTCGTGCCGCTCGCGCTGCAGTTCCTGGCGCGCGCCACGTCGGTCTGCCTCGGTCCCGCGGCGCGCGTCCCCGAACTGACCAAGGACGCGATCGACGCCCTCGTCGCGCACCCGTGGCCCGGGAACGTGCGCGAACTCGAGAACACGATGCAGCGCGCCGTGGTCGTCTCTCCGGGCGACCGCATCCTGCCGCACCACCTGGGTCTCGGCGTCGCCGGCTGGGACGCTCCGGGCTCCGTGGGCGAGGGCGACTACGAGGCGTCGAAGCGCCGCGTGGTCGAGCGGTTCCAGCGGGAATTCGTCCAGCGCGCGCTCGAATCGGCGAAGGGCAACGTCACGCAGGCGGCGCAGTCCTGCGGACTCACGCGCGCGGCGTTGCAGCGCATCCTGAAGTCGCTCGACATCGATCGCATCGACTTCGGCGAAGGTCCTGGCGCGGCCTCGCGTATGCACTCGTAAGCCGGCGCGCACGAACGACTTCCGGCCCCCGGCCTCCGCGGCCGCATGGCCGGGTATGCGCCGCGCGCCGGAGCTGGGCTCGGCCGCGACGCGGCACGGTGCTTGTGTCCAGGCGCTCATGCGCACCGTTCTCGCGTGGGCCCTGGTCGCCGCCGTCCCGGGAGCAGCGCTCGCCGCCGACCCCGTCTCCGAGGAGACCGTCGCCTACTTCCGTCAGAACTGCACGAGCTGCCACACCATCGGCGGCGGCAAGCTGACCGGACCGGACCTGAAGGACGTGGAGAAGCGCCGCGACCGTGAGCAGCTCACGCGCTTCATGCTCGACCCGAAGGCGGCGATCGACGCCGGCGACGAGTACCTGCGCAAGCTCTTCGCCGCGGCGAACAACGTCTACATGACGACTCCTGTCGGCATCACGCGCGACCGGATCGCGAAGATGCTCGACCTCATCGAGCAGGAATCGGCCCTCGAGAAGTCGCAGTTCCAGGGCCTCGTCATCAGCGAGCGCCCGCTGACGGCGGAGGACGCCGAACGCGGACGGCAGCTCTTCCTCGGCGAGGAGCGGATCGCGAGCGGCGCGCCGGCGTGCGTCGGTTGCCACACCGTGCGCGGAACGCCGGGCTTCGGCGGCGGGCGGCTCGGTCCCGACCTCACCGAGGTCTACGCCCGGCTCGAGGGGCGCAAGGCGCTCTCAGCGTGGCTCTCGGCGCCGCCGTCGCTCACGATGACGCCGATCTTCAAGCCCACGGGAACGCCCCTCGCGTCCGAGGAGATCCTCTCGCTCGTCGCATACCTGAAGGACTGCGCCGAGAAGGGCGTCGGCAAGCCGGCCGAGTCGGGCGTGTTCGAGTTCCTGGTCGCAGGCGTCGGGGGCCTCGTCGGGATCCTCCTCGCGTTCGACTGGCTGTGGCGGAGCCGCTTCCGGGGCGTGCGCAGGAGACTCGTGGAAGGAGCGGGCCGATGAGCCGCGACGGACATCCATTCATCCACGACACGGTCGAGCCGAAGACCCGCGCGTGGGAGGAGTTCTATCGGAACCGCTGGCAGTACGACCGCATCGTGCGCAGCACGCACGGCGTCAACTGCACGGGCTCCTGCTCGTGGCAGATCCACGTGAAGGACGGGATCGTCACGTGGGAGATGCAGGGCCTCGACTACCCGGCGCTCGAGGCGGGGCTCCCGGGGTACGAGCCGCGCGGGTGCCAGCGCGGCATCAGCTACTCGTGGTACCTCTACAGCCCGTTGCGCGTGAAGTACCCGTACATGCGCGGCGCGCTGCTCGAGCTCTGGCGCAAGGCGCGCGCAGAGTTCGAGGACCCGGTGGAGGCGTGGCGCTCGCTCGTCTCGGACCCCGAGAAGCGCTCGCGCTGGCAGCGCGCCCGCGGCAAGGGCGGACTGCGCCGCGTGGACTGGGACACCGCACTCGAGATGATCGCCGCCTCGTGCGTGGACACGATCCGCACGCACGGTCCCGACCGCATCGCCGGGTTCTCGCCCATTCCGGCGATGTCGATGATCAGCTACGCCGCCGGCGCGCGGATGCTGCAGCTCATGGGCGGCGTGTCGCTGTCGTTCTACGACTGGTACTGCGACCTGCCGAGCGCCTCGCCCGAGACGTGGGGCGAGCAGACCGACGTGAACGAATCGGCGGACTGGTTCAACGCCAAGTTCCTCGCCGTCATGGGCAGCAACCTGAACATGACGCGCACGCCCGACTGCCACTTCGCGGCCGAGTCGCGCCACAACGGCACGAAGATGGTCGTCTTCTCGCCCGACTTCAGTCAGGTGAGCAAGTACGCGGACGAGTGGATCCCGCTGAACGCCGGCCAGGACGGCGCGTGGTGGATGGCCGTCAACCACGTGATCCTGAAGGAATTCCACCACGAGAAGCAGAACCCGGGCTTCCTCGAGTACTGCAAGACGTACAGCGACTCGCCGTTCCTCGTCGAACTGAAGGAGGATGGCGAGGAGTGGGAGGCCGGACAGCTCCTGCGCGCCGGCCGCCTCGCGAAGTACGCCGCGGAGGAGAACGGCGAGTGGAAGTTCCTCGTGTGGGACGCGCTCGATCATTGCCCGAAGATGCCGATGGGCAGCGTCGGCCACCGATGGGGAGCGGCCAAGGGCAAGTGGAACCTCGTCAGGAAGGACGCGGCCGACGGCAGCGACATCGACCCCGAGCTCTCGTTCCTCACGAAGAACGACGGCACGGCCAGCGTCCGACTCGACGACTTCGCCGACGGCTGCTCGATCCGCCGCGAGGTGCCGGTGCGCCGCATCGCGCTCGCGAACGGCGAGACGGTCACGGTCACGACGGTCTACGACCTGCTCATGGCGCAGTACGGGGTGTCTCGGGGACTCGGAGGCGAGTATCCGTCCAGCTACGACGACGAAGCCGTGTACACGCCCGCGTGGGCGGAGAAGTACACGGGCATCGACCGCGCGACGCTGATCCGCTTCGCCCGCGAGTGGGCGACGACGGCGGACCTCACCGGCGGCAAGTGCACCGTGATCATCGGCGCGGGCATCAACCACTGGTACCACGCGAACCTGATGTACCGGGCGGCCATTCACGCGCTCGTGCTGACGGGCTGCGTCGGTGTCAACGGCGGCGGCCTCGCGCACTACGTGGGCCAGGAGAAGCTCGCGCCCGGCGAGCCCTGGAGCGCGATCGCGTTCGGCAAGGACTGGATCCCGCCGTCGCGCCTGCAGAACGCGCCGAGCTGGCACTACGTGCACACCGACCAGTGGCGCTACGAGAAGAGCTTCCGCGAGTACCACACCGTGCCGCCGAAGCAGCCCGAGGGCACGCTGGCCGAGGGCCACACGATCGACATCAACGTGCGCGCGGTGAGGAACGGCTGGCTGCCCTTCTACCCGCAGTTCCTCAAGAACCCGATCGAGCTCGTGAAGGAGGCCGAGGCCGCGGGCGCCAGGGACGAGAAGGGCGTCGTCGACCACGTGGTGAGGGAGCTCGTCGAGAAGCGCCTGAAGTTCGCGATCGAAGACCCCGACGCGCCCGAGTCCTGGCCGCGCGTGTGGTTCATCTGGCGCGGCAACGCGCTCATGGCGTCGGCCAAGGGGCACGAGTACTTCCTCGACCACTACCTCGGCACGCACACGAACAAGATCGCGCAGGACCTCGCGAAGGACCACGTGAACGAGGTCGCGTGGCACGAGCACGCCCCGCACGGAAAGATGGACCTCGTCGTCGATCTCAACTTCCGCATGGACACGTCCGCGCTCTACAGCGACGTGATCCTGCCGGCCGCGACGTGGTACGAGAAGGACGACCTCAACTCGACCGACATGCACAGCTTCATCCACCCCTTGGCGGCCGCCGTGCCGCCGTGCTGGGAGAGCAAGAGCGACTGGGACATCTTCAAGGCGATCTCGAAGAGTTTCAGCAAGGCGGCCGCGCGCCACTTCCCCGGCAAGGTGAAGGATGTCGTGGCGATGCCGCTGATGCACGACACGCCCGCTGAGATGGCGCAGCCCCAGATCCGCGACTGGGCGCGCGGCGAGTGCGCGGCGATCCCCGGCAAGACGATGCCGAACTTCAAGCTCGTGGAGCGCGACTACGTCCACCTCTACGAGCAGTTCTGCTCGCTCGGCCCGAAGGTCCGCGAGAACGGTCTCGGCGCTCACGGCACGCACTACAAGGTCGACGACGTCTACGACAAGATGCTCGAGACGCACCCGACGAGGGCCTGGGGCGGGAAGCGCTATCCGTCGCTCGAGTACGGCAAGGACGTGTGCAACGCGATCCTCCACCTCGCCAGCGTCACCAACGGTGAGCTGGCCTGGCGTTCCTACAAGAACATGGAGGAGAAGGTCGGCCTGCCGCTCGCCGATCTCGCCGAGCCGTTCCGCGGCGTGAGGACGACGCTCGCCGACCTGCAGACGCAGCCGCGGCGGCTCCTGAACAGCCCGATGTGGTCGGGACTCATGACGGGAGGCCGCGCCTACGCGCCCTTCACCTACAACCGCGAACGCATGGTGCCGTGGCGCACGCTGACGGGCCGCCAGCACCTCTACCTCGACCACCCCGGCTACCTGCAGTTCGGCGAGCATCTGCCGACGTACAAGCCCAAGCCCCTGCCGGCCCAGTACGCGGACCTCCTCGTCTCCAAGGAGGAGGGCCCGACGCTGATGCTCAACTTCCTGACGCCGCACGGCAAGTGGCACATCCATTCGACGTACGGCGACAACGCGCGGATGACGACGCTCTCGCGCGGCTGCGAACCGTTCTGGATGAACGACAAGGACGCCGACTCGATCGGGATCGCCGACAACGACTGGGTCGAGGTGCACAACGACAACGGTGTGGTCGTGACGCGCGCCGCGGTGTCGGTGCGCATCCCGCGCGGCATCTGCATCATCTACCACTCGCCCGAGCGCACCTGCGGCGTGCCGAAGTCGCCGCTCCGCGGCAATCGGCGCGCGGGCGGGCACAACAGTCTCACGCGCACGCGCCTGAAGCCGAACCTGATGGTCGGCGGTTACGCGCAGTTCACGTATCACTTCAACTACTGGGGCCCGGTCGGCTGCAACCGCGACACGCACATCCTCGTGCGCCGCCTCGCCAAGGTGCAGTGGTGAAGTCGTGAGAGGGGGAGCCATGGACGTCCGCTCGCAGATCGGGATGGTCTTCCACCTCGACAAGTGCATCGGCTGCCACACGTGCTCCATCGCGTGCAAGAACGTGTGGACGGATCGTCCGGGCACGGAATACATGTGGTGGAACAACGTCGAGACCAAGCCCGGCACGGGCTATCCGACGCGCTGGGAGGACCAGGAGGCGTACCGCGGCGGCTGGGAGACCGACGGCAAGGACCTGCGCCTGAAGTCCACGGGCAAGGCCCGGATCATCCCGAACATCTTCCACAACCCGTCCATGCCGAGCATGGACGACTACTACGAGCCCTGGACCTACAAGTACGACGAGCTCTTCACCGCTCCGGAGGGCGACGACCAGCCGACGGCGATCCCGGTGTCGATGATCACGGGCGATCCGATCGACATCAAGGCGGGCCCCAACTGGGACGACGACCTCGGCGGTTCGAAGATCTACGCCGCGAACGATCCGAACCTCGACGCGCTGACACCCGAGCTGCGATTGCAGATGATGGCGATCGAGCGCCTCGTCTTCTTCTATCTGCCTCGCATCTGCAACCACTGCCTCAACCCCGCCTGCGTCGCGGCGTGCCCCTCGGGCGCGCTCTACAAGCGCGGCGAGGACGGGATCGTGCTCGTCAATCAGCAGCGCTGCCGCGCCTGGCGCGCGTGCGTCGCGGCGTGCCCCTACAAGAAGGTCTTCTACAACTGGAACACCGGCAAGTCGGAGAAGTGCATCCTCTGCTACCCGCGCCTCGAGACGGGCCAGGCGCCGGCCTGCTTCCACTCGTGCGTCGGCCGCATCCGCTACCTCGGCAACGTGCTCTACGACGCCTCGATGCTCCCCGGCGCCGCCAAGCGCCCCGACCACGAGCTCGTCGACGCGCAGCGCGACATGATCCTCGACCCGAACGACCCCGAGGTCATCGCTGCGGCGCGGAAGAACGGCGTTCACGACTCGATCATCGAATCCGCGCAGCACTCCCCTGTCTACCGCTTCGTCAAGACGTGGGGCATCGCGCTTCCGCCGCACATCGAGTACCGCACGTTCCCGATGCTCTTCTACGTCCCGCCGCTGCTTCCGGTGATGTCGTCCATGAACGGCGGCGTGGTCAAGAGCGACCTCGATGAGCTCTTCGCCGACCCCGAGAAGTCGCGCGTGCCCATGGCATACCTCGGCAAGCTCTTCGCCGCGGGCAACGAGGGCAAGCTGCGATACGCGATGAAGAAGCAGATGGCGGTGCGCATCGCGCGCCGGCACCTCACCGTCGGCGATGTCTCGAAGCAGGCCGCAGAGCGCGCCCTGGCGCAGGCCGACACGACGTGGGAAGAGATCGACGCGATCTACAAACTCACGTCGCTCGCCACGTTCGAGGACCGCTTCGTCATACCGCCGTCGCAGCGCGAGATGGCGCTCGAGATGCTCGACGATCCTCACGAGCACCGCTCCACGGCCGGATTCGGCTTCCGCGCCGCGCCGGCGAGGGGGGCGTGAGATGCGCGCATCCGCCGCGGCCTTCGACGCTCTCGCGAAGCTCCTCGATTATCCGGCGGCGGCGTTCGCGCGCGACGCGGGGGACGCCGAGGCGCTCCTCGCCCGTGAGATGCCGGAAGCCGCTGCGGAGCTCGTGCCGTTCGTCGCGTACGCGGCGTCGCACGAACTCGGCGACTGCGAGGAGGCGTACGTCCGCACGTTCGACGTGAACCCGCAGCGCGCGCTGGAAGTGGGGTGGCAGGTGTTCGGCGAGCAGTACGCGCGCGGCGCGTTCCTCGTGCGGATGCGGGAGATGCTGCGGAAGGCCGGAGTCGCCGAGAGCTCCGAGCTGCCCGACCACATGGCGCACGTCCTGCGGCTCCTGCCGCGCATCGGGGAGGTCGAGGCGCGGACGCTGGTCGAGTCGGCCGTCGCGCCGGCGCTCCGGCGCATCCTCGATGACCTCGCGAAGCAGGAGGACCGGACGTACGCGAGCGTGCTCCGGGCCGTCTCGAAGGTCGTCGGGCTGGTCGATCAGGGCGTTCGTCCGAACGCCGACCCTGGAGGCGTTCGATGAGCGACTTCTTCCTGTTCGGCGTGCTGCCCTACCTGTCGATGGCGATCTTCCTCATCGTCACCATCCAGCGCTACCGGCAGCAGACGTTCAGCTACTCGAGCCTCTCCTCGCAGCTCCTCGAGAACCGGCAGCACTTCTGGGGCACGGTGCCCTTCCACTACGGCATCCTCGTCGTGCTCGCGGGCCACGTCGCCGCGTTCCTCTTCCCGAGGACGCTTCTGATGTGGAACAGCGTCCCGGTGCGGCTCTTCATCCTCGAGGCCACCGCCCTGGCGTTTGCGCTCCTGACGCTCTTCGGTCTCGTGAACTCGGTGCTCCGCCGCATCGCGAACGGGAAGGTGCGGAGGGTCACGACGGTCTCCGACTGGATCATCTTCGCGCTGCTCACGGTGCAGGTCGTCACCGGCGTGCTCGTCGCCTACACGTACGGCTGGGGCTCGTCGTGGTTCGCCGCGTCCGCGGCGCCGTGGCTGCGCTCGCTCGTGACGCTCTCGCCCGACATCAGCTACGTGGCTCCGCTCAACTGGCTCGTCAAGACCCATATCGTGAACGCGTGGCTGCTGATCGGCTTCTTCCCCTTCACGCGCCTCGTCCACGTGCTGGTCGTGCCCAACATGTACCTGTGGCGCAAGCCGCAACTCGTCATCTGGAACCGTCCCCGACGTTCCGGCGGCGAAGGAGTCTGAACCATGTCCGGCTGGCTCGAGAGGACGAGGGCGTTCCTGAAGTCCGGACACCCCGGAACGCTGTTCACGGCGCTGCTCTACTTCGACTTCTGCTTCGCCGTGTGGGTGCTCAACGGCGCGATGGCGCCGTTCATCGCCCAGGAGTTCGGACTCAGCCCCTCCGAGAAGGGCTTCATGGTGTCGGTGCCCGTGATCGCTGGAGCGCTCATGCGCTTCCCGCTCGGGCTCTTCTCGCAGTACATCGGCCGCAAGAACGCCGCGCAGGTCGAGATGGGCATGATCTGCATCGGTCTGGCGTTCGGGTTCCTCTTCGTGGACACGTACGTCGGTGTCCTCGTGATGGGCGTGATGCTCGGGATCGCCGGGGCGAGCTTCGGCGTCGCGCTCTCGCTCGGCTCCGGCTGGTACCCCGCGAAGTACAAGGGACTCGCCATGGGCATCGCCGGCGCCGGGAACTCCGGGGCGGTCCTCGCGGTGCTCTTCGCGCCGCCGCTCGCCCAGGAGTACGGATGGAGGTCCGTCTACGGCTTCGCGATCATCCCCATCGTCGTCGCGATGATCCTGCTGCAGGTCTTCGCGAAGGAACCGCCCGACCGCGAGCACAAGACGCTGAAGGACTACCTGAAGATCCTCGTGGACCGGGACGCGTGGGTCTTCAACCTCATGTACATGCTCACGTTCGGGGGCTACATCGGCCTCACGAGCTTCCTCCCGACGCTCTTCCACGACCAGTACGACATCCCGAAGGAGAGCGTCGGCAAGTACTCGGCGGTCATCATCGTGATGGCGAGCTTGCTGCGCATCATCGGCGGGTGGCTGGCGGACCGCATCGGCGGGCTGCGCCTCCTCTACGGCCTCGGCTTCGTGATCGTCGCGGCCACGGCCGCGGCGGCCCTGCTCCCGGCGAACCCGTGGGTGATGGTCGCGATCCTCGTCCTCTGCTTCTCCGCGATGGGCGCCGGCAACGGCGCCGTCTTCCAGCTCGTCCCGCTCCGCTTCCGCACGACGACCGCGGTCGCCGGAAGTCTCATCGGCGAGGTCGGGGCGCTCGCGGGCGGCATGCTGCCGAACGCGATGGGTCTCGGCCGCCAGCACCTGGGCAGCTTCGCGCCGGGCTTCCTCTCGGGGACGGTCCTCGCGATCCTCGTGATCGTCGCGCTCGTCCTCGTGACGAAGCAGTGGACGAGCACCTGGGTCGGGGCGGGCGGCCGCGCGAAGGAGCACGACGACGGCGCCACGGGCGCCGCGTCGCCGGCGGGAAGGACGGCATGACCACCTCACCGGCGCCCGAGCCCGTCGCCCGCAAGGGCTGGCTCGAGAAGTGGACGCCCGAGGACGCGACGTTCTGGCGCGAGACCGGGAGCCGCATCGCGTGGCGGACCCTGACTCTCACCACGATCAGTCTCGTGCTCTCGTTCGCGTCGTGGTTCGCGATGTCCGCGGTCGTCGTGCGCCTCCCGAACGTCGGCTTCAAGTTCGACACGAACCAGCTCTTCTGGCTCGCTGCGATGCCGGGCCTCGCCGGCGGCACCCTCCGGCTGCTCCACACGTTCCTCATCCCGATCTTCGGCACGCGCGCGGTCATCGGCACGGCGACGCTGCTCAAGCTGATCCCGTGCGTCGGCTTGGCGCTCGCGGTCGCCAACCCGGCGACGCCGTTCTGGATGTTCATGCTGCTCGCGTTCCTCGCGGGCATGGGCGGCGGCGACTTCTCGTCGTACATGCCGAGCACGAGCCTCTTCTTCCCGAAGCGCCTGCAGGGCGCCGCCCTCGGCATCCAGGCCGGAATCGGCAACTTCGGCGTCTCGCTGGCGCAGTTCGTCACGCCGTGGATCATCGGGTTCGCCGCGTTCGGAACCATCGGCGGTGTGGCGCAGACGTTCACGAAGGGCGACGTGTCGCGACCGATGTGGCTCCAGAACGCGTTCTGGGTGTACGTGCCGCTCCTCGTGGTGCTCGGAGTCGCCTCGTTCGTGTGGCTTCGCAGCGTGCCGGTGCGGGTCTCGTTCAAGGACCAGCTCGACATCTTCAAGAACAAGCACACCTGGTTCTGCACGGTCACGTACGTGATGACGTTCGGCTCGTTCTCGGGACTCGCAGCGGCGTTCCCGCTGCTGATCAAGATGGTCTACGGGAAGTTCCCCGATGCGCCGGACCCGCTCGCGTGGGCGTTCTACGGCCCCCTGATCGGCTCCACGAGCCGCGTGATCTTCGGCTTCGTCGCGGACCGGACGGGCGGCGCGATCCTGACGCACATCACCGGCATCGCGCTCATCGGGCTCGCGAGCGCGCTCGTCCTGACCGGTTCGCTCACGCCCGAGTCCACGGCGAGCTTCCCGCTGTTCGTCACGCTCATGCTCTCGATCTTCTTCTTCACCGGCGTGGGCAACGCCGCGACGTTCCGGCAGTACCCGCTCATCTTCGCGCATTCGCCGAGACAGGGCGCCGGCGTGCTCGGCTTCACGGGCGCCATCGCCGCCTACGGACCGTTCGTGGTGGCCATGTTCATCGGCACGTCGATCGCGAACACGGGTTCCGCCGCGTCGTTCTTCGTCGGCGCGATCGCGTTCTACGTCGTCGCCACGGGCATCAACTGGTGGTTCTACGCGCGCAAGGGCGCAGAGGTTCCGTGCTGATGCGTCTCGTCGGCCCTCTGACTGTCGGTGCGTTCACGCTGCTGCTCGGCGGCGTGACGCTGCTCGGCGAGGCGAACCTCCACCTGCCCGGCAACAACCTCGGCTACGAGCCCGTGCAGCCGATCGCGTACTCGCACCGCCTGCACGCCGGCGAGTTGCAGATCGACTGCCTCTACTGCCACTTCGGTGCGCAGACGAGCCGCCACGCGGGAGTTCCCCCGGCGCAGGTCTGCATGAACTGCCACGCCGCTGTGACGGCCGCGTTCGACACGCTCTTCGCGGAGCGTCAGCTCGCGCTGAAGGAGAACCGCGACCCGAGGCGGATCGTCTCCGACAAGCTGAAGCCCCTCTACGAGGCGCTCGCCATCGGCGACGACGGCAGGCCCGATCCGGCGAAGGCGCCCGCAGCGATCCGTTGGGTCCGCGTCCACAACCTGCCGGACTTCGTCTGGTTCGACCACTCGGTCCACGTCGCGCGCGGCGTTGCCTGCCAGGCGTGCCACGGGCCGGTGCAGGCGATGGAGCGCGTCCGGCAGGAGTCGGATCTCTCCATGGGCTGGTGCGTCAACTGCCACCGTGCCAACGGCGTGACGGGGAGCGTAGCGCTGCCCCCCGTCGCGAAGCCGCCGGCGAAGCACGTGTCCACCGACTGCGCGGCGTGCCACTACTGACATGAACGACCAACGCAACCGCCGTCTGGTGCTGCCGCTCGAGCGCGAGGGCACGTCGCGCCGCACGTTCCTGCGCCTCGCGGGGTTCGGCGTCGCCGCGGCAACGCTCGCGAGCTGCTCGAAGGCGCCCGTGAAGTTCGCGATCGCGCGTCCCGCGCCTGCCGGCGGGACGGCCCCTGGGCGCGCGTACTTCGTCGCGACCACGTGCGGCGGATGCGCCGCCGGCTGCGGCGTCCTCGCGAAGTGCGTCGACGGCCGTCCCGTGAAGCTCGAGGGCAATCCGGGGCACCCGGTCTCCGCGGGCGGGCTCTGCGCCGTCGGACAGGCGCAAGTGCTCTCGCTCTACGACTCGCGGGTCCTCGACGGCCCGACTGTCGGGGACGCGAAATCGAGCTGGGAGGCCGCCGACGCGTCGATCGCGTCGCGGCTCGCGGCGTCCAGGGGACGGGTCCGCGTGCTGACGGGCACGCTGACGAGCCCGAGCACGCGCGCCCTGCTCGCGGAGTTCTGCAAGGTGCGCGGCGCGAAGCACGTCGCCTACGACGCGCTCTCCGCCTCGGCCATCCTCGACGCGCACCGCGAGACGAACGGCGTCCGTGCACTGCCGCGGTACCGCTTCGAGCGGGCGAAGGTGATCGCGAGCTTCGGCGCCGACTTCCTCGGGACATGGATCTCGCCCGTCGAGTTCACGGCCGGCTGGCGCGCGGGGCGGCGTCCTGACGCGGCGCCGCCCGTCATGTCGCGTCACTGGCAGATCGAGGCGCGCATGTCGCTGACGGGTACGCGCGCTGACCGGCGCGCCCGGCTCGCCCCGTGGGAGACGGGTGAGGCGCTCGCCGAACTCTGCGACGCGCTCGGCGCGCCGTTGCGGCTCGCGGCGGACGCTCCGCGGCCGTGGGTCCGCGAACTCGCGGCGGAACTCTCGGCCGCGAAGGGCGAGAGCCTCGTGGTCTGCGGCGAGAACGATCTCGCGCTCCAGCGCCTCGTCAACCTCGCGAACGACCTGCTCGGGAACTACGGGAAGACGCTCGACCTCGGCGAGCCTTCGTTCCAGCGACAGGGCGACGACGCGGCGCTCGTGGCGCTCGTCAAGGAGATGGCTGCCGGTGCGGTGGACGTGCTCGTCGTCCACGGCGCGAACCCCGTGTACGACCTGCCCGCGTCGGCGGGCTTTCTGGAAGCGCTCGCGAAGGTCGCGCTCGTCGTCTCGACCTCGCCCCGCGTCGACGAGACGTCCGCGCTAGCGCACGTCGTCTGCCCCGTACCTCACGCCCTGGAGTCGTGGGACGACGCGGAGCCCGTGGCCGGCTGCGTGAGCTTCACGCAGCCCGCGATCCCGCCGCTCCGTTCGACGCGGACGTTCCGCGCGAGCCTCGCCTCGTGGCTCGGTGACGGTGGCGCCGGTGGGCGCGACGAGGCCGAGCTGTTGCGTGCGCACTGGCGCGGCAAGCTCGCGACGGCGGGGGATCGCGTTCGACTCGGCGTTCGACCGGGTGCTGCACGACGGTCATGTCATCGTCGCCGCGGGCCGCGGCGCAGCGCCGGTGTTCCGCGCCGAGAGGGTCTCCTCTGCGCCGCGCACGACCGCTCCCGCGGACGGCACACTGGCCGTCGTCCTCTACCCGAAAGTCGCGATGCTCGACGGCAGCCAGGCGCACAACGCGTGGCTCCACGAGCTGCCCGACCCCGTGACGAAGACCACGTGGGACAACTACGCGTGCCTCGCTCCCGAGACCGCCGAGCGCCTCGGCGTCGAGACCGGCGACGTCGTGCGGATCTCCGCGGACGGCGTCCCGGCGATCGATCTGCCCGCGCTCGTGCAACCGGGCCAGCACGTCGGCGTCGTCGCGGTGGCGGTCGGCTACGGACGGCTCGGGACCGATCGTTTCACCAGGATCGGGCCGCAGTGGCTGGAGTCGGAGCCGACGGTGGCCGAGGGAGGGACGGTCGGGCGGAGCTCCGCGCCGCTCGCGATCCTCGACGAGCGCGGATTCCGAATCACCGGCCGGGTCGCCCGCGTCGAGCGCACGGGGCGCCGCGAGGTCCTCGCCTGCACGCAGGACCACCACACGCTCGAGGTTCCGAAGCACCTCGCTCCCGCGCACGGCGAGGTCCGCGACGCCGTCCGCACGACGACGTTCGCGAAGTGGGTCGCCGATCCCGCGAAGGCGATCGCGCGGCACCGTCCGCCGGCGGCGGACCTCTGGGCGCCGGACCACGCGAACGCGGGGCCCCGGTGGGGCATGGCGATCGACCTCTCCGCGTGCAGCGGCTGCTCAGGCTGCGTCATCGCCTGCCAGGCGGAGAACAACGTGCCTGCGGTGGGGCGCGACGAGGTGCGGCGTCACCGCGAGATGCACTGGATCCGTATCGACCGGTACTACGCGGGCGAGGGCGACGCGACGTCGGCGTCGCACCAGCCGCTCATGTGTCAGCACTGCGCGAACGCACCGTGCGAGACCGTGTGTCCGGTGCTCGCGACGGTCCACAGCGCCGAGGGCCTGAACCAGCAGATCTACAACCGCTGCGTCGGCACGCGCTACTGCGCGAACAACTGCCCGTACAAGACGCGGCGGTTCAACTGGTTCGACTACCCGCGCGAGGACCGCCTGCAGAACCTCGCGCTCAACCCCGACGTCACCGTGCGCTCGCGCGGCGTCATGGAGAAGTGCTCGCTCTGCGTGCAGCGCATCCAGTCGGCGAAGGCCGAGGCGAAACGCAGCGGCGTTGCGCTCGCCGACGGCGACATCCGCACGGCATGCCAGCAGTCGTGCCCTGCGGGTGCGATCGTCTTCGGCGACCTGAGCGATCCGGCGAGCGCTGCGTCGCGCCTCGTCGCGCAGGGCAGGGCCTACGCCGTCCTCGGGGAGATCAACGTGAAGCCTTCGGTGACCTATCTCGCGGACGTCCGCAACGCGTCCGCGCCGCAGGACGCGCGATGACGACCGCCCTGCCCGCGGTGCATCCGGCACCGGCGCACGCGCCGGAGAAGCCGACGATCGACGGGGACAAGACCCTCTCGCAGGTCACGAGCGACGTCTTCTCGCCGATCGAGAAGCGCGCGAGCACGGCGTGGAAGCTGTCCTTCACCGCCGCGGCGTCGGCGCTGCTCCTCGGGGTCGTCGCGGTCGGCTACCAGGTGGCCACCGGCATCGGAACGTGGGGCCTCAACCGCACGGTCGGCTGGGCATTCGACATCACGAACTTCGTCTTCTGGGTCGGCATCGGCCACGCGGGCACGCTCATCTCCGCGGTGCTTCTCCTCTTCCGCCAGAAGTGGCGCACGTCGATCAACCGCTCGGCCGAGGCGATGACGATCTTCGCCGTGATGTGCGCGGGCATCTTCCCGCTCATCCACATGGGCCGTCCGTGGCTCGCGCACTGGGTGTTCCCGTACCCGAACACGCGCGGCAGCCTGTGGGTGAACTTCCGTTCGCCGCTCCTCTGGGACGTCTTCGCGATCGGCACCTACTTCACGATCTCCGCGGCGTTCTGGTACGTCGGGCTCGTGCCCGACCTGGCGACGGCGAGAGACCGGGCCAAGGGCATCCGCAAGAAGATCCTCGCGACGCTCGCGCTCGGATGGGACGGCTCGGCGCGCACGTGGTCGCGCTACGAGATCGCCTGCACGCTGCTCGCCGCGCTCGCGACTCCGCTCGTCGTCTCGGTCCACAGCGTCGTCTCGATGGACTTCGCGACGGCGGTGATCCCCGGATGGCACGCCACGCTCTTCCCGCCGTACTTCGTGATCGGCGCGGTCTTCTCCGGCTTCGCGATGGTGCTGACGCTCATGCTCGTCGCCCGCAAGGTGATGAGCCTGAAGGACTACATCACGCCGCGGCACATCGGCGCGATGTGCAAAGTGATCGTCTTTACCGGCTCGATCGTGGCGCTCGCGTACCTGACCGAGGTGTTCACGGCGTGGTACTCGGGCAACCCGTACGAGAAGTTCGTGTTCCTGAACCGCGCGAAGGGGCCGTTCGCCTGGGCGTTCTGGACGATGGTCGCCTGCAACGTGATCTCTCCTCAGCTCCTGTGGTTCCGCCGCATCCGCGAGTCGATCCCGGCCGTGTTCGTGCTCTCGCTCGTGATCAACGTCGGCATGTGGTTCGAGCGGTTCGTCATCATCGTCACGTCGCTCACGCGCGACTACCTTCCGTCGTCGTGGTCGGGCTATGCGCCGACGCTCGTCGAGGTCGCGACGCTGATCGGCAGCTTCGGCCTCTTCTTCACGCTCTTCCTCCTCTTCTGCCGGTACGTGCCGATGATCGCCGCGAGCGAGGTGAAGGGCGTGCTCGTGCGCCGCGAGGCGCAGAGGGGGCCGCGATGACGCAGCGCGTGGAGGCGGCGATCTTCACGAGCGAGGACGCACTCCTCGCCGCGGCGCGGGAGTGCCGTGCGCGGGGGATCGAGATCGTGGACGTCCACTCGCCGCACCCGATCCACGGGATCGACGACGTCGTCGGGATCCGCCGCTCGCGGATCTCGACCGTGACGCTGGTCGCGGGCGCCGCGGGCCTCTCGTTCGGGCTCTGGCTCCAGTACTGGACGTCGGCCACGGACTGGCCGCTCGACGTGGGCGGGAAGCCCTTCGATTCGCTGCCCGCGTTCGTACCCGTGGCCTTCGAGCTGACCGTGCTCTTCGCGGGACTCTCGACCGTCGCGGCGCTCCTCGTCCGGTCGAGGCTTCGCCCGGGCCGCGCGCCGCGCCTCGCCGGCGCGGGCGTCACCGACGACCGCTTCGCGTTGCTCGTCGCGCCGAAGGCCGGCGACGTGACGAGCCGGGACCTCGCGACGCTGTGGGAGCGTTTCGGCGCCGAGTGCGCGTTCGCGGTGGAGGATGCGTCGTGACGGCGGCGCCGCGCCGGAACGAGGTGGCCGGCACGCTGGTCGCGGCGCTCGTCGCGGTGGGCGTCCTCTTCGCGCTCCGGCTCGTGCTGGTTCGCGACGTGTCCCAGCGCAACGCCGATCTCCTTCCGGACATGGTCTACTCGCCCGCGGCCAAGTCGCAGGGCGACGTCGGCGGCGAGGCGACGGACCGTCCGCTCGCCGCGGGGGTCGTCCCGCGGGGACGACTTCCCTTCCGGTACGCGCCGGGCCCCGACGAGTCGAAGCGCGCGGGCGCGGAGTTGACGAACCCGTCGAAGCCGCAGGACGCCGCGGCGGCGCTCGCGCGGGGCGCCGAGGTGTACCGCGTGTGGTGCTCCGTCTGTCACGGGGCGACCGGCGAAGGCGACGGGACGGTCGTCCTGCGGGGGATGCTGAAGCCGCCGTCGCTCCTCGCGGACCGGGCGCGGACGATCGCGGACGGCGAGGCGTTCCACATCGTCACGATGGGCCAGGGGAACATGGCCTCGTACGCCGCGCAGGTCGCCCCCGAGGACCGCTGGAAGGCGATCCTCCACATGCGGGTGCTGCAGAAGGGAAAGGCGCAGTGATGCGCACCGGGACCGCATACGACCTGGACCCGCGACTCGCGCGGGGGCTCGCGATCGGCGCGGCGATCTGCGGCGCCCTCTTCCTCGTGGGGCTCGCCGTGGACCCGCAGCACGCATGGGTGGGGTACCTCGTCGGGTTCGTGTTCGCGACGGGGCTCGCGCTCGCGGGCAGCGTCTTCCTCGCGCTACTGAACGCGTCGTCGTCGCGATGGGCGGCGGCGCTCAGGGCCGTCCCCGACGCGATGAGCCGGGCGATCCCGGTTCTCGGCGCCGCGGGCCTCGTGCTCCTCTTCGGCGTGCCGACGCTCTACGAGTGGGCGCACGAGAGCGCAGTCCACGGCAACCACGTGCTCGAGGGGAAGGCCGTCTTCCTGAACCCGGTGTTCTTCGCGGCGCGACTCGTCGCGTACTTCCTCCTGTGGACCTGGGCCGCCAAGCGCCTGCGCGACGCCGGGCCAGGTCCGGGCCGCATCGGCCGCAGCGCCCTCTTCATGGCGGTGTTCGCCGTGACGTTCTCTCTCGCCGGCGTGGACTGGCTCGCGTCGCTGGCGCCCGAGTGGTCGAGCACGATGTTCGGCCTCGTGTGCCTCTCGGGACTCGGCCTCTCGGGCCTGGCGGCGGCGATCGTGTTCTCGGTCCACCTGCGGCGCAGCGGCGCGTGGGAGGGCGTGCTTTCCGAGGACCACCTCCACGACCTCGCGAAGGTCCTCTTCGGCTTCAGCATGTTCTGGTCCTACATCTGGTACTGCCAGTACATGCTCGTCTGGTACACGAACATGCCCGAGGAGACGATCTGGTACGCGGAGCGTCGCGAGGGCATGTGGGGCACGCTCACGACGCTGGCGCTCGTGCTGAACGGACTCGTCCCGTTCGTGGCACTGCTCCTGCGCCGCGCGCGACGCAGCGAGAAGACGCTGTTCCGTGTCGCGCTCGTCCTGCTCGTCGGCCGCGCGGTCGATCTCTTCGTCATCGTGGGTCCGGCCGTGGACGTGAAGACACCGCTCGCGCCCGGCGAGCCGGCGTCGCCCGGCTTCGTGGTCTGGGAGATCGCGCCGGTCCTCGGGTTCCTGGCGCTCTTCGGTCTCGTGACGCTCCGGGCCCTCGCCCGCGGTCCGGCCGTGCGCGCGTCGGAGCCGGGCCTCGATTACTCTCTGCACTACCACGCGTGAGGGGTTGGGAAGAAGCCCCCCGCGGCGCCGGCGCGATTCGTGCGTAGCGTGCCGAGCGACGGGAGTTTGGGCCCTGGCGGCCTGCTGCTGCGTCGCTCGCGTGGAGTTTCTTCCCAACCCCTGAGAGGAGCCGAGACCCCATGAAGACGAAGAAGCCGAGACCGCCCAAGCCGCCCAAGATCTACGAGGAGTTCGTCGCGCGCTTCCCCGGCGTCTCGAAGGCCTGGGAACAGATGGGCGCCGCCGCGCGCGAGGACGGGACGCTCGACGACCGCGAGTGCCGTCTCGTGAAGCTCGGCCTCTCGATCGGCGCGCAGAGGC
>JANNHP010000132.1:0-1923 GCA_031404455.1 Planctomycetia bacterium | reverse complement strand
CGCCGCTCGCCCGTGAACTCGCCCGCGCCCGCGACGTCGAACATCCCGGGCGCGAGTCCTTCCTCCGCCATCACCGCGCGCTCGACCTCACCCGGACGGCCGTCGGCGAGCAGCGTCTTCGTGCCGAACATCGGCGCCGTGGGCGAGATGTCGAGATGGTCGGCGCGCGCCTGCTCCGCGGCCGGATCGTCCACGCGGAACACTGCGCCGCGGTCGTGGAGGAACGCGAGGTCGCCCGTCTCGAGGCGTCCGAGGTGCGGCAAGCGCGCCGCGACGATCCGGTTGAAGAGGGCGCTCTGGTAGGCGGAGACATAGAGGCGCACGAGGTCGCGCGGTTTGCGCCGAAGGTCGTCGCCCGCGAGTTCCGCCGCGGCGGGCGCGTCGCCGCGGACGAGCAGACGTCCGATCGCGTCGTTGTCGGCGCGGTTGCCGAAACGTTGCTCGCCGAAGAGGTTCGGACAGCCGACGCGCGCGATCTCGTCGAGGATCGCGCGCGCGCGCGCCGCGGCGCCGGGGACGCAGTCGCGAACGCGGAGCACGAAGCGGTTCCCGCGCAGGTGGCCGAGCTTGATCTTGTTGCGGTGGAGCTTCGCGGAAAGGAGACGGACGTTCGGGACGTCCGCGAGCGCCGTCTCCGCCGCCGCGATCGGCACGTGCTCGACGGAGACCGTCTGGATCGTGACGGCGTTCGCGTCCTTCATCCCCGCGAACCCGATCGCCCGCGGTGACACGCCGAGCGCGCGCGCGATCCGGCGGACGGCCTCGTGTGTGGTGATCCCTCGCTTCTCGATGCGCAGGTACGTGTGGTCGCCGACGCCGAGCGGCGCGTACGCGGGCAGTTCCTCGACGAGGAAGTCCTCGGACTCGGTCTTGATGCGGCCGCCCGTGCCGGGGAGAGAACTCGTGAGATGGGGCAGCGTCATGCGGCGAAGTATCACGCAGAGCCGTAGCCCCCACCGCTCACCAAGCTTCGCACCTCATGGCCCCGGGGTGTACGAGACCGTCCTGCGGACGGTCTCGCGGGGCCGGTCTTTCGGGCCGATCATGGCGCGGGGCCTTACGAGACCGTCCGGGGGACGGTCTCGCCGCGCCCGCCGGGCCCTTGCACCGACCAGCCAAGGTCGCTGCTGCGGTCCTGGACTTGCCCTCGGCCCGAGATCCTCGGTCAGGACGGTGATCGTCGGACGAATTGGTCGCAAGCGGCGAGTGTGACCGTCGATGACCCCGTTCCTCGCCGCTCGCGTGCGAAGCCTGGCGAGCGGTGGGGGCTAGCATCTGCGCCGGGAACCCGCCGCGCTCGTCCGCATCCAACCCGGCGGGACCCCGGAGACCGCCATGACGCCGACCGTCCGTCGTTTGCTCGTCTCGCTCGCCTTCGCGGGCGCGATCTTCGGCGCCGGCCTCGCGGCCGTGCGCGCGCAGGAGGCGAAGGAGATCGCCGAGAGGCTCGCGGCGATCCGCGACGCCGCGGCCGACCGCGACCTCCCTCGAACTGAGAAACTCGTCGGCGAGTTCGAGGGGACGAAGCCCGGGCTCGACGCGATGGACGAGGCGTTCCTCCTCCTCGGGAAGACCCGGCTCATCGCCGGGCGGGCCGAGGACGCCGCGAAGGCGGTGGACGTCGTCGTCGATCGGGCGGCGTCGCCGTGGAACGTGAAGGCTCTCTACCTCACCGCCGAGGCGTCCGCGCGCCGCCGCGGATGGAAGGAAGCCGCCGACATCTACGCGCGCCGCGTCGAGTGGGCCGCGTCGGAGACGCACCTCGCCGAGATCGCCGCCCTCTACCGCGAGATCGCCGACGGCGCATTCGACGGCGACACGGTCGTGGACGAGTTCGGCCGTGAGAAGAAGGTCCCGGACTGGGCGGCCGCGTGGAAGTACTACGGCAAGGCGCAGCAGACGTTCGTCCCGGAGAAGGACCGC
>JANNHP010000131.1:0-6414 GCA_031404455.1 Planctomycetia bacterium | reverse complement strand
GAGGATCGCGGCGTCGCCCGCGTCGAGGGCGGCGAACTCGAACTTCCCCTGCGCGTCGGTGGTCGTGCGCGTGCGCAGCGGCGACGACGAGAGGTCCCACGCGGTGTTCGGCGGGCCCGTCAGCACCTGCGCGCCGGGGAGCGGCGTCTTCGTGGAATCGAGCACGCGGCCCGAGAGCGGGTGCCCTGTGCCGAGGAAGAGCTTCACCGTCGGCGGCTCGACGTCGGACCGCACGGAGATGCCGGAGCGGCCCGAGCGCGCGAAGCCCTCCTTCGTGGCGGTGAAGGTCCACCTGCCGGTCGCGAGTTCAGGGAACGTCGCTTTGCCCTCGGCGTCGGTCGTGGCCTTGCCCACCGCGACGGGCGCCTGTCCCATCTGCGCGAACGCCTTCGTCCAGTCGAAGTTGTCGGCCTGCGCCACGGCGAACGCCTCGACGACGGCGCCCGTCACCGGCAGGTCGGCCCACGTCCGCACCTGCACGGAGATCTTCACCGACGGATCGAGCCAGAGCGTGCCGACGTCGCGCTTCTCGTTGCGGTCGAGCGCCATGCCCGGCATGCGGATCGTGCCGCACTTCGCCGCCGCGACGCGCAGCTCGTACGGACCGCCGTGCGGGACCTCGGTGATCTTGAAGGCGCCGGACGCGTCGGTCTTCACCGTCCACGGGTCGCCCTTCTCGGGGAGGAGCTGGACCTCCTGATCGGCGACGGGGACCTTGCCCTTCGAGCGCCTCACCTCGCCGACGACCGACGCGGTGCCGGCCTTCTTCGGGCGCTTCGTGCCCGCGACCGGCGTCTTCGCGGGACCCTCGGCCGCGTCGGTCGCTGCGCCGGCGGCTGCGGTGTCCTCGCCCGATGCGTCGGTCGCCGCGGGGTCGCTCATGACGAGCCAGATCGCGCCGCCGATGCCGAGCGCCAGCACACCGCCGAGCACCAAGAGCGTCTTACCCTGGCTCGCCATGGGAGTCCTCCCGTCCGTCACCAAGACTAATGGACGGACGACCGGCGTGGATATGCCGTGTTCGGCGCGAACTCAGCGCGGGTCGAACTTCACCTCGGCGTGCGTCACCTTGCCGGCGACGACTTCGACGTCGAACGACTTCGTGGCGACCTCACTGCCGGCGACGCTCGTCATCTCGAGCGTGTAGCGACCGGGCGCGAGGGCGGGGCAGATGTCCGTCGCGCCGAAGGTGGAGAACATGCTTCCCCCGCCGGCGGCGCCCGCGTGGTTGAAGTGCCGGGTCTCGGTCCGCACGGGGCGATGCGCCGCGTCGAACAACTTCCCGGTCGCGTGCTGCGCGATGCTCCCGTCCGCCTCGCAGGCCGTCACCACGAGCCGGCCGCCGGGCGAGGCTTCGATCGTCTCCGGCGACTCGGCGCCGGACTGGATCGCGCGTTCGAAGACCGGAACGACCAGGAAGCCCGTCGGCTCCTGCCAGGTCGAGCCAGGCTGGCAGAGCACCCACCAGGTCCCCGGCGGGACCTCCGTGACCCGGAAGACGCCGTCCTTCGCGACCACGTCCTGCTTGAGCTTCGGGTGAGTCGGCTTCGCCGCCGGGTCCGAGGGGAAGAACGCGAAGGAGGCCACCGTGGGCGGCGGGCCGCCCGGCGCGCTGAACGTGACGCTCCACGTCGCGCCCTCGACTTTCGGAACCGAGCGCAGATCGAGGGTGACTGCGAGCTCCGAGTCGATCGAGGGCGCCGTCACTTTCTCGGTCTCGGCGGAGCAGCCCACGGCCGTCGCGGCGACCGTGTAGCGGGCTCCCGGGATCCCGATGAAGTCGGCGCGGCCGTCCGGGTCCGACTTCAACTTCCCCGGCCACTCCTTCTCCGGCTGCAACTCGACGTCGGCGCCCTTGAACGGACTCCCGTCCACGCGGACGAGCACGCGGATCAGTCCGCCGTCGATCACGGCATCGGCGCGCAGGCTGACCGGATCGACGGCGGTCTGAGCTGCCTTCAGGAGGTCCTTCGGGAACCGGTTGACGTTGTAGAGGTTGAGGTGCAGGGGAAGCGACCCGAGCCCCTCGGCGACGAACTCGCCCTTCGAGTCCGGGCGGATCTTCTGCGAGTAGCGCACGGCGCGGCCGTCCACGGGTGCGAACAGGTGACCATCGACCGACCAGGCGGGTCGTGGCACGGTCACCGCGATCACGGAGAGGGGGGCATCCTCCGGGATCCCGAACTTCGGACAGACGATCCGTCCGGTGACGCGCAGTCCTCGCTTCAACTCGAGCACGCCGACGTCGACTTCGGCGCCGCCCGCCGCCGTGAACGGTTGCGTCGTCGGGGCGCTGTCCGAAGTCGCCGTGACCAGGAACATCGGCCTGCCCGGGATCGCGCGGAGGCGGAATCGGCCGCCGAGCTCGACCTTCGACCGGTCGAACTGGATGGGGAATTTCTCGTCGGGAACCGTGACGACGTCCGCCGGGCCTGCGAACTCGCCGGCCTCCCAGGTGACGGTCCCGGTGACGTGACCTGCGCGCTCGAGGCGGATCTCGCCGAGGTCGACGCCGTCCGCTCCCTCTTCCGGGAGAGGGACTCGCACCTGGCGGATGAGCCGGAGGAACTCCGGATCGTCCACCTCGATCTCCCAGGACCAGACGCGGCGCCCCGCTTCGTCGCGCAGCGGCACGTCGAACTCGAACTCCGGGCTCGTCAGCGTCAGCGGGCGCGGGGTTCCACGCTCCTTGAACTTCAGGGAGATGTAGGGAGTCAGCAGTGCCGCGACGGTCGTCGTGCCCATCTGCTCGGCGAAGCGGCCCCGGACGCGGACCCGGGTCGTCCCGCCTGCATCGCTCGCCGCCGGCGCGGCGGCATCGGGAAGGGCCGCGGTCTCGGCTCCGGCCCCGGAGTCCGCGGCTTCGGGGCTCTTCACGATCCGCGGCGCGTGTCCGGCGCCGCGCCCGCTCCCCGGGTCCGTCGGCCGGAGGCTCCCCACTTCGGCGCCGCCGCGCACTCCGGGGCCGGGCCCGAAGAGGGAGAAGAGCCAGAGCCAGCCGGCGACCACCGCGAGGACGCCGGCGCCCGTCGCGATGAGGGGGCGCCCCGCGCGGGGCGCCGACGACGACGTCGCGGGAGCCGGTGCGGGCGCGACGGGCCACTCGAGGAGCGGAAGGAGCGCGAGCCGCCAATCGGGGCCCCGGACGCGCTCCAGCCGCTCGCGAAGTCGCGCGTGCCCGCGTTGCAGGCGGCTGTTCACCGTGTTGACCGAGACGCCGAGACGCTCCGCGATCGCCGCGGGCAGGAGGTCGTCGTAGTAGCGCAGGAGGAGGACTGAGCGATACGGCTCCTCCTCCGCGGCCACGAACCCGGCGAGCAGGCTCGATGCGTCGGCACGCCGCACGAGTTCCGTCGTGTCCGGAACGCTCTCGGGCCGAGCGCTGACTCTCTCCCGGTCCGCCCGGGCGGCATCCGAGAGACGGCGATCCGTCCACTTGTTGCGAACGAGCGTCCGCCACCAGCTCTTCAGGTTGCTGCCGTGACTCGGTGGGCTCGAGATGGCGGCGATCCACGCGTCCTGGATCAGGTCCTGGGCGGCGTCCGCGTCCTTGGCCAGGCTGTACGCGAGGCGGCGCACCCACTCCGAATGGGAGAGAAGGTCCTCGATCGACACGGGCCGCGTCGGTTCGGTCACGTCTTCCTGTCACCGAGAACGGCGCGGAGCGCCGTTCTTGCGCATCGATCCTGAAGTCGCATCAGCTGATGTGGAACACGCACTCGACATCGACGGTCTGCGGCTTGCCGGGACCGGCCACGTAATGGAGCCAGATCTCGACCGCGGACAGCACCTCGATCGGGGGTGCAAGCGAGGTACCGGTGGGGACGCTGCCGACCGGCGCACCGTTCTCCGTGCGCTTCACGTCGACGTGGCCGTCGCCGGCCGAGCCGCCGACCGACATGTCGATGACGACGTCCATCGGCGGGTCCGCCGGTCCGAACACCAGGACGGCCTTGCAGTGGTGCAGTTCTCTCGTCGTCGGCATCATCCCTCCGGCTGCTCGAGTCCCCCCGGCGGGGGCGACCCGTCTCCGGGCACCCGCGCGTCGCGGCACATTCTGAACCTGCACGACGCGGCCGAGCCAGGCCTTCCTCCATCCGACGGCGCCCCGGGCGCGTCATTTCTCTATTTCGGCGATTTCGTCGCGCAGGACCGGACGACGTCTCCGTTCTTGGTGTCAGTGACGGAGATGCGCCCGTCGCGAGCGTTGGGACGAGGGGACGCCCTGGGAGAAGGGGAATCGCTCGTGCGAGGGGCGGACCCGCTTAGCGGGTCCGCTTCACCACGTGCCAGCCGAACGGGCTCGAGTTCGAGTCGTACTCGACGACGCCGATCTCGCCGACGGCCAGCGCGAACGCCAGGTTCCCGAACCCGCGGACCATCTGCTTGCGCTCGACCTCGCCGGAGGCGGTCGCCACGCCCCAGTTCGCCATCGAGTACGAGCCGTCGCCGCCGCGGTCGTCGGTGTAGTAGCGGATGAGTTCCGCGAAGTCGCGTCCGGCGCGGGCCTCCGCGACGACGCGCTGCGCCAGGCGCTCCGCATCCGCTTTCGAGCGCGTCACGCCGGGCACCGAGGCGCCGTCGAACGAGACGAGCACGTGTTGCACGACCACGTGCGAGGGCTCGTCGGCCGCGCCGGGCTGGGCGACCGACGCGGGATCGACCTCGTTCTCGGCGAAGCCGATCGAACGGAAGAAGGAGCAGCCCGGCAGCGCCGCGGCGGCGAGGAGCGCGAGGACGAGGCGTGTCTTCATGGCGGGAGGAAACGTTTACTCCCCCGCGGGGTCCCGGCTGGATAAAACGTCGGCAAGGAGATCCCGATGCGACGTCTCGCGTTCGTCCCCCTCGCGCTCGTGCTCGCCGCCTGCGGCGAGAGCGGGCGGGCGGTCCACAAGGTGCTCCTCGACGGCCAGGCGCCGCCGGAGCCCGTGATCGATCAGGCGGCGAAGCCCATGGAGACGCCGCCGCCCAACTCCGCCATGCTCGACAGCCCCGCATGGCTGCGCGCGAACGCGCCGGTCGAGTGGACCGTGCCGGCCGGCTGGGAGCAGGAGCTCTCGACCCGCCCGCAGCGCCTCGTGGAGTTCACCATCGAGAAGAACGGTCCGGGCAATGCGCCGCTCCAGTTCATGCTGCTCCGCGGCGTGGACGAGAAGCCGGGCGCGAACCAGGTCAACGTGGACCGCTGGACGTCGTTCTTCGAGCAGGACGTCGCCCCCAAGCAGACGACGACCGAGCGCGACGGCCTGCGCTTCATCCGCTGGCGCGTGCACGGGAAGTTCCAGGGACAGATCGCGCTCGGCACGGGCGATCAGATCAACGAGGCCAACTGGACGATGCTCTGCGGCTGGATCGAAGCCCCGACCGGCTCGGTCCTCTACAAACTCGTCGGCCCCGACGCCACGGTCGCCGCGAACGAGTCGAAGGTGGAAGCACTCCTCGCGAGCATGAAGCCGAGGCAGCAGAAGCAATGAACGCGCGCGCCGCAGCGCTCGTCCTCTGCCTCGCGTTCGCGGGGTGCAGCCACGAGGGCGAGAACCTCTCGGGCGAGAAGAAGGCCGCCCCGCCGGGCGTGAAACCGCCTGCGGCCGATCCGCACGCCGCCGATCCTCACAAGCCGATGGGCGCCGATCCCCACGCGGGCGTCGGCCGGTCGGCGCCCGACCCGCACGGGGGCATCGGGAAAGTCGTCCCGCGGGCCGCCGGTCCCTCGCCGCTCGGGTGGACGGCTCCCTCCGGCTGGAAGGAGTCGAAGCCGTCGGCGGGCATGCGCCTCACGCAGTTCGACGTCGGCACCGACGAAGCGGGCGACGCGGTGCAGTGCATCGTCTTCGGCGGCCAGATGGGCAGCGCCGACGACAACGTCGCGCGCTGGGTCGGCCTGATGGGCCCGACGGCGAAAGACTCGGCCGTCGTCACGAAGACGGAGACGGGCGGCGTCAAGACCACGCGCCTCCTCGCGCGCGGTTCCTACGTCGACTCGATGCGCCCGGGCGAGGCGAAGACCTACCCCGACGCGACGATGCTCGCCGCCATCGTGGAGGCTCCCGGCGGCATGCTCTACGTGAGGCTCGCGGGTCCGAAAACGGTCGTCGACGCCGCCGAGAAGCAGTTCGACGAGTTCCTCGCGTCGCTGAAGCCGAAGTAGCCGCCGAAGGCGCCATCAAGGCGTTGCAGGTTTGCCGTGCCTTTGTAGGGGCGACCCAAGGGTCGCCCGCCGTTCGGGCCGTCGCTGGTTCGCCCGCGCCGCAACGGACGATCTGCTCAGTTCGCGGGCGACCCATGGGTCATCGCCGTCAACTTAGTGGCTCCGGGGGATCCAGTTCGACGGTGGCGCGGGCGATGAAGTCCATGTCAGCATCCAGGAGGTGCACATGGGCGAGACGCGCGTCAATCTGCTGGGGACAATTCGGG
>JANNHP010000130.1:0-4902 GCA_031404455.1 Planctomycetia bacterium | reverse complement strand
GTGCGCGGCGACTCGGGCCTCGTCCCGAATCAGCCCCCGCGCGCCCCGCACGCCGGACCGCGCCCGGGTCGCGACATCCCGTGGCACCTGCGCACCGGTTCGCGCCGCTCGCACCGCGGCGGACCGCCGCGCGCGCGGTAGTTGCGTCGCGGGGACCGGAACCACCGAGGTTCGGCAGGCACCAGGTCTCGGTAGGGGCAATGGCGCCGGGCCTCACGAATCCGTCCTGAGGACGGATTCGCGGCGACCCCCGTGTCCGCCCAACGTGGATCCCGGTGTCGACGTCGTTCCGGGGGATACCCCGGGCGGACACAGGGGTCCGCCCCTACCGAGAGGCGCGCCCGCCTACCGCGCCGCGCCGCGCTCCCCGGTTCTCGCCCGCCACGCGAGCGGCTTCGTGGCCGCAAAGCTCGCGCCCTCGAAGAGCACGATCACCGGCAGCGCCACGGGCGACGCCCCGGACGTCGTCGCGTTCGTGAGGCCCCTCGTCGGCGAAGGACGCCGCGAGCGCCGACCGCGAGATCGTCACCGTGAGTCGCGCGTCCTGCGCGGGGACGACGCCCTTCACTCGGCGCAGCTTGAGACGCACGGACTCGCCGGGGCCCGACACCGCGCGGCCCTTTGCGTCGAGGGTGACGTCGCGGATCACGCCGCCCACATCGAGGACGACGCGCCGTCCCTCGGGAGAGAAGTCCGCGGGCACCGGCAGGCGCGCCGCGAACGTGACGGCGTCGCGGTCCGGCCTCGCGAAGTCGAGCGAGATCCTCAGCTTCGGGACGACGAGCGGCACCGACGCCGCGGGCGCCCCGCCGAACGGCGTGTCGCCGGAGACGTACGGCGACGTGCCGAGCGCGATCTCGAGCTCGTCGCAGAAGCCGTCACCGTCGGTGTCGGACTGCGAGTTCGACGGCGGCGCGACGGCCTCGCCCGCGAGGAAGTCCGCTTTCACGTTCTCGCCGGTCAGCGGGATCAACCGCTGGACGGTCGCGCCGAACGAGCCGCCCGAGACCGTGACGGTGACCGTTCCGCTCGCGGCGACGGGAAATGCGTATCCGCCCGCCGAGCCCGTCACCGCGTACCAGTCACCGGTCGCGGGCTCGACAGTCACGCCGGAGAGGCCCTCGCCCTCGTCGTAGCGGGCGTTGTCGTTTGCGTCGTCGTAGACCACGCCGACGAGGAACGGACCCATTGAGTTCCTGCCGAAGTCCTGCGTGAGGAAGTTCGCGAAGCCGCGCGTGTTGGGCGCGCTCGCCGAGAAGAAGCCGAGGCCGACCTCGCGGAACGGCGCGCCGCCGCCGGTGTTGAGCAGGTTCACGCGGTGGCCGCGGCCGGAGATCCCCGCGTCGACCATCAGCAGGTTCTCGAGCGCGGGCGCGCTGTGCGAGGAACCGGCGGCGATGTTCTCGCCGGCCGAGTTGTAGGCGTACCCGGCGTCCTGCATCCGCTGGAACGGGCTCTTCCCGTCGAGGCTGTTGTGCGCGAAGTAGTTGCGCGCGTGCATGTCCGCGCTGTGCGCGCGGGCGACGCCGAGGAGCGTCCTGTTCATCGCGAGCGGCGGCCGCGGCACGGCCGCGTGCCCCGAGGGCAGGCCCTCGTTGATGTCGATGCCGATGCGCTGTCCCTCGGCCGCGGGGTCGGCGCGCGCCCCGTTGATCATCTCGAGCACGAACTGTTCGGGCGCGGTCGGGTCGCCGCTGTCCCAGAGCGCCTGCCCGCCGCCGGAGGCGGACGACGGGACGAGAAGCGCGCATCCGGCGAGCGCGACGGCGGCGAGGGGGGTGCGCATGGGCTTGCGGGGAACGTATCCCACGCGGGAAGGGGGGCGAGCGCGGAGCGTCCCCTACGTCTTCTTCTTCTTCTTCTCCAGGAACGCCGTCATCCGCGCGTGCTTGTCGGCGCTGTCGAAGAGCACTGCCTGCGCGACCTTCTCGATGAGGAAGCCCGCGTCCTGGCCCGTGCGGCTCGACGCGTTGAGCGCGATCTTCGCCATCCGCACGGCCGCTCGGCCCTGCTTCGCGATGTCGGCGGCCAGCGCGTGCGCGCGCGCCAGGACCCTATCGTCATCGACGACGAAGTTGACGAGCCCGATGCGCTCCGCCTCCGCGGCGTCCACGATCCGTCCCGTGAAGATCAACTCCTTCGCGCGTCCGAGGCCGACGAGCCGCGGCAGACGCTGTGTGCCGCCCGCGGCGGGGATGATGCCGAGCGACACCTCGGGCTGCCCGAACTTCGCGCCGCGGCCCGCGACGCGCAGGTCGCACGCCATCGCGAGCTCGCATCCGCCGCCGAGCGCGAACCCGGTGATGGCCGCGATCGTCGGCGCGGGGAACTCCTCGATCCGCTGGAAGAGCCGCGCGTTGATCGCTTGCAGGGCCTCGGGCGACTTGCGCGCGCGGAGCTGCGCGATGTCCGCGCCGCCCGCGAACGCCTTCCCGCCCGCGCCGGAGAAGATGACGGCGTTCACGTCGTCGCGCGCGCCGAGCTTGTCGAGCGCGTGGTGGAGTTCGTCGATCATCGCCTTGTCGATGGCGTTGCGGACGTCGGGGCGGTTCAGCACGACCGAGGCGACGCCGCCATCGACGGAGACGAGGATGCTCGTGTAGTTCATGGGCGATGAGGCTACTGCCGCGCTCCGTGCGCACGAAAACCGGCGTGGCGAAGCCCGCGCCATGGGACGGGATGCGCTCGACGGGCTGCGACGGCTACCTCGTTCCGTGGAGCCCGCGCCTCGCGGGCGCTCACGGAACCAGGACGATCTTCCCGAACTGCTCGCGGCTCTCCATCGCGCGGTGCGCCTCGCGGATCTCGGCGAGCGGCATCACGCGGTCGACGACGGGACGCAGGCGGCCGGCCTCGATGTGCGCGAGGATCGTGTGGAGTTCCGCGCGACTGCCCATCGTCGAGCCGAGGAAGCTGAGCTGTTTGAAGAAGAGCGCGCGGAGATCGAACGACGCCGCGAACCCGCTCGTCGCGCCGCAGGTGACGAGGCGGCCGCCCCACGCGAGCGAGCGCACACTTCCCTCCCACGTCGCCTCGCCCGTGTGCTCGACGACGACGTCCACGCCGCGCTTGCCCGTGATCCGGCGGAGCTCCTTCACCCAGTCCGTCGCGGTGTGGTCGATGACGTGGTCCGCGCCGAGTTCCTTCCCTCGCGCGCACTTCGCCGCGCCGCCCGCAGTCGCGATGACGGTCGCGCCCCAGAGCTTCGCGATCTGGATCGCCGCGCTGCCGACTCCGCTGCCCGCCGCGTGGACGAGCACCGTCTCGCCGGGCTTCACCGCGCAACGCGCCACGAGCATGTGCCACGACGTCAGGAACGCGAGCGGCCAGGCCGCGGCCTCCTCCCACGACATCGACGCCGGCTTCGCGAGCAGGTTCGCCGCGGGGACGACCGCGTACTCGGCGCACCCGCCGTCCTTCGTCTCGCCGAAGATCCCGTAGTCCTTGCACAGGTTGTCCGCACCCGCGAGGCACTGCACGCAGGCACCACAGGAGTGGCCCGGCGCCACGCACACCTCGTCTCCGGGCTTCGCGTTCCGGACGGCGCTGCCCGCCGCCTCGACGACGCCCGCGAAGTCGCAGCCGAGGATCATCGGCAGCGGGAACGGATGTCCCGGCACGCCGCGCCGCACCCAGAGGTCGAGGTGATTCATCCCCGCCGCGCGGACGCGGATCAGCACCTGGTCCGCCGCGGGCTCGGGGACCGGGCGCGTCTCGATCAGGAGCTTCTCGAGACCGCCGTGCTCGCGGACGACGGCGCAGCGCATGGTCTTCGTCATCTGCGCGATTCCGAGGCCGAACGGGGGACGGCGTGGACGTCGGAGGAATAGCTGACGAGCGCCAAGGCGGGCACCTCCAGAATGTCGCGCGAGGAAACTACTCGATGAGCGCGGCTCCGCCCCAGACCCAACGCAAGCCCGTCGCGAAGCAGGACGGCGCCCAGAGGCGGCGCGTGGCGTTCGTGTCGGGCGCGAGCCGAGGGATCGGACACGAGACGGCGCTCGCCCTCGCGAAGGCGGGATACGACGTCGCCGTCGTAGCGCGCGACAAGCTCCGCCTCGACGAGGTGCGCGCGAGCATCGCGGCCCTCGGCGTCCGCGCGCTCTCCGTCGAGTGCGACGTGACGGATCCGGCGAGCGTCGACACGGCCGTCCACGCGGTCGTCGCGGCGCTCGGGCCGCCCGCGATCGTCGTGAACAACGCCGGCATGGCGCGCTCGCGCCCCTTCCCGCAGATCACGGTCGCCGAGTGGAACGAGATCCTCGCCGTCAACGTCACGGGGGCCTTCCTCGTCACGCACGCGTGCCTCCCCGCGATGCTCGAAGCGGGCTGGGGACGCGTGATCAGTGTGGCGAGCACCGCCGCGCTCCAGGGTTTCCGCTACACCGCGCACTACACCGCCAGCAAGCACGCGCTCCTCGGCATGACGCGCGCCCTGGCGCTCGAAGTCGCGCTGAAGGGCGTCACGGTCAACTGCGTGTGTCCCGGCTTCGTCGATACCGAGATGACGCAGCGCAGCATCGAGAACATCGCGCAGGCGACGGGCCGCTCGATCGAGGAGTCGCGCCGCCTGCTCGAAGCCGAGAGTCCGCAGAAGCGTCTCATCACGCCCGCGGAGGTCGCGGCGGCGATCGTGTACCTCGCGAGCGACGACGCCCGCGGCGTCAACGGGCAGGCGGTGGTGATCAATGGGTGAGGAGGTGCGCCCGCGGCGCAACGGCGAACGGGCATGTTGCCGTGCGAAGCGAGGCATTCCGACTCGCCGGGGGCGAGTCGGAAAGTGCCCCGGGTCCGGACGACCCCACGAGACGGCGATGATTCCCGTCGGCCGCTGTGTCGCGAGCAATTCCATGGCCGCCTCGGCCACAGCATCGCGGGCCAGGTCGTCGGCTGCTTCGCCGG
>JANNHP010000129.1:0-6241 GCA_031404455.1 Planctomycetia bacterium | reverse complement strand
GTTGCTGTTGATGGCGCCCCTGGCGGCCACGTCGTTCAACCGCGCGATCCGCATGCTCGGTGCGCCACGCTGGAAGTTGCCCGGCTGCATCGACGTCGGCGTGGATGAAGCCCTCGTTGGCGCTGCCTCCCAGATACGACGCGTACGTCACACTCGGATCGATTCGGACCCCGCGGTTCGGGTCGCGCGGGCTGACGTCGATCCGCACCGCGCCGTCCTTGCCGACGACCCACTTCGCCGCGGCGTCCACTCGCGCGCCGGGGACGTCCTGCCACGCGACGGGCGACGAAATCGTCGCGATGCCGTGCGGCATCGCGAGTCGCAGCGATCCGTCGTTGGCGACGGTCACGCTGCTCGCGCCCTCGAACGCGAGGCGCGGCGCGGCGACGCCGGCGATGAGGTCGAACTCGAACTCCAGCGCGCGAGCGGTGCTGCCGAAACGCCACGTCGTGCCTGGCGCGGCGTCGCGGTAGACGGTGCCGCGGGTCGTCGGGATCTCGGTGATCCACTTCGCGGGGTCGTTGCCGAGGAAGTAGTTCGCCTGGCCGGGAAGCGCGAGGCCGCGCGTCTCCGGCTCGACGCGCGACGCGCCGTCGAGCGACATCCGGAGCCCCGCGCCGTCGAACGAGAAGACGACCGCGTCGGATGCCACGAACGCGTGGTAGCCGCGGCAGCGGACGAGGAAGTCGAAGCCCTCCGGAGCCTGCCCGCGGTTGACCTCGAACGAGAGCGGGAGCCGTCCGAGGAGATCGCGGACGCGCGGGTCGGCCGGCCGAGACGGCGCCGCCGGGATCTCGAGCGGTTCGGGCGCGGCGACGGACGTCGCGGCGGCGAGGAACACGAGGACCGCGCCGGCGAGCGGCGTCGCGAACGACCGGGACATCGTCACTCCCATCCGGGCTACCGAAGCGGTCCCGCGAGCGCCTGCATCACGTCGGTGCCGCCGAAGTGGATGTCGTCGGCGGTGCCGTCGAACCCGCGCACGAGCCCGAGTTGCCCGGCCTCCGGACCGGCGTAGAGGATGCCCCAGATGCCCTCGTAGGACTCGAGCACGGGCGACGCGCGGATCGTGCCGTCCGGGTTGACGCGACGCACCGCGACGCGGTCGCCGACGTTCGTCATCGTGGCCACGAACTCGCTGCGCGCCGGGTTCCAGCGGACGCTGTCGATGTAGCCCTCGGGCAGGAGGCCGCTGCCGTCGAGGGCCGAGTACGGGCCGGGGTTCGCGGTGACGGGCGCGAGACGCTGCACGCCGGGCCGGTAGGCGCTCGCGTCGGAGTAGGTGAAGGCGAGGAGCATCGAGCCGTCGCTCGGGTTCGGCGTGATCTCGGGCTGGAAGAGGTCGTTCCACGCCGCGGACGTGGCGGTGACGTAGGGGCCGTCGCCCGTCGAGATGCCGGCCGCATTCACGACGGTGGCGTAGACCGCCCAGTTCGCGTCGTTGTTCGCCGCTCCCGCCCACGCCACGACGAAGCGCCGGTTGCCCTGATAGGCGATGACCGGCTCCCAGAGGTAGCCGAGCGGGTGCGAGACGATCACCGGCTGCGCGGACGTGTTCGCGGTGAGCTGCGGCGTGATGACCTGCGCCTTGATCTTCGCCCCGTTCGCAGCGCCCTCGTACTGCTCCCACACGACGACGTACCCGCCGTCGTCGCCGTTCGACGCGGGGGTCACCTGCGTGACGGCGGACATCGCCCAGGCGAGGTTCGTCTGCAGCTTGGTGTCCTGCAGATCGGTCGCGGAGACGACGCGGACGAACGCGTACGCCTGGCCGCTCGATCCCGCCGTCAGTCCGAGCGCGAACGTGCCCGTCACGCGATCCCACGCGATCCGCGGCCGCACGATCTTGCCGGAGATCCCGAGGTCCGCCACGCTGAGGACCATCGAGTCGGCGACCGCGAGCGTCGTGGCGTCGAAGAGCGTGAACGCAACGGTGTTGCGCTCCTGCACGGCGACGAGCACGCGTCCGTTCGTCGCGTCGTATGCCGAGTCTCGCGGGAAGAAGGACTGCCACGCATCCACCGCGCTCAGTTGACGCACCGCGGCGGGCGGCGCGCGGAACCCGAGCAGGTCCACGCCGCCGGCGATGGTCACCTTCGAGCCGTCGGGGTCGCGGATCTCGAGGTCGCACGGGCCCGTGACGTACGCGGGCGGAGAGACCCTCGCGAAGATCGTCGTGTGGGACGTGCGCGTCTGGACCGTCACGGGGATCGCGAGCGCGTCGGCCGTGCGGCGCAGCGAGACGGTCGCCGTGGAATCGAAGCCCGCTCCCCGAAGGTCGAGAGTGTAGGGGTCCTTGTTCGAGACCTCCGTCGGGGTCATCGAGTTGATGCCGGGAACGCGGTTGGTCACCAGGAGCTTCCCGGGCGCGGTCGCGGAGTTGCCTTCGGGCGTGACGACGAGGATGTCGTACGTGCCGGGCGGCACGCCCGAGAGGTCGAAGTCCGCGGCGGCGCCCGCCGGCGTGATCTGCTTGACGGGACCGGCGGCCTGCGTGGAGGCGCCCGCCACGATCGCGACGGTCTGCTTCGTCGAGAACGCGAAACCGTCGAGCTCGAAGCGCACGAGCGCGTCGTTCGTGGTCGTGGTGGGCGTGAACGACCGGATCTCGGGCGGCGCCTCGACGTCGCGGTACGTCGGCGCGCGCTTCTTCGCGGGCTTCACCGTGGCGCGCGCCGAGAACGGTCCGGGCCCTCCCGTCACCCGGACCGTGTACCGGCCGAGTTCGTCGAGCCGCGCGACGGGGATCGTCGCCTTGCCGGCGAACCCGACGACCGTGGTGATCGACCGGCCCGACGGAGCGATCAGCTCGACCGTCGGGTCGAACGACGGCTTGCCCTTCGCCGTCACCGACACCGCAATGACGCCGCCCGGCGCCGCGGGCACGAAGTGGTCCGTGAACGCCGCTGCGTCGGCCTGCGAAGCCTTCCACGAGAACTTCAGCGGCACCTTCGCCGTCGTCGAGAGCTCGAAGTCCCCGCCTGCGTTCGCGGGCGTCGTGACGCCGATGCGCCAGATGCCGGTCGCACCGAGCGCGATGCGGCGCGCGCGGGCGCGGCCGGTGGACTTCGGGTTGGTCGCGCCGAGGTCGACCTCGGTGCCGTCGGGTGCGAGGAGCGTGATCGTCGGCACGACGCGGCTCGCGCCCAGCGCCTTCGCGCCGAGGTCGAGCGTGGAGCCCTCGACGCCGGCGTAGGCGATCGTCTTGCGCTCGCCCGTCGCCGCGAGCGACCCCTCGACCCGCTCGCCCGGCAGCAGCATCGGGATCGTCTCGCCCGCGGCCCACGCGAAGCAACCGAGCCCGAACGCCGCCGCCACCTGAATCCCTATGCGTCTCATGGCGGGGATACTACCCGCCCCGATGCAGGCTCGGCGGGCGCCGCGCGGTCGCGAGGGGCGATAGAGTGGGCCGCGACGGGAGGTGCGCATGTCGCGAATCGGAACGGGGATGTTGGTCGCCGCCTTGCTCCTCACTTCGGCGACGGCGCTCGCCGACGACTCGCCGCAGGAGGTCCTCGACGACGCGAAGGCGCTCGCGGGCAAGGGGGAGACCCTGAAGGCGGCGGAGCGCTACGGCGATGCAGTCGCGGCGGCGCAGGCGGCGGGGGACCTGCAGATCGAGGAGACGATCGCCACGTCGCTCGAGGAGTTCCTCCAGGGCGTGCAGATCGACGCGATCCGGCGCGGTGCGAAGTCGTCGGAATCCGGCGCGACGTCCGACGCGCCCTCGCAGGCGAGCCTCCTCGCTGCCGTGATGCGGAAGCTCGACTCCGGACGCTGCGGCGCCTACGTCGCGGCACCGGTGCTCGCCCGCAACCTGCTGCTCCTCGCGACGGAGTCGGGCGACTTCGCCTCGGCCGCGGACGCGACGTCGGTCGCGGCGGCGCACGCGAAGAAGGCCGGCTCGGGACGCGCCGCGGCGGTCGTCGCGAAGTACGCGGAGGCGATGCGGGCGGAGACCGATGGGAAGTTCGACGTGGCGGCTCCGCTCCTCGACGCCGCGTCGCTCGACGCGGCGAAGGCCGGCTGGCTCGACCTCGTCTCCCACGCGGGCACCGAGGCCGCGTTCGCGTGGATGAAGACGGGCAACGCCGAGAAGGCCGCGGCGTCGATGACGGCCGCCGCCGCGGCCGTCGGAGCGAAACCGGATCTCAACCGCATCAACGCGTGGTCCTCTTTCGCCAAGAAGCGGCTCGCGGAGACGCCGGAAACGGTGATGAAGCCTCTCGCGGATCTCGCCGAGAAGGCGAAGGGTCCGAACTCGGTCTCTGCGTCGGGCGGCAAAGGCGGCGCGGGCGAAGCGGCGGGTGGTCCGACACCGGTCTCCGACATCGGGAAGATCCTGCCGAAGCTCGCGAAGGGGAAGCCCCTCGTCACCGTGAAGTGCGCGCCGAAGGGACTCGAGATCCACTGGGTGACGGGCGCCGACGAGAAGCCGGTCCGCCCGTTCGAGGAGATGGTCCGTATCGCCGACCTCGGCGGCGTCACGCTGGCGCTCCAGAACCGGTCCGTCGCGCTGATGATGGTGGACCTGAGAGGAAACCGCGGCCAGCCCGGAGAGTCGAGCCATGCGTCGCTCGTCCGCGCCTTCTACCTCCTCGCCGACGGCGAGACGTGGGGCGTCTCGAAGGACGGGATCGTCACCATCGCACGGTGAGGCGGCGCGCTGTAGGCTCTGCCCGGCGCCGGGGAGGGCGGGGACGGTCCTCAAAGTTCAAAGTTCGCGGGGCCCGGCGACGCTCGGTCGTGTGGTCGGTGAACTTTGATCTTTGGGGACCGTCCCCGCACGGCGACCGCGGCTCGTGACCCCGAGAAAGCGACGAAAACGGGTCGGAGACGGTACCGACGCTTTCTCTACTGAGGCTTGCCGCCGGCGATCCAGTCGGCGAAGAGCTGGACCGTGGCCGCGGGCAGCGGGTTGCCGGGGGGCATCCGGCCGTTGCGCATCGCGGTCAGCGCCTTCGACGCGCTCGTGCTCGAGGCGCTGAAGCTGTCGAGGCGGATCTTCGCGGCGGCTTTGGTGCCCTTGTGGCACACGACGCAGCTCGTGTCGAGGATCGCCTTGATCGTGCCGGTGTAGGTCGGCGTCGCCGCGGGGGGCGTGGTCGTCGGGGGCGTGGTCGGGGGAGTGGTCGTGGGCGGAGTCGTCGTGGGCGGAGTCGTCGCCGGAGGTGCCGTCGCGGCGGAGGGGTCCACGAGGAAGGCCGCCAGGTTCTGCGCGTCCTGCCACGTCATGTCGACGAACTTCGGCATCCCGTCCTCACCCTCGCGCATCGCCTCGAGGAGTTCGTGCGCATCCTCGCCGACGAGGCGCTCGCCGCTCGTGCCGCCGTCGCCGAGGACGCCGTGGCACGAAGCACAGTTGGTCGCGTACGTCGAGGCGCCCGCGAGCACCTCGGAGAGGAGCGGCGGAGTGACGGTGCCGCTGTCGCCGTCATCGTGATCGTCTTCGTCGCCGTCGTCCGAGTCGTGGTCGTCCGAGTCGTGGACGGCCGCGCCGTCCATGTTGTTGCCCGGGTTCTCGTCGTCGTCGCAGTCGGCGACGGCGATGAGCTCGGTCGTTCCGGCGGGGACGTCCAGCTCGACGCTCTTCGTCTTCTGACGCTTGCCGCCGAGCGACAGGTTCTCCGTCCAGAGCGGCGTGCCCGTCGGTGTGTCGGCGAAGATCGACATCGTGATCGCCGGCTCGATGGTGCGACCGCGGTTCTTCACGACGAGTCGGGTCGAGATGCGGCCGCCGGGGGACACCCTCCCGCCCTTCGCGACCTTCAGCTTCAGCGTGACGTCGTGCGCGGCGCGCACGACCCTCGGGGCGGCGGCGTCGTCAACGGCGAACGCGGCACCGTGCGTCACGAGCACGAGGACTGCGGCTGCGGCGAGGACGGACTTCATCGGCATGGGTGTTCCTCCGGATCGGTTGGACCACGGGAAGGGCCGCAGCACGGGCCGATTGATACACCAGTTCGGGCGGGATTCCGGACGCTGCGCGATTGCAGGAAGTGCGACGCCGTGCAACCGCTTCAACCGGGCTCGGTTCCGAGGCGGGCGGGGCCCTTGTCCGGGCGCGGGCCATCAAGGTCCAACCGGTTCGTCTTGCCCATGTAGGGGCGACCCATGGGTCATCGCCGTCAACTTAGTGGCTCCGGGGGATCCAGTTCGACGGTGGCGCGGGCGATGAAGTCCATGTCAGCATCCAGGAGGTGCACATGGGCGAGACGCGCGTCAATCTGCTGGGGACAAT
>JANNHP010000128.1:0-8357 GCA_031404455.1 Planctomycetia bacterium | reverse complement strand
AGGCGATCTATGGGTGAGTCCCTGTTGCCCGTTTCGCAGGCGAACCGTTGGCCCCGTTTTCCCGGCATGGACGAGCCCCTCGACCCCACGACGAAGAAGGGCCTGATCGCGGCCGGCATCGCGGTGGTCATCGCGTCGGTCGTCTGGATCGTGATCAGCAATGAGAAGGCTGACATGAAGGCGAAGCAGGACGCCGCGGCCAAGCTCGTGTCGGACTTCCTCGGCGAGCTCGAACGCGTCGAGAAGGAGGAGAACGCTTCCGCGGAGACGATGACCGCGGCCATCACGCTCATCGACACGCAGCCCAATCGCTGGAAGGGCGAGGTGAGCGAGCCGCACGTCTTGCGGATCAAGGCCAAGCTCACGGCGCGGCTCGACAAGAAGAAGGCCAAGGGTGAATTCGACGCCGTGTTCACCGCCGCGAAGGCCACTGTCGACGCGATCGCAGCGACGCCGTCCGAGCAGTTGATCGCGACGAAGCAGAAGCTCACCGACATCGAGATCGGCTCGGAAATCTGGGACCCGGCGTACCCGGCGCAGATCAAGGAGATGAAGTCGAAGATCGACAACGTCCTCGTCACGAAGATGCGGGACGAGGCGAAGGCGTTCGCCGCCGTCTCGGGCAGCTCTCCCCGCCAGGCGATCGCCAAGTACGCCGCGGCCGAGGACTACGTGCGCAAGGCCGTCGAGGACGCGAAGCGCGCGAACAACAAACCCGACGAGCTGGCCTACACCGAGACGTTCAAGTCGCTGCTCGTCGAGGCGGACGAGTTCTACAACAAGGTGATGACGCCGGAGTTCATCGAGACGATCCCGTGGAAGGACCTGCTCGGCGGCGACATGGCGTCGCGCTGGAGCAAGTCCACGAACGTCCCCGGCTTCGCCTGTCGCGTCGAGAACGGCATCCTCACCATCAGCCCGCCCGACGCCGGCAGCAAGCTGCAGGGCGTGGCCGCGATCCTCGACCAGCAGAGCGACACGCTCCGGAACTTCGTGCTCGAGATGGAGTTCTCGGTCGAGGGCATCGCGACCATGTTCTTCCATGTCGCCCCCCCGCCGGGCTCGCCCGACAACCGTCAGTCGGAGTCGTTCGACCTGAGCTCGAAGGACGGCGGCGTGAAGGCCGGCGACAAGTACCAGTTCCGCTGCCGGTACGTCGGCAGCCAGATCCGCATCGAGTTTCCCGACCAGGACATCACGCCGTGGGAGCCGAATCCGTCCTGGAGCAAGCGCAGGAAGGGCGGGATCGCATTCCTGATCCCCGAGGGCACCAGGCTCCGGGTCACCAAGATGAAGATCCGCGAACTGCGATAGCGGTAACGCCGTAGCGCGCAGGTAACGGGTTCGGCCCGCCGAACGGCGAGCCGGACCCAGCTCGTTGAGTGCAAGCCATTTTGGAAAAGGCACTTACGCGTTCGTCTCGAAAACGGCACGCTGCGGCGCGAGTGGCATTTCGATTGCGACACGGTGCTCGAACCACCATGATGGGTGGCCATCCCGACCGGCCGGGCTCGTCCCGGCGTGCAGAGAAAAACTGAGCCGGATCGAACCGGCGTCCCAAGGAGGACTCTCAGATGCGCCGAATTCTGAAGACTGCGGCGGCCCTCGCCCTGGTCACCACCGCCCCCGGTTTCCTCGCCGAGGCGTTCGCGCACGGCGGTTCCTACCGCGGTCCGGCCGGCGAAGTGCCGCCCGACAGCCGTGAGCCCTCCGATCCGCCCCCGCCCCCCGAAGGCGGCGGTCCCCAGACCCCCGGCGGCGAGCCGCCCGGCGGCCCCACGACGGGCGGCCCCGATGCGGGCGGTCCCTCCACCCCCGGCGGCGGCGGCGGCGGTCCCTCGCGCGGCGGCGGCGGACCTCCCCCGTCCACCGGCGGCGGCGGCGGCGGCCCCACGACCGGCTCCGGACGTCCGAAGAGCTCCAGCAAGGGCTCCGGCTACGAGGACTGGACCTTCTGGTGGAACTACAACAAGGACGAGATCCTCCAGCTCAAGAGCAAGGTCAGGAAGATGCAGCAGGGACCGAGCACGGGCGGTCAGTTCGGGCGCAAGACGAGCGGCACGGCGATCAAGTCGGCGACCGACGAGGCCATCCAGAAGAACATCGTCCCGCTCCTCCATCAGTTCCTCGAGGACCGGGAGACGAACTTCCACATCCAGTCGGCCGCCCAGCTCGGCCTCGCGAAGATCGGCGACGAGTCCATCGTCGAGACCCTGAAGACGATGGGCCGCGACAAGAGCTACCACAAGGAGGTCCAGGAGTCGGCGGGCCTGGCGCTCGGCCTGCTCCAGAAGGACACGCCGGACATTCGCGCCTACCTCATCGAAGCGATGAAGGACAGCTCGAAGGACGACACCTACCTGCGTCCCTTCTCGGCCATCGCACTCGGTCTCCTCGGAGAGAAGAACGATACGGACCGCGCCGCGTTCAACGCGATGATCGACGTCATCTCCGCCAAGGAGGTCAAGGGCGACATCAAGCCCGCGTGCCTCGCGGCGATCGGCCTCTTCGGCAACGACGCCTCGGTCGCGGAGCTCATGAACATCGTCCAGACGAGCAAGACGTCACGCAAGGGCTCGGAGCTGCTGAACGACACCGAGATCTCCTACGCGATCTCCGCGCTCGGCAAGATCGGCCAGCCGGCGGGTGACAAGCCCGGTCAGCAGACCGCCGTGCTCGACGAGATGATCAAGATCGTCGACTCGAAGGCGAAGGCCAAGCGCAGCCCGAACGAGCGCCGCTCCGCGGCGATCGCCTTGGGTCAGCTCGCCCCGCGCTGCGAGGCGAAGGACCAGAAGCGCGCCGCGGAGGTCCTGAAGGGACTGACCGAGGACGCCGTCGACACGCAGGAGAAGAACTTCGCCATCATCGCGCTCGGTCGCATGGGTGCGGCCAAGGGCGTGGACGAGAAGGTCCGCAGCGAGATGATCAGCGTGCTCCGCAAGGAGCTCGAGAAGGGCAAGGGCCTCACGCCTCCCTTCGCGGCTCTGGCACTCGGCCTCATCGGCCGCTCCTACTCGGACCAGGGCAAGGCGTCCCCCGAGGACGAGATCAACGCCCCCATCCGCGCCAAGTTCGCCGAGGGCGGCGAGGCGAAGGCGCTCGGCGCCTACGCAGTGGCCTCCGGACTCGTCGGCGACAAGCTCGCGATCGAGAAGCTGAAGGAGTGCCTGAAGGACAAGGGCGCCGACAAGCGCGTGCGCGGCTACTGCGCGCTCGGCCTCGGCATGATCGGAGCGTCGGACGCCGTCGACGCGATCAAGTCCACCCTGAAGGACGACAACGACCGCGACCTGCGCGTCCAGACCGCGATGGCGGCAGGCCTCATGGGCGACGCCGGCGTCATCGCCGAGATCGTCGCGATCGTGAAGGACAAGGACGCGAGCAACTACGAGCTCGGCTCGGCCGCGCTGGCCCTCGGCCAGATCGGTGACGAGCGCGCCATCGAGGCGCTCGTCGAGATCGCGAAGGACGAGAAGAAGACCTATCCCGACCTGACCCGTTCGCTCGCCGCCGTGGCGCTCGGACAGATCGGCGACCGTCGCGACGTGCCGACCCTGGCCCGCTTGGCGACGGACATCAACTACCGTGCTCACGTCGCTGCGATCACGGAGCTGTTGACGATCCTCTAGCCGTTGCTTCCTGAAGTTTCCGTGAGGCCCCGCGCGCACCCGCACGCGGGGCCTCTTCACGTCAGCGGCCCTTGCGGACCGGGTTAGCCCGCATCGCTCACCAAGCTTCGCGCCTGGCCGGCCTTTCGGCTCGATGGCTGCGTTGCGTCCCTTGCGAAGACCTGCCAAGGTCGGCGCTGCGGGCCTCGCCTTGCCACCGACCCGAAATCCTCGGCCAGGACGTTCTGTCCTCCGGATCGCTGCTCGCGGATCGGCGTGCGATGCTTCTCCCACCTGCGGTTCGATCCGTTCTCCCGCGAACCCTGGTGAGCGATGCGGGCTAGACTCCCGGTCACGATGTCCTGGTTCGACCTCGGTGCCGTCCTCGTCGTCGCTCTCGCCGTCTTCGACGGCGCGCGCAACGGACTCGCCTGGGCAGCGCTCGAAGCGGCCCTGCTCGTCACGGCAGCCCTCGGGGCCCGCGGACTCGGCCCTCACGCCGAGCCGTACCTCCTGAAGATCGCCGACCTGCCCGCGGACGAGTTGCGGAGCACCGCCCATCTCACCGTGTTCCTCGCGTTCGCCGCAGCGTTCGGCGGAATCCTCTTCCTCATCCACCCGGCCTCGAAACGCTGGCGCTTCCGTCACGACCGCTGGTTCGGCGGCACGCTCGGGCTCGCGACGGGGACGCTCGGCTCTCTGCTCCTCTTCTCCATCGTGATGTGGTCGCGTCCGCGGCTCGCGGTCGAGGACGCCCTCGCGGAGAGCCGGCTGCTCGCGGTGCTGAGGACGGCGAAGGACAACGGGATGGCCGGTCTCCTGCCCGTGCACGTCACGGAGCGGGTCGTCCAGCTCGAGCGCCCGTGAAGCGGCTGCTCTACGGCGGCAGCTTCGACCCGATCCACGCCGGGCACCTCAGTCTCGCCCGGGCGGCCGCTCGAATGCTCGGCGCGGACCGCGTCAGCTTCGTGCCCGCTGCCGACGCGCCACACAAGCGGGGCGCCTCGGTCGCGTCGCCGGACGACCGTCTGGAGATGTGCCGCCGCGCCGTGCTCGGCGACCCGCTCCTCGACGTGCTCGACGTCGAGATCGAGCGCGGCGGCGTCTCGTACACGATCGACACGGTGCGCGAACTCGCCGCCGGACCCTGCAGCGGCGACCAGTTGATGCTCCTCATCGGGCAGGATCAGCTCGCCGACCTCGCGACGTGGCGCAACGCCACGGAACTCGTCGCACTCGCGCCGATCGCGGTCCTGCCGCGGGCCGGCGCGCCCGAGCCGCCGTGGCCGCGCCTCGAGGAGAAGCTCGGCAGGGAGGCGGCAGACGCGATCAGGGCGAGGTTCCTGCGCGTCCCGCCGGTCGACATCTCCTCGACGGCCGTGCGGCACCGCGTCGCGGAGGGGAAGTCGATCCGGTGCTGGGTCCCCGACTCGGTCGCGGACTACGTCGAAGCGCGCGGCCTCTACCGGCCCGCGCCGCCCTGAAAGGGTGTGAACGAACCGCGCGCGGCGCCGGCGTTGCGCGTGCGCTCCGGTCTGAGCGACGGTGAATTGAGCCCTGGCGGCCTGCTGCCGCGTAGCTCGCGCTTGGAAACTCAGCGGAGTTGCCTTCACGCGAGCGCCTTGCAGCAGGCTCGCCAGGGCCCAACCGACGCTCGCGCGGGGTTTCTTCACACCCTTTGAGGCGCGGCCTCGCGTCCGAGATCCTGGACGGCGATCTCTCGCTCCTCGCGCGTCGCCATCGCCCGGAGACGGCACCGCCCCGTCGCGAACTCCTGCTCGCCGAGGACGACCACGTGCCGCGCGCCGGCCGCGTCGGCGGCGCGCATCTGGCTCTTCACGCTCTTGCCGAACTCGCCGAAGTCGGTCGCGCGGCCCGCGTCGCGGCACGCCTGCACCACGCCGAACGCCTGGGCGCGCGTCGCGCCGCCCGCGAGGACCACGAACAGGTCGAGCGTCGGCGCCGCCGTTTCCGCCGCGCGCCCTGCGGCTTCCAGCGCGATGATCGTGGCTTCGACGCCGAGCGCGAACCCGATCGCCTGCGTCGGCGGACCGCCGAACTCCTCGACCATGCCGTCGTAGCGTCCGCCGCCGCCCACCGCGTCGCGCGCGCCGAGTCCGGCGTACGAGTACTCGAAGAGCGTGCGCGTGTAGTAGTCGAGCCCGCGCACGAGCGTGGGGTCGAGCACGTAGGAGACACCGGCCCCGTCGAGCAGCGATCTCACCTCGCCGAAGTGCGCCTCGCACGCGGCGCAGCGTTCCAGCCGAGGCGCGTCTGCGCGAAGCGCGCGGCAGCCGGGCGCCTTGCAGTCGAGGAAGCGCAGCGGGTTCTTGTCCATGCGGCCCCGGCAGGCGTCGCAGAGCTCAGCGGCACGAGCCTGTTGGAACGCGAGGAGCGCTTCGCGGAAGGCCGGACGGCAGGCCGCATCGCCCAGCGAGTTGAGCTTGATCACGACGCCCGCGAGCCCGATCTCGACGAAGAACCTCGCGCCGAGCGCGATGACCTCGGCGTCGTGGAGCGGGTCCCCGGAGCCGAGGAGTTCCACGCCCACCTGGTGGAACTGGCGCAGGCGTGCCTTCTGCGGGCGCTCGTAGCGGAACATCGGACCCGAGTACCAGAACTTCTGGAAGGGCGCCTGCTTGTGGAGGTTGTGCTCGAGGTAGAGCCGCACGACCGACGGCGTCCCCTCCGGGCGCAGCGCGTAGTCCGCGTCCTCGCGGTGGACGACGAACATCTGCTTCTCGACGATCTCCGACGTCTCCCCGGAGCTGTGCACGTAGAGCGCGCGTTCCTCGAGGAGCGGCGGCCTCGCCTCTCGGTACCCGTAGCGGGAGAAGAGACGGGCCGCCGCGACCTCGAGACGAGCCGTCGCGGCGAGGGAATCGCCGAAGAGGTCCTGCATCCCCTTCACCGCGCGAAAGTTCGGTTCGGTCATCGGGCCGCGCAGCCTAAACCACGAGCCTAGGGCTTCGGGGGTTTTCAGTTGACGGCTCACCGAGACCTGCCTACCTTTCGCGGACCCCCAAGGGCGGGGGCGCAGGGAGGACGACAGATGATCCGCAGGATCGCGCTGATGGCCGGGCTCTTCGCCGTTGTGAGCCTGACCGGCTGCTTCTCGCTGAACTACGACGAGGACGTCCGTCAGATCAACCACTACGGCAAGTCCCTCGACGACATGCGCAAGCTCACGAACAAGTACTTCTTCGACTACGACCAGGACAACCCGTTCGAGGAGTAGTCCGCAGAGGTCGCAGTTGCCGGGAAGGCACGCCCTCGCCGGGCGTGCCTTCTTGATTCGTCCGTGGTGAAGGAGCCCCTCCTCGTCCTCCTGGGCGCCACCGCCACCGGCAAGGAGGCGGCGGCGGTCCATGCGGCTCCGCTCCTCGGCGCCGAAATCGTCTGCGCCGACTCTGCGAAGCCCTACCGGGGCCTCGGGATCGCCGCCGCCGCCCCGCCCCCGGCGCACGTCGAAGCGGTCCCGCACCACCTCGTGGCGGTCCTCGATCCCTCGGAGACGCTCAACGCCGCCCGATGGAGCAACCTCGCGCGCGCTGCGATCGCCGGGATCTCGTCCCGCGGACGCCGCCCGCTCGTCGTGGGCGGGACCGCGCTCTACCTGAAAGCCCTGCTCTTCGGGATGTTCGAGGGTCCCTCGGCCGACGCCGAACTTCGGGCGCGGCTTCGCGCGGAGGAGGTCGCGTTGCCCGGCTCGCTGCACGCGCGTCTCGCCTCCGTCGATCCGGTGACGGCCGCGCGTCTCCATCGCAACGACACGAAACGTCTGCTCCGCGCGATCGAGGTCCACGAGAAGACGGGCCGCTCGATCACGGATCTGCAGAAGGAGTGGGCGGCCGGTCCGAGCGAACCGTACGTCGCGGTCGGCCTGCGCCGCGATCCGGCGGATCTCCGGTGCCGGATCGATGCCCGCGTGGACCGCATGGTCGCGGACGGTCTCCTCGAGGAAGTCCGAGCTCTCGTCGCCGCAGGACGCCTCGGACCGACCGCCTCCGAGATGATCGGCGTGAAGGAACTCGTCCCGGCGCTCCGCGCGGAAATCGAGACGGGCATCCGCGACGCGGCGGCCATCGCGAAGGCGATCGGCGAGGTGAAGCAGCACTCCTGGGTGCTCGCGCGGCGGCAGGGCACGTGGTGGAAGGGCTTCCCCGGCATCCGATGGCTCGACGTGTCCCCGGACGAGGGCGCCGGGTCGATCGGGCGCCGGGTCGCGGCAGAGTTCGGCGAGGCTCCGCCAAGCTGACGGAGCCCGGCCCGCGTTATGCAAGGATGACGAAGGAGCGCGACTCTCCGGCGCTCCCGGAGGCAGCACCGATGAAGTCCCACCGAGCCACCCTGTTCGCGACGCTGCTCTGCCTGACGAGCGTCCCCGCGACGGCGCCGGCACGAGCCGCGGACGACGACCCGAATCCGCCGCCCGCACCGCAGGAGACGCCCGCTCCGGCTGCGCCGGCGCCGGAGCCCCCGATCGACACATCGCAGGTGAAGGCGCGCCTCGTCCTCGCGAAGGCCGCTGCGCTCCAGAACGCCGGAGATCTCGCGGAGCCCGGCAATCTCGACAGCTTCCACGTCGTGTTCCACAAGGCGACGTTCGAGAGCACGAAGACGTCGGCCGACGGGAAGACCGAGACCACGCAGATGATCCAGACCGACGACGGCGGTCTCGTCTTCGACTGGAAGCTGGGCTCCGTGAAGACGCAGCTCACCGTCGACGGCCGGACGACCACGAAG
>JANNHP010000127.1:0-56330 GCA_031404455.1 Planctomycetia bacterium | reverse complement strand
TCACGCGATAGCGGCCGCCGCCGAAGTCGACTGCGCGCGGGAAGCCGGCCCATTGGACGCGGAGATCGGGCAGCGGCGCGGGCGTCGGGTGGGCGAGGTCCACGCGCAGGACGAACGTGTAGCCGAGCGCGTACGCCGCCGTCCCGTCGGGCGTGATGGCGAGGCCCGCGAGCCGGCCGGAGCGCCGGCCGGGGAAGCGGTACGACGTCGAGACGATCGCGCCGGGGTCGGCGGGGTCGATCGTCTGGACGCCGATCCCGTGCGCGACCATGCGGCCCTTCGCGTCGCGGTACTGGACGAGTTTCGCGAGCGCCCAGCGGTCGGCGCGCGTCGCGACGGCGAGGAACCCTCCTCCGTCGCACAACGGGTCGCCGTCGTAGTCGGGGTCGGCGCCCACGACGGCGCAGAGCTCGGCGCTGAAACCGGCGAGCTCTCTGCTGTCCCGAAAGCCGACGGACAGGGCGATGACGTCGGGGGGGAAGCCCGTCGCCCGAAGCCAGGCGTGCCCGTCGCCCGCGAACGTGGGGTCGGGCGCGCCGTCCGGGAGACGCCGCAAGACGCCCGTGCCCGTGAGGCCGACGATGCGTCCCGCGCCGTCGAGCGCGATCTGCGAAGCCGCGAACGAGTCCCAGAAGATGTAGCCCGGGACGTACGACGTGTACCCGTAGAACGACGGGTCGGGGCCGCCCGCGGCGTCGAGGCGCAAGGCGGTCCGGCGCCCGTAGTCGTCCTGCACGGCCACGATGGCTCGGCCCACGGAGTCGACGGCGAAGTCCGCCACGGAGTCGACCTCGGAGTACGCCGACCTTCGCGCGACCTGGGCGAACCCGCCGCCGTACGTCGCGTCGATGGTCCCGTCGGAAGCGATGCGGACGAGACCGACGAGCATGTCTTGGACGGGACCGACGGGCGTGTCGTAGGGAGGACCTGCCTTCTCCGCGACGGCGAGCATCGCGCCGTCGCCGCCGGACGCGTGGACCGTGCCGAGGGACTTGACGCCGGTCGCGCGGTCGAGCTCGAGGAGACCGTCGCCGGAGAAGGAGAGATCGAGGGAGCCGTCGGCGAGGAGTCGCGCGGCCCCGTACACGGGGCCGTCGTATCCAGGCAGATAGCCGAGAGCACCCTCCTCGTAGAAACCGCCGGTGACGACGATCCGTCCCGCGGCGTCGACCTCGAGACCTTCGGGCGCCACGTCGCCCCAGACGGGGAGCTCCGCGACTCCCGCGGCGCCGAACGTCGGGTCGAGCCGTCCGTCGATGTCGAGCCGCGCGACGCGCGACCCGCCGGCGACGAGAACGCGGCCCGCGTCGTCGAGGCGGATGGCGAACACGCCGATGCCGGCAGTCCGGAGCGACCGGGCTGACTCCCGCGTGTACGCATCGTCGGCCGAGAGCCCGGCGAGCGACGGGTTCGGCTCGTACCAGTCCTGCGCGAAGCCCGGCGCCGCCGCGGCAAGGACGAGCGCGCAACCGACGGCGAGGCGCAGCCGCATAGCGTTCTCCTCCCGCGCCCCGCAAGCGCGAACGGGGTGGAGGGTAGCACGCCGCGGCGGGCCGGAAGGCCCGGCCATTTGGCGAACGGCACCACGGAGAGTGACCGTCCCCGAGTGAGACGATCGAGCTTCGAGTCGCCGCATCGCGGCCTCTCCGCGGGACCGCCGACATCGATTGCGCCGGCGGAGACACCCCGCGCGTAGCGTGAGCGCCCCGCGCGGCGCTGGACGCAGTTCCGAGGCAGGTCGGCGGACGGGACCAACCGGCGAGGTGAGCGATGCGCGTCCATCGGAGGATTCTCGGCGCGATCGCGTTCCCGGCGCTCGCGGTCGGCATCGCGCTCGGCGTGAGCGGCGTCCCGACGCAAGAGGCGACGCTCGTGGCCTCGGACGGGGTGACCGGTGACGACGCCGGCACCTCGGTGGCGATCGACGGGGACACGGCGCTCGTGGGTGCCGACGGCGTCGGGCCGTTCTTCACGGGTGCGGCGTACGTCTTCACGCGCTCGGGCACGACCTGGACGCAGGAACAGAAGCTCACGGCGGCGGACGCAGCCGCCGGGCAGACCTTCGGTCAAGTCGCCCTCTCGGGCGACACGGCGCTCGTGGGCGCGCAGGGCGCCGATGTCAACCGGGGCGCGGCCTACGTCTTCACGCGGACGGGGACGACCTGGACGCAGCAGGCGAAGCTCACGGGCGCGGACGTCGTGGACACGTCCCTGGTCGGTTCGGCGGTGGCGCTCTCCGGCGACACCGCGATCGCGGGGTCGTACCTGCAGAACGGCCAGCAGGGAGCCGCGTACGTCTTCACGAGGACCGGAACGACCTGGACGCAGCAACAGAAGCTCACGGCCGCCGATGGACAGGACCTCCAGAACTTCGGATCCGCGGTCGCCGTGTCGGGCGACACGGCCATCGTGGGCGCGTACGCGCAGAACTCCTCGCGGGGGGCGGTCTACGTCTTCACGCGGACGGGAACGACGTGGGCGCAGCAGCAGAAGTTCGCGCCGTCGGACTCGGCGGTGAACGACGCGTTCGGCTTCACGGTCGCGCTCTCGGGTGACACGGCGGTCGTCGCCTCGCTCGGTCGCAACCAGGCGCAGGGAGCGGTCTACGTCTTCACGCGTGCCGGCACGACTTGGACCGAGCAGCAGAAGCTCCTCCCCCCGGACGTCGTGAGCGGGAACTCGTTCGGCGTGTCGCTTGCGATCGACGGCGACACGGCGGTCGCCGGCGCCTTCGCGCAGAATTCCAACCGCGGCGCGGCCTACGTCTTCACGAGGACGGGCACCACGTGGACGCAGCGGCAGAAGCTGACGGTCGCGCACCCCGCGGCGGGGGACTTCTTCGGCGACTCGGTCGCCGTCGACGGAGACGCGGCGCTCGTCGGGGCCACGGACGCGGGCGTCACGTTCGGCAACCCCACCGGTCCGGGCTCGGCCTACGTGTTCGACCTCGCCGGCCCGCCGCCGGGGTACTGCCTCGCGTCGAAGGTGAAGGCGAAGGTCAGCGCCGCGAGTCCCGCGAAGTCCTCGCTCACCGTGTCGGGGACGCTCGACACCGGCGGCGGCGTGCCCGGCTTCTCCGGGGCCGCGACGTTCGACGCCGGCGGATTCCATCTCGCCGTCCCGGCGTTCGTCGCGAAGGGCAGGTCGCTCTCGTACGCCGCGGACGGGATGTCGCTGAAGATCACGCCCGCGAAGAACGGTTCCTCGCGCGCGACGTTCGCCTTCAAGGCGGTCGGCGACCTGACGGGCAAGGCCGCTCTCGACGGTCCGCTGGCGCTGCGCTACGTCGACGCAGCGAACGACCTGATCGGCACGGCGATCCTCTCGGGAGGTGTTCTCGGCCCGCGCGCGGTCGGGGCACCGCCGCTCTCGGTCGTGAAGGCCGCGGCCACCGTCAAGGGCGGCGGGAAGGACGCGCTCAAGCTGACGCTCGCGTTCGTCCCGGTCGGCGGCGTGCCCGCGGCCGGGGAGGATCTGACGATCAGCTTCGGCGGCGCGTACACGTCGCCGCTGCTCTCCGGGAGTTCGTTCGTCCGCAAGGGCGACGCGTGGGTCGGCACGTCGAAGGCGCCGGGGATCACCAAGGTCACGGTGGACTACGCGAAGGGCGCGATCACCATCGCTGGGAAGGGTCTCGACCTCGGGACGTTCGCCGCGGGCGGGAACGCGGTCGCGGTGACGGTGACGCGCGGCGCCGACACGCGGTCGGTCGCGGTTCGCATGGCGCTCGCCGGGACGAAGCTGGCGTACTGACCGGCCGACCGCGTCGCACCCCGCGGCGGATTACGGTAGCGCGGTCGCCCGGCCGGGGCGCGTAGCGTGAGTGCCCCGCGCGGCGCTGGACGCACGTCGAAGGCAGGTCGATGGACGGGACCAACCGACGAGGTGTCCCGTGCGCGTGCGCTCCCTCCGACGCCGGACGATCGGTGCGACGGCGTTATTGGCGGTCCTGATCGGCATCGCGTCGGGCGTCGTCCGGACGCAGCAGGCGAAGCTCACGCCCTCGGACGCGGCGAGCGCCCGCCTCTTCGGCTACGTCGCGGTCGCGGGCGACACGGCGGTCGTGGGCGCGGCGGGCAACGCGTCCGGCCGGGGCGCGGCCTACGTCTTCACCCGGGCCGGGACGACGTGGACCGAGCAGGCGATCCTCACGGCGACGGACGGCGCGGCGAGCGACCTGTTCGGCGGCGCGGTCGCGGTCGCGGGCGACACCGCGGTGTCGGGCGCGTACAACCACAACTCGCAGCGGGGCGCGGCCTACGCCTTCACGCGGACGGGGATCACCTGGACGGAGCAGGCGAAGCTCACGGCGTCGGATGCGGCGGCCAACGATCACTTCGGCTTCTCGGTCGCGCTCGCGGGCGACACGGCGCTGGTGGGGGCGAACGAGAAGAGCTCGCTGCGGGGCGCGGCCTACGTCTTCACGCGCAGCGGCGCGACGTGGACGCAGCAGGCGAAGCTCGTCCCCGCGGATGCGGCGGACGTCGACTTGTTCGGCGTCTCGGTCGCGCTCGATGGCGACACGGCGATCGTGGGGGCGGAGGGGAAGGACTCCTTCCAAGGCGTCGCCTATGTCTTCACGCGGACGGGGACGACGTGGACGCAGCTGGCGATGCTCGTCGCCGCGGACGCGGCGGCGAGCGACCGCTTCGGCAACCGGGTCGCGGTCGCGGGCGACACGGCGGTGGTCGGAGCGCCGCGGAAGGTCTCCAACCAGGGCGCGGCCTACGTCTTCACGCGGACGGGGACGAACTGGACGCAGCAGGCGAAGCTCGTCCCGGCGGATGCGGCGAACTCTGACCTGTTCGGCGCGTCGGTCGCGGTCGCGGTCGCGGGCGATGCGGCGGTGGTCGGCGCCTACGGGAAGAGCTCGTTCAGAGGAGCGGCCTACGCCTTCACGCGGACGGGGACGACCTGGACGGAGCAGTTGCAGCTCACCCCCTCGGATGCGGCACTCAACGACCAGATCGGCTCCTCGGTCGCGCTCGTGGGCGGCACGGCGGTCGTCGGGGCGCCGAACAAGACCGGCGGCCGCGGCGCGGCGTATGTGTTCGACCTCTCCGGCGGCGTCGCGGCGCCGCCGGGGTACTGCCTGCCGACGAAGGTGAAGGCGAAGGTCAACGCCGCGCATCCGGAGAAGTCCACTGTGACCGTGCTCGGACTGATCGACCGCGAGGGCAGTTGCCCGACCTTCGAGCAGGCGACGACGCTCGACGTCGGCGGGTTCGCGTTCCAGATCCCGGCGTTCTTCGCGAAGGGCGGGTCGCTCCTGTTCGCGGGCGGCGGTCTCACGCTGAAGATCACGCCCGCGAGCAATGGATCGTCGCGCGCCACGTTCAGCGCGAGGGTCGTCGGCGACCTCGCGGGCAAAGTCGACCTGAACTCTCCGCTGCTGATCCGCTTCAAGGACGCTGCGTGCGAAGTCACGGGCACGGTGAACCTCGCCAAGGGCTCGCTCGCCCCGCCGGCCCTCGCGTCGCCGAACCTCGTCGTGCTCGCCGCGTCCTCCACGCTCAAGGGCGCCGGCAAGGACTCGCTGAAGCTCGCGCTCGGCTTCGCGACCGACGGCGTCGTGCCAGGCACCGCCGAGGACCTGACGATCGCCTTCGGCGGGACGTTCACGTCGGGCGTGCTGCCGGCGGCGTCGTTCGTCAAGAAGGGCAACGCGTGGGTCCGCACCGCCAAGGCGCCCGGCATCACGAAGGCGACCGTGGACTACGCGAAGGGAACGATCACGATCGCCGCGTCCGGTCTCGACCTCGGCGCCTTCGCGGCGGGCGGCAACGCGGTCGACGTGACCGTGACGCGCGGCGCCGACGTGCGGTCCGTCGGGGTCCGGATGGGGCTCGCGGGGACGAAGCTGACGTACTGAGGGCCAGCCGCCGGCCGCGGCGGCGCGCGTTACGATGCGCGCATGAAGACGTGGTGGGGGCTCGGCGCCGCGGCGTTGTCGCTCGTGCTCATCGTGTTCCTCTGGCTCCCGGCGATCGAGGGGCTGCCGACGACGGAACGGCTGTCGCCGAAGGAGTCCGCACCGGGCATCGACGTCCCGCGGATCGGCACGGTCGGGGACTTCCCGGACCCGGCGCACCGCCACGTCGTGAACGTCACGAAAGGCGGCCGGATCGTGCTCGAGGGGCGGCGGATCACGATCGACGACCTCGACGCTGCTCTGAGGCGCCGGGCCGCCGTGCCGACGGCGGCGCGATCGCCCGTCAGCACGGAGTCGGTCGTGCTGCGCATCGACTGCGCGGTCTCGTGGGGCGCGGTGCAGCGACTGCTGCGCGCGTGCGAGTCGGCGAAGCTCTGGCGCGTCTCGTTCGCAGTCCTGCACGAAGGCGGCGGCGGCGAGGGCGCGGTCGCGACGCACCAGTTCCCGTACGCCGACCTGAAGCGCTCGATCGGCGACGGGATCTCGCAGTCCCGGGTGGCGATCTGGGCGCGCTCGGGGACGTCGATTCCGGACGATCTCTGCGCCGCGATGAAGCCCCCGGAAGGGTCGAAGGCGCCGAAGCGGATCGTCGTCTTCGACGTCGACCAGGAGGTCCCGTTCCGCGACGTGATGTCGTTCGCCGACGCGGCACTCCGGGCGGGAGTCTCGGGGATCGAGTTCTCGCAGCCCGAACCGCACCCCGACGACACGATCTCCGTCGGCGGGACCTCGTTCGAGTCAATGGTGCAGAAGGTCGCCGACGTGACGATGCCGTACGCGGTCGCGCGCCTGGAAGAGACCCTTCTGAACCTCGCGAGCCACGGCGGGCGTCAGGTGGACATCCCCCGGAACGCACCTGCGATGCGACCGGTCCCCCGAGTGCGCGGCGCCGCGAGCGGTGTCACCGAGCCGATCCCGCGTATGAGGGACTGACGGTCCGCTCCTTCACCGCAGGCCGCGCCCGTCCGTCTTCGGCGCAGTGCGAACCACCTCGTCCGGACGAATCCGGCAGGGGACCCGTCGCGCGAGGCGCGCGACACCCTGCTCGGATTCGTTGCCGGACCCGGGGCGCTCCGAACTCGCCACTGGCGAGTCCGGCCTCGTCCTTCGTCCTCGGGCGCGCCCGTTCGTCGAGTCGCCTCCGGCGAATCTCCTCACTCCGAAACTCCGGCTGGCGTCGCGGGGCCCGATAGACTCTGCCGCTTCCCGACGAGCCGACACCGACCGGAGACCGACATGCCCGAACCGAAGCTGCAGATCGTCGACAAGCGCACGGAGAAGACGTACGTCCTCGACATCAAGGACGGCGCGGTGAAGGCGATGGACCTGCGCCAGATGCAGACGGACCCGGAGGACTTCGGCCTCCTCTCGCACGATCCGGCGTTCACGAACACCACGTCCTGCAAGAGCCGGATCACGTTCATCGACGGCGACAAGGGCGTCCTCGAGTACCGCGGCTACCCGATCGCGGACCTCGCCGAGCACGCGAAGTTCACCGAGGTGGCGTGGGCGCTGCTCAACGGCGACCTCCCGACGAAGTCCCAGCACGACGCGTTCTGCGCCGACCTCGCGAAGCGCGCGACGCTGCCCGCGAACCTGCTGAAGATCCTCGACGGGATGCCGAAAGACGGCCACCCGATGCCGATGCTCATGGCGCTCGCCGCCGGGCTCGGCGCCTACAACAACGACGCGCGCCACGTCCGCGACAAGGCCGTCCGCCGCGAGCACATGACGCGGATCATCGCGCAGATGCCGCTCCTCGCCGCCGCGGTCTGGCGTCACCGCAGGGGCCTCCCGCAGGTCGCGCCGCGGCCGGAGCTCGGGTACGTCGGCAACTTCGTGTGGATGATTCGCGCGAAGGACCAGAACGACCGCACGCCGGTGAACCCCATCCTCGAGAAGGCGATGGACATCCTGTTCACGCTGCACGGCGATCACGAGCAGAACTGCTCGGCCGCCGCGATGCGCGCGGTCGGATCGTCGGAGTGCGATCCGTACTCTTGCTCCGCGGCAGCGATCGCGGCGCTCTCAGGCCCGCTGCACGGCGGCGCGAACGAGGAAGTGCTGCGGATGCTGGAGGAGATCAAGGCCGTCGCCGCGATCCCGGCGTTCCTCGACGGAGTGAAGAACAAGAAGGCGAAGCTCATGGGCTTCGGCCACCGCGTCTACAAGAGCTACGACCCGCGCGCGAAGATCATCCAGAAGGTCTGCCACGAGGTCTTCGGCGTCACCGGCAAGAACCCGAAGATCGACATCGCGCTCGAACTCGAGCGCATCGCGCTCAGCGAGAAGTACTTCATCGAGCGCAACCTCTATCCCAACGTCGACTTCTACTCCGGCCTCATCTACGAGTCGCTCGGCTTCGACCCCTCCTACTTCACCGTGCTCTTCGCCGTGCCGCGCACGAGCGGGTGGCTTGCGCAGTACGACGAGATGCTCGACGACCCCGAGCAGAAGATCGCGCGTCCGCGGCAGATCTACCTCGGCCACCGCGGCCGGAAGGTCGCGCCCATCGCGTCGCGCTGAGAAAGCGTCGGTACCGTCTCCGACCCGTTTTCGTCGCTTTCTCAGCCCGCGAGGCGTCAGCGCAGGATGAACGTCACCGGCGTCTCGGTCGACGAGAACCGGATGCCGTTCGCCGTCAGTATGTGACCCGCGTTCACGAGGAACTCGCCGGGGAAGCGGAAGCTCTCGATTCGCGCCGTGCGGTGGCCGTCGACGTCCGCGTCGAAACGGAGGATGAACTTCCCGTCGTCGAGGTTGGACGGCGGCGACGAGCCGTAGCGCATCCCCAGATAGTGCTGCCCCCCGGAGCTGCCCACCTGCCACCAGTACCGGTCGTCGTCGTCGAGTCGCACCGTGCAGACGAGTCCGCCCGGCACGCTCCCCTTCGGATCAAGGCGCCAGTCCGCCTCTCCCTCGGCGATGAGCTCCGCAATCGACGTGGCGGTCAGGTCCACCTGGCTGCGGTAGACGACGACCCCGGTGACGTAGCGCAGGTAGCGGTCGGACGAGCCCGGCTCGTCGATGATGAAGACGTTGGTCTGGGGCCAGCTCATGCCCAGGTAGATCAGCGGGAACGTGCCCCGTCCGACCGGTCCCGTCGAGTCGCGCAGTTCGACCGCGCGCCCGACGAGGTCGGCGAGCGACGCCGCTCCGAACGGGAGCGTGTCGCCCTTCGCCTGGTCGCGCAGGAACTGGCCGCCCACGAGGTCGCCCACCGCCACGAACACACCGGAGCCCGGCGCGTCCTCCATCCAGAGCGCGTAGACCGTGCCGGGCGCGAGCCCCTTCGCCTTCAGCAGGAACTTCTCGCTCCCGGTCTTCGCCGACGGCGTGCCGGTGAGCTTCGCGCTGAGCTTCGCGAGCGGGGAGTCCTGGGACGGGCCGAAGCTGGTCGCGACCTTCGTGCCGACGAACTTCTCGAGCGCGGGGAACTTCGCAGCGAGGACGGCCGTGCCGTCGCCGCTGCGGATCTCGACTGCGCGGCCCACGAGTTCGGCGAGGTCCGTGACTCCGAGCGCGGCGGGGGGACCGGACGCGGAAGAGAGCGCGACCTTGCCCGCGCCCTTCTTCAGGGCGGCGATCGACGCCGCCTGCGTGAACGTGCCGGCGCCGACGCCCTCCTCCACGAACACGCCGAGCGGCGCCGCGACGCTCGCGGGGAGCTTGGCGACGGAGAACTCGACGCTCACCTTCGTCCCCTTCGCGGAGACGGCGACGAAGCCCTGGCCGGTCGCGACGGCGCCACCGGCGCGCAGGAGCGGAGCCGTGGCCTTCACGCTCGCCCCGCCCGCGGCGCGGGCCGGGATGGCGACGAGGAGCGCCGCGCCCACGAGGGCAGCGATCGCGAACACGGTCGGGAGCATCCTCATCGTCGCCTCCATCTCAGGCGCGCGTCCCGGCAGGCCGTTGCTGCGCGGGAAGGCGCCGTCTCGGGCGAGAGTATGGCGTATCGGAGGCCGCGACGGAAGCGGGCGAGAAAGCGTCGGTACCGTCTCCGACCCGTTTCCGTCGCTTTCTCAGCGCGGCATCACGATCCGCACGTCCGACGCCCCCGGCGCGACGCCGTCCTGCTCGGCGTCCTCGGCGCCGGGCGACGAGTCGGTGAAGCGCGCCGTCACGCGGAATGGGCCCGGATCGTCGATGGAGACCCTGAGCGTGAACGTGCCGTCGTCGGCGGTGAGGTCGCTGACGTAGAACCACCCGTCGGCGCCGGACCGCGCGGCGGCGACGGCGCGGATGCCGCGTCCGTCCTTCCCGACGACGACGCCGCGCAGCGTCGCCGCCGTGCGCAGCGCGAGCGTGACCTCCTGCCCGTCCGGCACCGCGGCGACCGGCGCCGCCTGGATCCACACGCCGTGACTCCCCGCCGTCAGGCGCCACTCGTGCGCCGGGAGATCGGCGAACCGCGCGCGGCCCTCCGCGTCGGTGTCGGCGCGGCGCAACGTCTCGCGGTGGTCGCCGGAGAGGAAGACGAAGGCGCCGGCGACGGGACGGCCAGAGGGATCGACGACGCGGACGAGGATCGTGCGTCCCGTGGCGACCCGCTCGCACCTGAGGATCACGTCGACGCCCGGCGCGGCGAGGTCGGCGCGGGCGCTGAGGTCCGTGTCGCGGCCGACGACGATCCCGTCGAAACGCACGGAGCACGTCGCGCCGCGCTGCACGGCCGCGCGAAAGCGGCCGTCCGCGTCGGTGGACGCCGTCTGCTCGCGGTCCGGGCCCACGCGGACGCGAACGAGCGCGTGGGCGATGGGCTTCCCGTCGGGATCGAGGAGCCTTCCGGAGAGCCATGCGCCCTCGCGGAGCACGAACGCGAGTTCGTCCGTGTCGAACCGGAGCGTCTGCATCTCGCTCGAGAGGAACGGGCGCGGGCTCCCGTATGGCGGGTACGCGTGGACGAAGAGGGCGTTCGCGCCGACGGAGAGCCGCGCGGTGCCGTCGGAGCCGGTCTGCGCGCGGGCGAACTGCGCGCCGCCGCGTCCGCTCGCGTCGACGAGCGCGCGCTCCACGGGCGAACCGGCGTCGTCCAGCACGCGGACCGTCAGCTTGCGAGTGCCCGACTGCGTGAGGACGAGGCCGAGGACGTCGCTCCCCGCGAGGACGTCGACCGTCGCCTGGATCCGCGGAGCGCCGTCGGGCGAGGCGATCACGAGGTAGCGTCCGGGTGCGAGATCGCCGAACCGGAACCGGCCGAGGTCGTCGGTGAGGCGCTCGTCGGTGCGCCAGAGCGGCGGGCCGGAGTCCGCGCCGAGCGGGCCGCTCGCGATGACGCGGATGCCCGCGGACGGCTTCGTCGCGGCGTCCAGCACGCGGCCCTCGATCGCCCGCGACGCGGGGAGCGTCACGTCGCCGAGGTCCGCGTCGGCGCGCGGTTCGGGCGTCGGGATCGACACGCACAGACGTCCGCATCGCTCCGCCGTCACCGTGAGCACGTGCCGGAGCGCGCGGTCGAGGTCCGCGATCCGGAAGCGTCCGTCCGCCGCGCTCTGCGCGAACCCCGTGCTGAGGCACATGGCTCCGCCGTTCTCCGATGGCGACGCGACCGCGGCGACGAGCGCCCCGGCGACGGGCGCGCCGTCCGTGCCGACGATGCGTCCGGTCGCGGCGAAGCCGCGGCGCAGGGAGAAATCGACGACATCGCGGGTGCCCGGCGTCTCGCGCGCGACCGAGAAACCGACGGCGCGGACGGTGACCTTCTCGTCGCCCTTCTCGGCGAGCCCCGTCAGCGCGTACGTCCCGTCGCCGCCGGCTGCGACGGCGCGTTCGGCGTCCCAGGCGAACCCGACGCTCGCGCCCGCGACCGGGGCTCCCGTTTCCGCGTCGGTGACGCGGCCGCGCAGCGTCCGGCCCGTCGCTAGGACGACGCTCACCTGCGCTTCGCCCGTCTGCGGCAGATCCACGATCTGCACACTCGAGCTCGCGCGGCCCGGCATCGTGCAGTGGACGAAGACGCGCGTCGCGGTCGCGAGCGAGTCGAAACGTGCGACGCCCTGAGCGTCGGACTCCGCGCGGCGCCAGGTCGTCGTCGTGCCCGTCCGGTCGTCGCTCAACTCCACGGACGCGCCTGCGAGCGGAACGTTCACGGCATCCGTGACGACGACGCGGACCGCGACGCCCTCCATCAGCACGACGCGGACGCGTTCACCCGCCTGCCGCATCGAGAGTTCCACGGGCGCGAGTCCCGGCGACGACACGCGCAGCGCGACGCAGTCACCGCGCTCGAGTCGCAGCGCGAACGTGCCGTCGGTCGACGATCGGGTGACGGGTCCGTCCACGGCGGACCGGTACTCGGCATGGTTCAGGCGGCTCGCCCGTCTCCACGGATACGTCACCGCGACGATCGCCGCTCCCGCGACGGGCGTGTCGTCGCGGCGAACGACGACGCCGTGCAGGTCGCGGTCGCGATCGACGGCATCGAGGTCGATGGGCGCCCGGAGCGTTTCGGCGACAGGCACCTCGGGCGGCGCCTCGGGTCTTGCGCGAGTCGGCGGCGTGGCGGGGACCGTCGGCGGCGGCGCGGCGGCGCTGCGCGGAGCGGTCTGCGACGCGAGTTCGCTCACGACGACCGCGCCGCCAGCGAGCAGCAGCAACGCCACCGTCGCGACGATCGCCTTCTTCGCCATGACGAACCCTCCCAGCGCCGCAGCGCCGCCGACCGTCGCAGTACCGGAAGTCGCGGCGTGACGTGCGGCCTCGCGGAGAACGGACTCCCGGACGCCCGGCAGTCCGCGCGGCTCGCGTCCGAACCAGGCGAACGCCGCCGCGGGGCCGCGCAGTCCCGCCCGGAGCTTCCGCAGCGCGCGGGTCAGCGTCGATCGCACCGTCCCTGGCGGTTCGCCCCGGATCTCGGCGATCTCCGCCGGTTCGAGGCCGTAGCGCCACCGCATGACGGCGACCGCGCGGTACGGCTCAGGGAGCGCGGCGATCGCCGCGCGCACTCGCTCGAGATCGTCGCGACGTGCGGCCTCCGACGACGGATCGGGCGCGCCGAGCGGCGGAGTGACGCGCAACGGATCGGGCTCGCGGCGCGCGCGGTGCCGCACCTTCTCCGCTTTGTGACGCAGCACTCCCGCGAGCCACGGCATCGCGGGCCGCGACGGATCCCATGCGCGCACGGCTTCGAACACGGTGACGAAGGTCTCCTGCAGCGCGTCCTCGGCCGAGGCGGCGTCGGGTGTCCACGCGAGGGCGAGCCGGAAGAGCTCCGGTGCCGCGCGGTCGAACACGTCGGCGAGCGCGGCCGGGTCGCCCGTCTCGCGGAACCGCGCGAGCGACGCCTCGACCGACGGCGCAGGCGTCGTCGGTCGTGTGATCGCTTCCATCGGCAGATCTTCCCGCGAGACGCCGTCCGCGCTGCACGCCGAAAGCGGTAAGAACGTACCCGACCCGTTTTTCCCGCTACCGTCTACGACACCGCTCGCGGCGCGGCCTCCGTGCCACACGGTGCCAGGACACACGGTGCCAGGAACGAGTCGTCAGGTCGGAGGCGCTCGAGCGCCGCCGGCTCGTTCCTGGCACCGCACTTCGTGGCACGTCGCGGCTGCCCCGGCACGCGAAGGCGAGGGGGCGTGGCGCCCCCTCGCCGCTCCGACTGCGGTTGCTACCTGCCGCCGGTTCGCGAGGCTTCGACGATCACGCCCGCGCTGCTGCACGTCCAGTAAAGCGATCCGTTGCGCGCGACTGCGATGTCGGTCGGCTCGGGATCGCCGAAATCCACCAAGGTGCGTTCCATCGACGTCAGATCGATCTCGTAGACCGCGTTCCGGCCGCCTCCCGACGCGGACACCCCCGGCGTCGGGATCTCGGTGAAGTAGAGCTTGCCGCCTGTGTGGTCCAGAGCGATGCCGGTCGGCGAGTCGAGCCCTGACAAGAGCAGCGAGACGACTCCGGCGGCGGAGCGCTGGAGGATCACGCCCGCGCTCTTGCAGGTCCAGTACGCGTCTCCACGCCTGTTCACAGCGATGTCCGTCGGCTGCGGCTCTCCGGTCGTGAGGACCGTGATCGACGTCCCGTCGCTCACGTTGACGGTGTTGGTCCCGCCGGAGCCGCCGCCGACACCGGGGGTCGGGAGCTGCGTGAAGTAGACATCGCCCTCGTGGCCGACCGCGATGCCGCTCGGCTGGACGAGGCCTACGAGGAGCGGTGCGACCGTGCCGTTCGGCTTCCGCTCGAGGATGACCCCCGCGCTCTTGCACGTCCAGTAGAGGTTCGATCCCTTTCCGAGCGCCAGGTTGACCGGCTCGGGCTCGCCGTCGTGGAGCGATGCGACGGCGCCGGAGCCGAGCGAGAGGACTCGCACGCCGTTGCCCGCGCCCGCGACGCCGGGTGAGGGGATCTCGGTGAAGTAGACCGTCTCGCTACCCTGCACGACGATGCCGGTCGGACGGGAGAGACCCGAGGCGACCACTCGCTTGGTGAACGAGTTCGATGTCTTGGCGCCCACCGCCGACGTTGCGGAAAGTGCGAGGCCCGCGCTGAGGACCCCGAGCGACAGGACGAATCCGGCAGCTCTCGATGAGTTCATGTCCGACTCCCTCGTGATGTGCGACTCCTTCCGTCGTCCCCGCTCCCGGGCATGCGCGCCCGAGATGGAGCAGGGACCCGCGGAGGAAGTACGCACGGGCGAGCGGCCGGTTACGCGGCTGATCGGAATTCCACGAGCCGCCGGATCAGGCGCAGCGCCAGGGCGAGCAAGAGAGCCACAGCCACTGCGATCGCGCCGTGCCCCGTCACCCGGTGCGTGACGACCTCGAGGGGGCAGTGCAGGAGGAGCCCGAGAGATCCGGCCGCGCCGCCGAAGCCCGCGGCGAGCATCAGTCGCCCGGGTCCCGTGCGCGGCCGGCGATCCACCAGGAGGAGGCCGGCGGCCACAGGCGCCCCAACTAGAGATCCGAAGAGGAGGCACCCGATCGCCCTGGGCCAGAAGTCCGCACCCGCCCCGACGAACGACTCGGGGTGAGCGCCGAGGTCGTGGTGAGCGGCCGGCAGCAGCGCCAGTGCAAGCGGCAGGATCGTCAGGGCCGCGACCGCCGAGCCGAACGTCGAGCGACGCACGGGCCGACGGTCGAGCGGGCGCAGGAACAGCGCTGCGGCGAGCGCTGCGCACACGAGGACGCCCGCGATCACAGCGAGGGTCCGGACCACGGGAAGGACCTCGAGGTCGGTCCGCGGCGATCCGAACAGGATCACCGCATCCAGCGCGAGGAGAAGCGCCATTGCAGCCGCCCGCCGCACGTTCGTCGGCCAGGACCGCGCACGGCGCCAGCCGCGGTCGTCGGCCCGGATCGCCGCCTCGAGATCGGGCAGGATCGCTCGAAGTTCGTCGTCAAGGCGTTCGCGGTTCGGCATCAGGCGTCGTATCCCTGGGCGAGCAGGATCCGGCGCAGTGTGCGGTAGGCGCGATGCGCGCGCACTTTGACGGCGCCGCGCGTGATGCCGAGATCGCGGGCGATGTCGGAGTAGGACCGATGCTCGAGCCAGTACCCGCGCACCACTTCACGCTGAGACGCCGGTAGCTGCGCCAGCGCGGCTTGCACGGATTCGCGCACGTCGGCGGCCGACTGAGCGCGCGACGGCGCCGCAGGCTCGTCGAGCAGCGACACGCTGCCAGGCGCTCGTGCTGCGCGGCGAAGGTGGTCGCGGAGCACGTTCTGCGCGATCGTCATGAGCCACGGGGCGAACGCGGCGCCGATCCGGAAATCCCTGCGCGCCCGGTGCAGTTGCAGGAACGTCTGCTGCGTCAGATCGCGGGCGGCCGCGCAACCCACAGATCTCTGCATGCGTCCGAACACGGCACCTCCGTGGCGTGTGAAGAGCTCCGAGAACGCAGAAGTGTCACCCTTGGCGTACGCCTCCATGAGACGTCCATCCTCCGGATGCGACGCTTGAGGGCTGCTCGTGTCCAAGGCGAGCGTCCGCGGGTCGTCGTGCTCAGCCAACGGTTCCATTCCGGGCGAGTCGCTCGCACGCGAGTGCAGCGCGACGCCAGGACGGGGCAACCGGTGCGCCGGGTCCCGCATTCCCGGCAATCGCGTTGGTCCACCGTGCCAGGCCCGATTCGGCGCACCAGTCGCGCCAATCTGACCCAGGTACGCTGGAGACTCGCATCCGTCCCCTCGTGACTGCGGCCTGGCCGCCGAGATTCGCGAACGAGGGCCGAAGTGTGGCGCCCGAGCCCTCAACCGGGCCTGATGGCACGGTACACCACACTGCCCGTTCTCACCGCTTGCGTCTACGACGCCGCTCGCGGCGCGGCCTCCGTGCCCGCCCGGTGGAGGACCGCGGTGGCCACGACCGCGACGCCGGCAGCCGCGACGACCGCGGCGTGGCCGGTCGTCGCCTGGTCGAGCGACGCGAGGCGCCAGGCCGCGAGGCCGGCCCAGATCACCGCGACGCCGATCCAGCGCGCCCACGGCGACATCCCCCGGCCGAGCGACGCCCTCGCCTGCGCGACCACCCGCTTCCACGCTTCGTCGTCGCGCGCTGCCGACTCGACGACGTCGAGTGCGTCGCGGTATCCGCGGCGCGCCTCGGTGCCGAGCAGCACGGCGACCGCGAGCGCCATCCCGATCACGAGCGGGAACCAGCGCGCGAGCGAGCCGATGTCCACGGCGACGAAGCCTAGCGGCTTCGCGAGTTCCGCGATCGCCTCGATCTGCCGCTTCGCCTGCTCCTCCACGGCGACGACGCGCGCGGCGTACTCCTCCTCGAGCCTCTGGGCCTCCGCGCGCGCGGCGTCGGCCGTGGACTTGAACTCGCCGGAGAGCGCAGCGGCCTGGTGGCCGTCCACGAGTTGCTTCGCTGCCTCGTGCTCGAGCGCGTCGATCACGCCCATCTTCCCGGAGCGGGTCCGCCACCAGTCGCCCTCGGCGGGAGGAGCGAAGCGCATGCGCTCGGCCGCCGAGGCGCAGCGCTCGACGGCGGCGACGAGATCGGGCCAGGGCAGATCCGACGTGCCGGATCTCGTCGCGGTGTCGCCGATCGATCGCACGGCCGCGGCGGCGAGCGGACGGACCGTCCCGGCGACGTGCGACGTCCACGCCGCGTTCGCTTCGTCGAAGCGCCGCTTCACGATCGTCTCCGCGATGATCGGGTCGAGCGCCGCGCGCAGTTCCTCGTTCGACTTCACCGCGCGGATCTTCGACTGGATCGCGGCGCCCTCGAGGCGGCGCCGCACCTGCGAGACCTCGGGCTCGGCGATCGGACTCTGCTGGATCTCGATCCTCGGCCGCGGCGCATCCCTCGGGGAGCTCGCCTTCAGGTCCGGGCGGACGAAGTCGCTGACCGCGGCGCCGAGCTCAGCGAAGTCGTGCTGCAGAGCGGCGAGCAGGGTTCCGAGGATCTCCTTCACTCGGGGAGCGAGCGCCGCCTCGAAGGCGCGAAGGTCTCGCTCGACCGTCTCGGCCGCCTTCGCGGCGCCCGCGAGTCGCGCGAGCGCGGCCTTCGCCGCGTCCGCGTCGTGAACAGTCCGCGTGTAGCCGACGAACGCGGTCAGGTGGAGAATCGCGGCGAGCGCCAGCACCATCCTCGCGAACTGCCGGAGGCGCGCGTGTCCTTCGCGGCCCGCCAGGAAGACGCTGCTGATCGTGTCCTGCATCGGCGTTCCCTCCCTCGCGCCGGCATCATGCCACACCGCGAAGCGGTAAGAACGCACCCGACCCCTTTTTACCGGCAGTACGCGAGCGTCAGCAGCACGTAGCCCGTGCCGTAGGCCTTGTGATAGCCGTAGAGTTGGTAGTCCCAGAACGAGCCGTCCTTCTCCTGGACGGACACGAGGTACTTCGCGATCGACTCCTTGTGCCGGGCGCGCGACGACTCGGGCGCGAGAGCGATCAGACGGCTCGCGTAGTAGTAGCCGTAGAAGCAGAAGTAGCCGGAGTTGAAGTACCAGGTCTCGTGAGGGATCGGGTACTTGCGGGCGATCTGCAGGAAGCGGCCGTCCTTCGCCAGGTTGTCGAGCGCCGCGAGCGCGCGCTCCGGCGAGACGTCCTTGCCCCAGTCGTCGAGCGCCAAGAGGCACGCGGGCGTGCGCGCGAGGCTTCCCTTGATCTTGTTGATGGGGTGCTGCGGACGCCGGTAGTGGTCGATCGCGTACGCGAACGCATCGTTCGGGAAGCGGCACGCCTCCACGATCCTGATCCCGCGCGGCACGAGCCGGTCGGGGATCTTGGCACCGCGGTCCTTCGCCATCTTGAGAGCGACGAGCCCCGTCGCCGTGCTGAAGCTCGTCGTCCAGTGGCCGGGGATCTTCGTGTGGAAGTCGTCGTAGTAGCCCCAGCCGCCGTCCACGCTCTCGTAGCGGTCGAGGAGAGCCGCCGCCTCCTCCATGCCTCTCACGTAGGCCGCGCGCCGCGCCGGGTCCTTCTCGTGGTCGAAGAGGTGCGCGAACGCCTCGACGGCGTACGCGTGCGTCCAGATGTTGTAGAGCGTGTCCGCCGACACGCGCTTCACCGCGTGGTGCGCGAGGAGGAAGTCCGCGCCGCGGCGGATCGCGTCGGCCGCGCCGGGCTTGCCGTCCGCGGTCTCGACGAGTCCCGCGACGGCGAGCGCCGTCGCAGCGACCTGAAACGTCGGGAACGACCCGGGTACCGGCGCGTAGATGTCGATCAGCGTGCTCGCAGGCGATCCCCACGAACCGTCCTTGTTCTGGGCGCCGACGAGGTACGCGACGCCGCGGTCGATCGCCATCTCGGCCGGGGTCGGCGGTTTCGACGGTTGCGTCGATGGGGGCCCGCACGCGGCGAGCGCCGTGAGCACGAGCGCAGAGACGAGCGGACGCCTCATCTCACTTCTTCGGCGCGGCGGCGAGGATCTTGTCGCCCACGGAGAGTCCCGACGCGATCTCGACGCGTTCGTCGTAGGGCTGTCCGAGGACGACCTCGCGCCGCGCGGGCTTGCCGTCGCCGCCGATCACGTGGACCCACTTGTCGAAGCCGCCGTCCTCGACCGCCGTCTGCGGGACGAGGATCGCGGATCGCTTGCCGGTCTCGACGCGGATCTTGCACGTCATGCCGATGAGTCCGCTCGGACGGTCGGTGGGGTCGAGCTCCGCCGCGTACTCGCCGCTCGACGTGAATGGGCTCACCGCGGCGACCTTCGCCGTCCACGGCGCGACGCCCGCCTGCGTCGCGACGACCTTGGCGTCCTGGCCCGGGCGGATCCACGAGAGCTGCGTCTCGTTCACGGACGTGACGATGCGGGCGCCCTCCGACTTCAGGATGGTGAAGAGCACCGTGCCGGGCCCGAACTTGCCGCCCTTCCTCATCGCGCGCTTCACGTCGTCGGCGTTCTGCCACTTGCCGCGCGTGAGGATCCCCGGGACCGCGGCGCCGGCGGCGGGGGCCTTCAGCTCGAAGAGCGCGCGGTCGGCCGTCAGCTTCGCGAAGTCGCGCTCCTGCTTCTCGAGGTTCGCCTTCGCGCGCTCGATCTCGAGCTTCGACTGCGCCTGCTGCAGCGAGGTGACGGAGACGACGCGGTCGCGCTCGGCGCCGCTGCGGCGCGCCTCGAGCTTCAGCGCCTCGTGCTCGCGCGGAAGGTCGGCCTCGCGCATCGTCTTGTCGCGGCGCGTCATGAAGTCGAGCGACTTCCTCGTGCGGTCGAGGTCGCGCCGCGCGCGCTTCAGCACGATGTCCTCGGTCTCCTCCGTCAGGTCGTCGGCCTTGTACATCTTCTCGAGCTGTGTGAGCTCCTCGGTCTGGTCGGTGACCCAGTTCCGCATGCCCTGGAGCTGGTGGTCGGCCTCCTCGAGGCGCAGCGGCATCTCGATCTTCTCGAAGCGCTCCAGCGCCTCTGCGGCGTTCTTCGCGTCGAACTGGACCTTCGCGAGACCGGCGGACGTCGTCTCGAGTTGACGCGTCGCGTCCTCCAACTGCGTCGCGTAGGCGGCGCGCGAGATGCCGAGGTCGCGCTCCGCGGCGCGCAAGAGGTCGTCGATCTTCTCGGTCTTGAAGCGGATGAGCAGATCGCCCGCGGCGACCGGGCCCGGCGGACGGAACTCCTCGACCTCGACTTCTTCGCCCCAAGCCTGCGGCTTGAACGCGACCTCGACGGCGTCCTTCGCGTCGAAGGCGCCGGTGAGATCGAGGTGGAAGGCCACCTCCTCCTTCGCGGCGGTCACCGTCGCGGGCACCGTCGCGGGCGCGTCGTCGGCCGACGCGATCGACGCCGCGAGCGCCGCGAATCCAAGGGCGAGCATCGAACGTCGCATCGAGCGCCTCCTCCGTCCTGGGACGAAGGGAGGTTTCTACCACGCCCTCACCCGCGGAAGGGCGCGCGGACTCACTCCTCGCGGAACGGCGAGCGGTCGGGCGCGACGTCGTGCGGGATGTCGCCGAGCCAGCACCGGAGCGCCACGTTCACGACGGGCACCCGGTGCCGGACCCAGCACGAGAGCGGGACGGGCCGTGCGCCGAGGCGGGACTTCGGCTCGAGCGCGGTGCGGCCGAACGAGATCCGGCGGCAGCCCATCGCGAGCGACGCCTCGACGGCGGCGTAGAGCAGGCGGAAGTAGAGCGGCGACGTCTCGTTCGCGGCGCGGTCGTAGCCCAGGTAGTAGCCGACCGCGGTCGTCCCGTCCTTCACCACGGTCACGAAGCCCGCGAGGACACCGTCCTTCGAGAGACCGACGCAACGGAACGCATCGCCGAGGGCCGCGGACATCCGAGGGAGGTAGTCGGGGGACAGCGTGAACGGCCGGAAGTCCGCGTTGGCGTGGACTTCGAGGTAGAGCTCGTGGAGACGCGCCGCGTGCGGGGCGAGGTCGCGGATCTCTTCCACGCGATAGCCCGCGCGCTCCGTGGAGGTGAGCACCGACTTCGCCGCCTTCTTGTACTTCCCGCGGAAGAGGGCGAGGTAGTCGCCGAGCGTCGCGCACGTCTCGGGGAGGTCGAGCACCATGTCCGGTTCGGTCTCGAACGGACGGTAGCTGTAGGTCTCGAGCGACTCGACGCCCCGCCGCGTCCGGCTCGGTGAGGTCCTTCACGAGGATGAAATCGGCCTGCCGGGTCAGCCCCTCCGCGCGCCGGACGCGGCGGAGCGCGTCCGCGACGGCGGGCCACGCGTCGGCGAGCGACACGCCGGGCGCGCGGCGGACGCCGTGGCTCCCCCAGGCGAGGAGGTTCCCGCAGACGAGCACCCGCGGACGGATCGCGCGACGCCAGGGGATGCTCGGCGCGTACGGCAGGCACTCGTTCTTCTCGGCGCGGCGGGGCGCGACGTCCTCCACGGCGACGCGCGCGAGCTGCATCGCGAGGCCGACCGCCGGGGCGCCGTTCCGGTAGGCGATCGCGTAACGCGTGCGCACGTTCGACGGCGCCGCGCCGTCGAGCGCCGCGAGGTACGCGCGCGACGAGAAGACCGTGGCGCCGCCGGTCAGCCCGTCCCAGTGCGCGCCGTCGACGCCGGAGATGCGCTCGGCGAACGCGAACTCGAAGCCGGTCGGCTGATGGCGCTTCGTGTGGCGCTCGTGGGCGTCGCGCAGACGCGCGACGAGTCCGCGGCGGGGCTTCTCGGTCACGGGCGGCCACGGTAGTCGGTCGCGGCCACGGGTTCCAACCCATGGAGATGCGAGGTGCCGCGCCGTACCCTCTGGCGTCGCCGAGTCCCGGCGGCGCGGAGGAGACGATGCGGATCGACGTTCGAGGGACAGCGACGGCGTACGACGACACGGGCGGACCGGGCACCCCGCTCGTGCTCGTCCACGGGTTCCCGCTCGACCGCAGGATCTGGGCGGCGCAGGTGCGCGGACTCGCGGACGTCGCGCGCGTCATCGCGCCGGACCTGCCCGGCTTCGGCGACACGCCGGCGTCGCGCGGCGCGACGTCGATGGACACGTACGCGGCGGGCGTCGCCGGACTCCTCGAGGCGCTTCGCATCGACACCGCGGTGATCGGCGGCGTGTCGATGGGCGGCTACGTGACGATGGCGTTCCAGCGCGGGTTCGCGAGTCGCGTCCGCGGCCTCGTGCTCGTGGACACGCGCGCCGGCCCCGATTCGCCGGAGGCGAGGAAGGCCCGCGACACCGCCGCCGCGCTCGCGCGCGCCGAGGGCACGGGCGCCGTCGCGGCACAGATGATCGACAAGATGCTGACGCCGGAGACGGCGCGCGCGAACCCCGCGATGCGCCGATCGCTCCTCGATCTGATGAGTTCGCAGTCCGTGGACGGAGTCGTCGCGGCGCTCGCCGCGATGCGGGACCGCCCGGACTCGGGACCGTCGAACGCCCGGATCGCGGTGCCGACGCTCGTCGTCTGCGGGGCGGCGGACACGCTCATCCCGCCGAAGGAGTCGGAGTCGCTCCGCGACGGCATCCCGGGGGCGAGGCTGTCGCTCATCCCCGACGCGGGCCACCTGCCGAACTACGAGCAGCCCGAGGCCTTCAACCGCGCCGTGCGCGAGTTCGTGGCGACGCTGCCGCGCTGATCCGAGGAAGCGGAAGCAGTCGACCCGACCCCTTCTTACGCCTCACGCGGACGGTCTCGCGGTGGGCGGTGCCATCGGAGGTCGCGCGCGCGCCGGCCATCGAGGGCTAGTGAAAGTTCTCGCGGCCTCCGCGAGAACTTTCAGCGGAACGACTCCATCACCTCGTCGAGAGCCTCGCGGCCCGGGCGGAGATCGGCTTGCTGCAGGTACGCGAGCGGCGTCTCGGGGAGGCTCAGCATGTCGAGGAGGTTCGGCGTGTCCGCGGACACGTAGAAGAGGCCGGTGAGGAACTCGCCCTTCTCGCGCGCGTCGGCGAGCAGGCGGTCCGCGGCGCGGCGGTCCCGCGGGTCGTAGTCGCGGTCGATCTTGCGCACGAGGATGCGGCCGCCGTCGGGCATGGCCACCTCGATGCGCTCGCCCGCGGGGTAGTCCACGTCCTGCGGGTCCCACGGGTTCACGTAGCCGATCTCGTGGATCTGCTTCTCGTGCTCGCGGCCCCAGTCGTACGACTTCGTCGAGTCGGGGTGGTTGTTGAAGGTGACGCAGGGCGAGATCACGTCCACGATCGCGATGCCGCGGTGCTTGAGCGCGGCCTTGAGCAACGGGACGAGCTGCTTCTTGTCGGCGGAGAAACTGCGCGCGACGAACGTGGCGCCGAGCTCGAGTGCCAGCGAGCAGAGGTCGATGCCCTCGCTCGGGTTGACGTCGCCGTACTTCGATTTCGCGCCCTTCTCGGACGTCGCGCTGAACTGGCCCTTCGTCAGGCCGTAGACGCCGTTGTTCTCGACGACGTACGTGAGCGGCACGTTGCGCCGCACCGCGTGGACGAACTGGCCGATGCCGATCGAGGCCGTGTCGCCGTCGCCGGAGACGCCGACGCCGATGAGAGTGCGGTTCGCGAGCAGCGCGCCCGTCGCGACCGACGGCATGCGCCCGTGGACCGCGTTGAAGCCCCAGGCCTTCGAGAGGAAGTACGCGGTCGTCTTCGACGAGCAGCCGATGCCGCTCATCTTCGCGACCTTGTAGGGGTTCATGCCGTCTTCCCACAGCGCCTGGATCAGCGCCGCGGTGATCGCGTCGTGTCCGCAGCCGTTGCAGAGCGTGGAGGCGACGCCGTCGTAGTCCTTCTTCGCGAGTCCGAGGTTGTTGACCTTCGGGGCGGAGGAGGCGCCGGAGGGGACGGGGATGGAGGTGGTCATCGGGGGACTCCTACCGGGTCTCGTGCGCGAGGATCTCTTCGACGACCGTCTCAGCGTCGAGCGGGAGGCCGTCGTAGTGGAGCACGCTCTTGATCTTGTCGGAGGTCTCGGGGATCTCGATCCGGAGCATCGCCGCCATCTGCCCGTCGCGGTTCTCCTCGATCACGTACACGCGGTCGTGGCTCGCGAAGAAGTCGCGGACGGCGTCGGCGAAGGGGAAGGCGCGCAGGCGCATGTAGTCGAACTCGACGCCCTTGCCGCGCAGAGTGGCGCGCGCCTCCTCGATGGGCCAGTGCGTCGTGCCGAGCGCCACGAGCCCGACGCGGGTGGGCGACTTCGCAGGGGAGAGGACCGGGCCGGGTACCGCGTTGCGGAGCGTCTCCCACTTCTTCAGCAGGCGGTCGAGGTTGCGCTTGTAGGCCGCGCTGTCCTCGGTGTAGCGCGCCTGCTCGTCGTGGCCCGTGCCGCGCGTGAAGTAGGCGGCGCCGTCGATCTCGGTGCCGGGGAGCGTGCGGTACGGGATGCCGTCGCCGTCGACGTCCTTGTAGCGGCCCCAGCCGTTCGCTCCGAGGCGTTCGATGTCGGCCTTCGTCAGCACCTTGCCGCGGTCGATGTCGCCGACGGGGTACGGGAAAGGATCGCAGAGCCAGTTGTTCATGCCGAGCTCGAGGTCGAGCATCAGGAACGTCGGCGTCTGGAAACGCTCCGCGATGTCGAAGGCGACCATCGTCATCTCGTAGGCCTCCTGCGCGGAGGTGGGGAAGAGGAGCGGGTGCTTCGTGTCGCCGTGCGAGTTGTACGCGGTGAAGAGGAGGTCGCCCTGCATCGTGCGCGTCGGAAGGCCGGTCGAGGGCCCCACGCGCTGCACGTCGATGATGACGACCGGGATCTCGGCGTAGTACGCGAGCCCGATGAACTCGCTCATCAGCGAGATGCCGGGGCCCGACGTCGTGGTCATGGACCGCGCACCCGCCCAGCCCGCGCCGATCGCCATGCCGACGGCGGCGAGTTCGTCCTCGGCCTGCACGACCGCGTAGCGCTGCTCGCCGCTCGCGGTCCTCCTGTACTTGGTGAAGTAGTCCTGGAGCGACTCGGCGAGCGAGGACGAAGGCGTGATCGGGTACCACGTGAGCACGGTGCATCCGGCCATGAGTGCGCCGAGCGCCGACGCGGAGTTGCCGTCGATGAGGATCTTGCCCGACGTGAGGTTGCGGGGCTCGACACGGTACGGGTCGCGCTTCTTCAGGTTCTCCGCCGCCCACTTCGCGCCGACGCGGACCGCGGCCTGGTTCACGGAGAGCGCCTTCGGCTTGCTGCCGAATGCCTTCGCGAGCGCCGCCTCGACGGACGTCATGTCGAGCCCGAGGAGCTGCGCCGCGACGCCCACGTAGACCATGTTCGTGACGAGCTTCCAGAGCGCCGGCTTGTCCGGGCACGCCTCCTTCACGAGCTTGGCGAAGGGCACCGGGTAGTACACGAGGTCCTTGCGCAGCGTGTCGAGGCCCATCGGCTGGTCGTAGATGACCGCGGCGCCGGCGGCGGCTTTGGCCACGTCGTCGTGCGCGGTCGCGAGGTTCATCGCGATCAGCACGTTCGCCTTGCGCTGGCGGCCGCTCCAGCCGTCCTGGCACACGCGGATCGCGTACCAGGTGGGCAGCCCGTAGATGTTGCTGGGGAAGATGTTGCGGCCGGCGACCGGGACGCCCATTCCCATGATCGTGCGGATCAGGGTGTTGTTGGACGTCTGGCTCCCCGTGCCGTTCACGGTGGCGACGAGGATCGTGAAGTCGTTCACCACCATGGCCGTCTGGGCTCCAGGGGATGCGGTCTCGACCGCCGAGGGGGGAGTCATGGGGACCTCGAAGGGTAGGCGAAAGTCGATTCGAGGATCCTAGCGGCGCACCGCAGACCGTCCGAGAGATCGCGGACGGGCAGTCCGCGCCGAGCGGGCCGGTTCCCGAATCGAAAGGGGCCGCGCGAATGTCCGCGCGGCCCTTTGCCGGGTGACGAGAAGGAGTCGCCGATCAGGCGGTGGCGAGCGCGCGGCGCCGGCGCACGGCGCCGGCGGCGGCGAGGCCCGCGAGGAGCACGAAGCCGAGCGACGCGGCCGGAGGCAGCGGCACCATGAACAACTGGTCCTGGCGGAAGCCGCCGGAACTGTCGGTCAGCGTGAGCACGCGGACGTTGCCGACCCCGCTCCAGATCCCGCTGTCGATGGCGCTCTGTGCGGCGAGGACCAGACGGTAGGCGTCGGAGTTCGTGCCCCCGATCTGCGAGAGCGACTGTTCGTTCTCGAGGTACCAGATCGCCTTCTGCAGCGCGTCCGCGGAGGCGGCGCGACCGGAGCCGACGGTGTAGTCGTAGAGCTTGAGGGCGCCCGCGCTGTCCGTCCACGAGAGCGTCCCCTGCCAGAACTGCGTGTAGAGGAAGGCCGTCGCCGATCCGACCGGGTCGAACCAGTTGCCGTTCGCGTCCTGCTGGGCGCCGCGCGCGGCGCTGCCGCCGCCCGCGTGCGCCGCGTCGGACAGCGTCCAGTTGTAGGTCGCGCCCGGAGAGAACGTCTCGCTCTGCTCCAGGCAGAACGTCTGGAAGTAGCCGCCCGAGATCTGGACTCCGGCGCCCTGCGTCGGAACGCCCGAGCCGGAGAACTGCGTCACCTTGAACTCGCCGCCGCCGTTGCTCGAGTACTGACCCGGCCCGTATCCGAGCGTGATGGTCCCGGCTTCGGCGGTGCTCGCGAAGCCGAGTCCGGCGACGAGGCAGACCGCACCGAGAACGAGCGAACGAAGCTTGGAGTTCATGATCCCTCGAGGTTCCTTCCCCGGCGCACGGACTCCCGCTCCCGCGGGGAGTCCTGCCGGCCCCCACTATGAACAGCGCAGGCCGGAACTTTCTGCCAGGTTCGAAAATCCGCGCGCCCGAGCCTGGCGCAGGCTGGGGACGGTCCTGACGCTCGCAGCTTTCGCTGGGAGGGATTCGGCCGAATCGGCGAACAGCGGGGCGTCCCCTCGTACGGCGCCTCGACGCGGCATAGCGTGACGTGCTTCGATGGCTAGGACCTGAACGGGCTTTCCAGGATCTTGCGCAATCGGTCGCGCCACGCCCCGTCGCCGTGGTCTCCCTCGTCGAGGACTTGGAAGCGGAACTGCTGGTCGGAAAAGTCCTTCGCCAACTCCTGCCACGTCACTCGGTGGCCGACCTGCTCGAAGTAGTCGGCGACGTCTCGCTTGTAGGCAGTGTCCGCGTTGCCCTTGAGATGCGCGCCCTTGCTCTCGATGACGAGCACCCGAGCGGCCGGAACTCGGTCCTTGTGCTGCTGCTGCACGACGAAGTCAGGGAAGATCCGGTCGCGCCGAAAGCCCTGGATCGCGAAGTTCTGCGGACCGACGAGGTTGCGGTACCACCAGAGGACCTTCGGATGCTCGTCGAGGCAGAACGCTACGGCCCTCTCCAGTTCGTTGAGCTCCTGGTCGGGAACGAAGTCGAACAGGGAACGCTGGATCGGCCGCCCGTCGTCGTGGGTCAGATTGCGCAGGCCGCGCACCTCGACGGTCGGCGGAAGCTCGAACCGGCACTCGCGGCACTCGAGGAAGAACTGCAGCCGCTTCTCCGTGTGCAGGCTGGCGAATGCGCGTTCGGTGGCGGCATCCACGTTGCGCTCGACGAACGCCCGGACTCGGTCGAGCAGTGCGAACTTGACCCACGCGAGCTTGCCGCGGACGGCATCGTTCCGCCGGAGCACCCGGTCGAGGAGCATCGTCACGAGCGTCCGCGTCTGCTTGTGGCCGAGGCTCGGGTCCGCGACCTGCGTGACGAGCCAGCCGACGACGCGCTCGTCCGTGTCCGCCGACGGCGCGAACGGCGCCAGTTCGGCCTCCGCCGGCTCCTCGCCCAGAGTGATGCGGTAGAAGGCGTCCTGGGATTCTCGAAGCGCGCCCGAGAGATCCCAGTCGGCTGCATCGAAGTCGAAGGTTGCGACGTCGACCTTGGCCAAGAGGTGCCCGAAGTAGTCGAGCGCTTCGAAGCCGCCGTCGGGGCGACGCACGCAGAAGCGCGGGAGGTAGACCTTTCCGTCGAACTTCCGCGCGTACAGCCCGCGGAACTGCGGGCGCATCGACGCGGTCTTCTTCGGCGCAGCGGCGGCGGCGTCCTCGTGCTGGACGACCGCACCGACGAAGTCCTCGTAGCCCTCGCGTTCCAGCGCCTGCTTCACCTGTCCCGTGACCTCGGCGGCGCGCTTGCGGAGGCAGTAGACGTACGACTCGTCGAGCGCACCGACGTGCGTCTTCTCGGCGAAGGGCTGCCGCAGGATGCGTCCGACGAGCTGCGTCATGCTCGTCTTGCCGCCGGTGTTCGACAGCGAGACGAGGATGTAGGCGAACGGGCAGTCCCAGCCCTCCTGGAGCGCCGCCTTCGTGACGATCCACTCGATCGCGCAGTTCTCGTCGAGGAGGTCGATTCCCTCGATGTCGTCCTTCTCCGAGCTCTTGATCGCGATCGCCGACTCCGGCACTGCGAGCCGCTGGACGAGGTGTTCCTTCACGTCCTCGGAGTGGACGAAACCCGAGTCGCGCTGGTCCTTGCCGGTGCGCTCGACCTGCACCAACACGATTGGACGGATGCGGCGCTGGGTCGTCCGGTAGAGCTTGTCCGCCGTTGTCGCGAGCGCCTTGCGGCGGTCGTGCGCGAGCGCCAGACACTCCTGCCAGGACTTCGCCGACGAGTGCGAGACGTTGATCGGAAGCTTGATCATCTGCTCGTCCAGGAGATCCTTGCCCGACACCCGGACAAGCACGTTGTTGCGCTCGTTCGGCGTCGCCGAGAACTCCACGACGATCGCCGGGTTCATGCCCTCGATGGTGCGGCGCGCGAGGTCGCTCGCCGCCTTGTGGCCCTCGTCGAGGATGACACACGGTTCGCAGAGCCGGACGAGGTTGGCGACCGAGGTCTTCACCAGGAACTCGCCGCGCTCCGGGTCGTTGGCGAGCGCGTCGAGGTTGGTGACGCGGTCGAGGAGCGCCTTGTGCCGCGCGGGAGCGCTCTCGGGCGGGAAGTGCTGCACGATGCTGCCGCCGCTGTCCTGGAAGAACCGTAGCTGGTCCTTCGTCTCGCGATTCGTGCTGGCCAGGATGAGCACGAGGATGTTCAGGCACGACGCGAGCTGCGACGGCGTGATGCGGGCGATCTCGTGCTTCTCCCACACTTCGATCCGGCGAGAGACCGCGTGCTCCAGCGATTCGCGATGGAAGTCGCGGCGGTCGCGGAGGCGTCGGAGCGTGTCTTTGTAGATCTGATCGCTCGGCACGATCCAGAGGACGAGGCCGGTGCCGTTGCGCTCGCGGAGCAGCGTGCGGTGGATCTCGCCGAGGATCTGTGTCGCGAGAAGCGTCTTCCCGCCGCCGGTCGGCACCTTGACGCAGACGCACGGCATGTCGCGACCGAGGCCGTCCTTGCGCCGCTGGTACTCGCGGAGCCCTGGACGGTGCGCGGCGATCTCGTCCCATGCCTCCTGCGCGGCGTGCTTCGGAGTCGAAGTCCGGTGAGTCGACAACGCCTGGAGGTACGTCCGCACTTCGGCGACGACCCGTTCCTGGTAGCGCTTGAGTTGCACGTCGTCACCTGAGCTGGAACGGCACGAGCATCGGCCGGACCGTGCAGGCGTTCTCCTTCTCGAAGAGCGTCAGGTCGTCGCGGTGGAACCAGAACTTCTCGCAGTAGACGACGAGCCCGCGCTTCTTCGCCACCGGGGCGATGTTCTTCAGCCAGGCCATGTCGAGAGCGACGTCGACTTTCGGGTCGGCGTCGTAGAGCAGGAAGTAGTCGGTGCGGCCGACGGTGCCGATCCGTCCCGTCGCGCGGTCGACGCCGTTCGGGTCGAACTGGCGGCTCGTCTCGGTGTAGAAGACGTACTTCGCGAGCTCGTCGTAGGGCGGGTACGTCGCGCCGAAGTCGCGCAGGTCGGTGAGGAGCTGCGGACCAAGGCGGGCGTAGGTGAAGGAGCCGCCGAGACCGGGGACGTGCTTCGGCTTGCCTTTGGCGGTCGCGGGCACGTAGCCCTCGATCACGCGGCGCACTCGCTCCGACGTGATCGCCTTGCAAATGTTGAGACCGGCGGATTCGTTTTCCCTCGAGTCATGCGGTTGCTGGACGAGCACGAATCGACGCGCTCCGCGGTCCCGTGCGTTCGCGGCGAGAACCGCGTGCGCCGTGGTCCCAGAGCCGGCCGTGCAGTCGAGGACGACGTCGTCGGGCCCGGCTCCCAGGTCGATGACTCGCTCCAAGAACTCGAGAGCCTTCGGGAACGCGAAGAGCCGTTCGCCCAGGATCTGGTCGACCTCATCGGCACCCGACTGTCCCTTGAGGTCCGCCCAAAAAGTCCCGGCGGGCATACGTTCGCTCGTCTCGCTGAGGAAGCGCTTCTTGCGAGGCTTCCCTGACAGCGGGTTCGGCGGCCACCAGATTCGCCGGTCCTCGAGGAGGGCGTCGATCCCGGCGCGATCAGTGATCCACCCTCGGGCTGTATCCGGCGGAAAGGCGTCGCCCGTTTCCGGGTTCGTGATCGTGAAGTGGAGATTCGGGCGCTCGGCAGCCGTCGCCTTCCCGGTGAGCGGATCGGTGACATAGTCGGCCCGTGAGTCACCATCCGGGTTGGAGAAGCCAGACCGGTCGATCACCCGGCCTCGAAGCGGTCCGCCTGCCCTCGAGTACACGACCACGTACTCGTGATCGACCGACATCATCGACTTCACCCGATTGTCGGTGTTCCGGGTGCGCCAACAGACGGTGGCCACGAAACACTCGGCGCCGAACACTTCGTCCATCATCGAACGGAGGTGGTGGAGTTCGTTGTCGTCGATCGAGACGAAGATCGCCCCGTCGTCGCGCATCAGCTCCCTGAGGAGCTGGAGCCGCGGGTACATCATGCAGCACCACTTGTCGTGGCGGCACGCGTCCTCGCTCTCCTTGCCGACCGTCTTCCCGATCCACTCCTTGAACTGCGGCTGCGTCAGGTTGTCGTTGTAGATCCAGCCCTCGTTGCCGGTGTTGTAGGGCGGGTCGATGTAGACGCACTTCACCCGGCCGGCGTGCGTGGGGAGGAGTGCCTTCAGCGCGAGGAGGTTGTCGCCCTCGACGATCAGGTTGCCGTCGAGCGCGGGCGCCTCCTTCCTGCCGAGGCACGAGAGCTCTGACACGAGTTCCAGGCGGTGGTGCGGAACCGTGTAGTGGTGGTTGACGACGGCGGACTTGCCTTTGAACTCGAGGACGGGCATCGCGGCACCTCGGCGGACCGGCACGGGCGCCCCTGTCCGCGGACCGTTCTACCCATCCCCGGCGACACCCGCCGGGCGCCACGCCTCCTTCCGCTCGCCGCAACACTCGAGCATCCAACCCGCTTGGCCAGTTCCCTGGCCGGATCCATGTGTATTCCGGGAGTTGGGCCGGCCGAGGACGAACGATCCCGGCGCCCGACCCGCCCGGCTCAACTCCCGGAATACACGTCCATGATCTGCCGGAGCAGCGCGACGCCCTCGGCGCGCGGACGCTGGAAGCTGTTGCGCCCGACGATCGAGCCGAAGCCGCCTCCCTGGTGGATGCCGCGGATCTCGTCGAGGATCTTCGGCGTCTCCTTCGCCTCGCCGCCCGAGAAGATGACGATCCGGCGGCCGCCGAACGAGCTGCGGACGACGTGGCGGATGCGGTCGGCGAGCGTCTTCAGGGGCACGCCCGCCTTCTCGAGAGCCTTCTTCGCCGCGTCCACCGCGACGTGCTCCGTCGGCGGCTTCACCTTGATGATGTGAGCGCCGAGCAGGGCCGCGATGTGCGCCGCGTACGCGACGACGTCGATGGCGGTCTCGCCCGCCTTGTCGATCCCGTGGCCGCGCGGGTAGCTCCAGACGACGACCGCGAGGCCTTTCGCCTTCGCCTCCTCCGTCATCGCGCGGATCTCGCCGTACATGTCGTTCCTGTGGTCCGAGCCGGGGTAGATGGTGAAACCGATCCCGCTGCAGCCGAGGCGCAGCGCCTCGTCGACCGACGCCGTCACCGCCGACCAGGCGTCCGACGGTCCGCCGAGCGAGTCGGAGTTGTTCGCCTTCAGGATGAGCGGCAGCGTGCCGGGATGGCGATCGGCCGCGGCCTCGATCATCCCGAGCGGCGCCGCATACCCGTTGCACCCGGCCTCGACGGCGAGGTCGGGGTGGTAGCTCGGGTCGTAGCCCGCCGGGTTCGGCGCGAAGCTCCGGTCGGGACCGTGCTCGAAGCCCTGGTCCACGGGCAGGATCACGAGCTTCCCGGTGCCCGCGAGGCGGCCCGTCATGAGGAAGCGCGCGAGCGAGGCTTTCGTGCCCGGGCTGTCCGAGGGGTACCAGGAGAGGATCTCGCGGACGCGATCGGTCAGCAGCATGGCGCACTCCTCGACGTGTGGGGTGGACGGGCGCGGGATGCTATCCGCGGCGGCGTCCTGCGCGCGAGTTCAGGACTCCGAGACGACGTGGCCGACCTCCTGCTCCGGGACGGCCGTTCAGAAGTCGAACACGTCGCCGTCCCGGCACGGCCGGACGCCGTGGCGGCCGATGTCGGCGATCTCCTGCATGAGCACGGTCTCGAACCCGGGCTTCATGTGGGTGACGAGCACCGCCACGTCGTCGGCGAGCCCCGCGCACTCCTCGGCGAGCATCTCCGGCGTCAGGTGGCCGGTCATCACCGCGAAGTCCTTCATGTGGTTCGGGAACGAGGCCTCGAGGAACACGGCCTTCAGCGGGCTGGCACCTTCCGGGACCGCGCGGAAGACGCCGCCGCCGCCGGTGTCCGCGGAGATGACGACCGACACGTGCCCGTCGTCGATGTGGTAGCTCACCGCGGGCACGGTGTGGGGCACCGACATCGCGGTGACGCGGTAGCCCTCGACCTCGACGGTCTGACCGTGCGCGATCGGCTCCGCCGAGACGAACGGCGTGTCCGCCGAGGGGAGGTCGAACGCGCGGAACCAGACGTCGTCGTTCATGAGGTGGGTGCGCAGCGACCGGATCGTCTCCTCGATCGAGTGGACGCGCAGCGTCGGCGCCTCGGGCCGGCGATTGATGACGTGCAGCGGCAGGTCGCGGCAGTGATCCCAGTGGGCGTGCGTGAGGAACACGTGCCCGATCTCGTTCTGCTCGTCGATCGTGAGCGCGGACGCGAGGGCGCCGGCATCGACAGCGACGCCGCGCTCGAGCAGGTAGCAGGACGGTTCCCGTCCGGGCGCGCTGCCGCCGCTGCATCCGAGCACGCGTATCCGCATCGGTTCCGCCTATCTCTCGATCTTCTCGAGGGCCACGGGGGCGTCGACCGCGCCGCCCATCGCGAGCAGGCGCGCCATCTCGGGGGACGACGTCTCCACCTCGACGTCGGCGCTCCGTCCGGTGCGGCACTCGAGCAGCGGGCTCCCGGACACGACCTTGCCGCGCAGCGTCACCGCGGCGGGGCTCTCGGGCATCGCCGCGGTGAACTCCACGACCTCGCCCATCGCCGACGTGCCGGCGAAGTAGATCGTCGCCTTCTGCCGGCCTTCCTTCGTCTGGGACGCGCGGACGATCAGCGCGTCCACGGAGCCCGTGGAGAGCTTCAAGGAACCCGGGATCGCCGCGATCCCGCCGCGCGGCGTCTTCGCGACGCGCACGGAGTAGATCTTCACCGGCTCCTTGCGGTTCTTCACGTGGACGGGCGCGAACCCGTACGCGCCGGCCGCCGGGATCTGGGTGAACGTCGACTCCGACACGAGAACGCAACCGGGGAAGCCCTGGGCCTCGACACGCTGGGCGAGGTTCACGGCGTCGCCGATCACGGTCCACTCCATGCGCTCGGCGCCGCCGATGTTGCCCGCGACGAAGCGGCCCGAGTTCAGGCCGAGCGCCATGCGGATGCGCGTGTCGCCCGCTTCCTCGAGCGCGAGGTTGAGCTGGAAGAGCCGCGCGTGCATCTCGAGCGATCCGCCGACCGCGCCGATGCCGTGCTCCGCGGAGGGCAGCGGCGCGCCCCAGACGGCGAGGATCGCATCGCCGCCGAACTTGTCGACCGTCCCGCCCCAGCCGAAGATCGCTTCGAGCATCTGAGTGAAGTAGCTGTTCAGCCGCTCGACGACGGCCGTCGGCGCGAGGCGCTCCGCCATCGCGGTGAAGCCCACGATGTCGCTGAACATCACGGTGCCCTCGGCCTGGTCGCCGCCGAGGTTGGGCTTCAAGGTCCCCGCCTCGATCTGCTGCACGACGTCGGGCGAGAGGTAGCGCGAGAGGCTGGTGCGCATCCGCGCCTCGTTCTCGATGCTCGTCACGAGCTCCGCGTTCTTCAGAGCGATCGACACCGGACCCGCGACGCCCTGGAGCAGGTTGAGGTCGTCCGAGTTGAAGGGCCGCGCGAGCGTCTCCGTGTCGAGGTAGATCACGCCGAAGAACTCGTCGTTGCGCTGCAGCGGCGCCACCATGATCGACCGGCTCGCCTGCCCTACGATCGAGTCGCGGCCCTCGAACCGCTTGTCGTGGAGCGTGTCGGCGGAGAGCACGGCCTTCTTCTCGCGGCGCACGAGTTCGATCAGCGACGTGGAGATGTTCACGACCGACGTCGTCGCGGCGAGTCCCTGGCGCTGGTAGGTCGTCGCGAGCCGGAAGACGTCGTTCGAGTCCTTCAGCACGACGCAGCCGCGGTCGGCCTGCGGGTAGAGCTCGAAGAAGGTCTCCATCACCTCGCGCAGGAGCTCGTTCCGGTCGAGGAGGTTCGCGATGCGGTGGCCGACGCGCACGATCGTGCTGATGCGCTGGTTGACCATCACGAGGTCCTTGTACGAGAGGGCCATCGTGGCGCTGTGCGAGTCGGGCTCGTCGTCGGCGACGACCACCGACGAGCGCGAATCGACGACGGGCCCCTCCACGATGCTCACGTCGAAGGAGCTGCTCTCCCGGTGCTCCTCCTCGAACACGATCCGCCCGTAGCCGATCATCACGACGTCGCCGGACTTGAGCAGCGCCGTCTTCACCTTCTCGCCGTTCAGCAGGGTCCCGTTCCTGCTCGCGAGGTCCTCGACGTACCAGCGGCCGTCCTCTTCGTAGAACCGCGCGTGCTGGCGCGAGACGAGGTCGCCGTCGATCTGGATCTGGGCCTTGATCGACCGCCCGACGATGGCTTCGCCCGCGAGATCGAGCACCGTCGGCTCGGGTCCGACTCCCGTCAGGGTCAGCTTGGCCTTGCCCACTCGCGCGGCAGGATACGCCGACGCCGACATCGTTTCGCTTTTCGCCTTGCCGCTTCTCGCCGCACCTGCCCACAATGATCGCGATGCAGAAGCTGCGGGTCACGTTGCGAGGAGCGGTCCAGGAGGAGCGTGACCTTGACCGCGACCTGACGATCGGGCGCAAGCCGCCCGCGGACATCGTCATCGCCGACACCGAGGTGTCCTCGAAACACCTGCGCGTGCGCCCCGACGGCGACCGGGTGATGGTGGCCGATCTAGGTTCGACCAACGGAAGCTCGATCGACGGCGGCCCGAAGCTCGCGGCGAACGTGGAGACGCCGCTCGTTCCCGGACAGAAGCTGAAGGTGGGGCCCGCGATCATCGAGATCCTCGACACGGCGCGCGAGTCGTCGGCGCCGGGCTTCGCGTCGACGGAGAAGACGGTCGCGATCGGCGGCGGGGCGATGCAGAGCATCCTCGTCAACGTGGCGCGCTTCAAGGCGGCGCAGCCGAAGCTCGTGATCGCCGCCGAGCACGACAAGCGCGTCGTCGCGATCGATGAGATGGAGGTCGTGATCGGGCGCGACGCGAAGCAGGCGCAGATCGTCGTGCCGCACCAGTCGATCTCGTCGCGGCACGCGAAGATCCGCTTCGAGAACGGGCGCTTCGTCGTCGAGGACATGAAGTCCAGCAACGGCACGTTCGTGGACGGCAACCCGCTCGTCGTGGCGACGCCCGTCTCGGGCGACCAGGCCATCACCTTCGGCACCGTGGACTGCCTCTTCGTCGCGAAGTCGGCGGAGTCCGGGTCGGGCGGCTCGCAGGACGTCTACGCCGAGGCGCTCTGCGACCACGCGGCGCGTCTCGGCAAGGCGACCCAGCAGCAGGCGCGCGAGGTCCTCGCCGAGCACAGGAAGTCGGGCGCGTCGCTCGGCCAGCTCTTCGTCGAGCGCGGGATCATGGGGCCCAAGGAGTGGTCGGAGATCTACCGCCAGCGGCAGATCATCGGCACGCTCGCGCCGCTCGCGGCGAAGGGGGGGACGAGCCTCTCGAAGGTCGTCGGGATCGTCGTCGTGACCCTTGGTATCGCCGCCGTCGCGGCGTTCTTCCTGCTGAAGAGGTGACGACGGCGGGCGTCCGGCGGATCGCGATCGGCGCCGTGGCGCTCGCGGTCGCGTTCGCCGTCGCGCTGCCGTCGTCCGGGTCGGGGCCGTTCAGCTTCCCGCACCGGCCGCACCTCTCCACGGCCACGATCTCGGCAGCGGGCGGCGGCTCGGACGCCGACTGCCGCGCGTGCCACGACTACTCGAAGGGCGAGCGCGAGGCGCACTTCGCGGGCTGCGACGCGTGCCACGTGGACGCGACGCACCTCGAGAAGAAGATGACGGGCGCCTACACCCGTCCGGCGTTCCAGCACAAGGAGCACCTGTTCGCGAAGGACGGCGCGCGGCTCCCGGACGTCGCCTGCTTCTCGTGCCACGCGCCGCGCGTGGACGGCGACTGGATCGAGTACTCGGTGCCGACCTCGGGGCTCGGGCCGAAGTCGCGGCCGGGAACCAGGGCGAGCGAGAAGACGTGCGCCGACTGCCACGCGGCGCACGAGCCCGCGGGCGGCGTCGTGAAGCAGGACGAGCGCACGGGCGACGGACTCGCGTGCGCGAAGTGCCACATGAAGGACGCGTCGATCGAGCCCGTGAAGTACCGCCCGGGCGCGCGGCCGGCGACGACGGCGCGCGCGTTCCTCCATGCGGACCACGGCGGTGCCTCGGCCGACTGCATGGCGTGCCACGACGCGGTGAGAGCCAGCAAGACGATCTGGGACTACGACCCCGCGGGCGCCACGGCGGGGAAGTGCGCCGGATGCCACGTCGACGCGGCCGGCAAGCCGCTCGTCGCGGTCGCCGCGAAGGCGACGACCATCACGCGCATCGACTTCGACAAGTTCCCGCACTCGAAGCACCTCGGCGAGTTCACGCGCATGAAGTGCGCGACCTGCCACTACCCCGAGAGCGACGAGCACGGACGCACGCTCTTCCCGAAGCGTGTCGCGTCGCCGGAGCCCGTCGGCCGCGAACAACTCGTCGACTACGCGGCGTGCGACGCCTGCCACGGTCACGACGGGTGGGCGCCGGAGAAGCCGTCGTGGGCCGTGAAGGACCACGGCATCGGCCAGTGGGCGTGCTTCAAGTGCCACGACGGCGGCGTGGACGAGAAGGGCAAGCTCGCGATCGCGAAGGCGGAGGTGTCGCGCGCGACCGTCGGCGATTCGAAGTTCTCCCTGCACCGTCACCCGGGCGTCGCCGCGGCGGGCGCACGTCTCGCCGATCCGACGCAAGCGGTCGGCGGCGAAGCGAAGGCCTGCTCGGACTGCCACATCGCCGGAGGCGACGCTCTCACCTCGCGCCTCACGGGACGTCCGTTCGCGCACGACCCGCACCTCCCCGCGAACCCGACGACCGAGAGCTGCCTCGTCTGCCACACGACGTCGGCGACGTCGCGCCGCAGCGAGGACCTCGCACGCTTCGACGCGCACATCGAACGCGCTCCGGTCCCGACGGGCGCCGCCGCGTCGGCGCGCGGCTGCCTCGACTGCCACGCGGGCGCGACCGCGGCGGAGCTCGGACTCTCGACGCCGCTCGTCGCGCGCAAGGCGGTGCAGTTCGACCACGGCGGCCACGTGCGCGCCGCCTCCCTCACCGCGGACGGGAAGGGCATGGCGTGCACGCAGTGCCACTCGGCGGGCGGGAAGTTCGGGTACACGACGCCCGCCGACGTCCTCGACTGCTCGAAGTGCCACGCGCACGAGGGCGACGCCGCGAAGGTCGCGCGCACCGGACCGAAGATCTCGCAGGGCGACTCGACGAAGTGCCTCTTCTGCCACGACAAGGTCCGCGGCGACGCGAACGGCCGCGTGGAGTCGCCGCCGCGGGAGACGATCGCGCGATCGCACCTCGAGCTCGGCGCGGGGGTGCAGCACCACGACAAGGGCGGCGACTGCGCGGCGTGCCACGTGCGCGACGGCGCGGCGGACGCGCCGTACGAGGAGCGCATCACGAAGGCGTCGGTCCGTCTGTCGATCCACGACGACCCGAAGTTCGCGAAGGAGTGGTTCAACGACCCGGCGATCGCGAAGGCGGGCGTCGACGCGCGAGGACGCACCTGCGCCACGTGCCACCGCAACGAACCGCGCGGGTACCTGCGGAGCCTCTCGGGCCGATGACCAGCCAGTCGATCCCGTCCGAGGGTCCGGCGCTCCTCAACCGGCGGTTCGTCGTGCGCTTCATGGGGCGCAAGGGGACGTGGCTCTGGCTGCTCGGCACGGGCGTGGTCGCGGGCGCCGCGTGGGCGTTCGTCGCGCTCCCGGCCCGCGGGACGCCCGGCGCGGAGCGCACGTGGTACCTCTGGTCCGGCAACGTCCTCCTCGCGCTCTTCGTCGCGACGATGCTCTTCGTCGTGCGCAAGTGGTCGATCAAGCTCGAGTACTTCCGCCGCTTCGGAAGGTCCGGCGCGGGCGCGGGCGATGCGAGCTGGGCGTCGATCCAGGACCTCAACACGAAGATCAGGAAGGGCGCCTTCGGGAACGACGCCGAGATCCAGGCGGCCGCCGACGAGATCCTCGTCCGCTACGCGACGCAGAGGGTCCAGCGGGCGGAACTGCGGACGATCGAGGTCGCCGGCCGCGCGGTGAAGTTCGTCGAACTGAAGAAGAAGGAGCCGTTCGGGCGGCTCGAGGCGTGGCTCGAGATGCACATGGGCGTCGGCACCGTCGCTTGCGCCGGCGTGCTGCTGCACGCGGACTTCGTGCTCAGGCACCCGATCGGCTGGGCTCTCTTCGTCCTCTCGATGGTCGTGCTCGTCACCGGCGTGGCCGGCGCCGTGCTCTACCGCGTCATCCCCCCGCGGCTCGCGAAGGCGGACGTGGGCATCCCGTACGAGGAAGCGGGTGTCGCGCGCGAGAGTCACCAGAGCTGCATCGAGGGCGTGATCGCCACGCTCGACGAGAAGCTGCGCGCGGAGTTCGCGCCGCTCCTCGTCCCCGCGAAGTCGCCGCGCGACCTCGCGGAGCGCGCGACCGCGATCATGGGCCGCATCGCCACGACGGACCCGCAGAACGCGGAACTCGCGCGCGATCTCCTCGTGATGGCGGGCGCGCGCGACAACCTCCTGTGGAACACTGCCCTCGCGCGCGGCTACGACTTCTGGCTGCGTCTCTGGCGCTGGGTCCACGTGCCGGTGTCCGTGGCGCTCTTCTTCGTCATCGCACTGCACGTCTGGGCAGTGCTGTGGTACTGACATGACCCCCTCCGACGAGAACGACAAGACCCGCCCGAAGCACGCGGACGACGAGCTGCCCGTCGCGCCGCCGCTCTCGGACGAGGGCCAGTCCTCGGGCGACCACACGCACGAGGTCGTCGTGCCGGAGGACCGCACCATTGCGGTGGGTCCGATCGTCGTTCCGCCCGCGCCCTCTGCGCCCGCCGCGCCGGCCGCAACCGTTCCTCCCGCACCGCTCTCCGCGCCCAGGCCGCCCGCGCCGCCGAAACCGCCGTCGCCACCGAAACCTCCGTCCGCCGCGCCGTCGCCGCCGAAGCCTCCCGGAGCGCCGCAACCGCCCGCGGCCGCAGCTCCCGCAGCGCCGTCCGCGCCGAAGCCTCCGTCTGCCCCGAAGCCTCCCGGACCGCCGAGGCCGCCGGGACCCCCGATGCCTTCTGGCGCACCGAAGCCGCCCGTCGCTCCGAAGCCGCCCGTCGCTCCGGCCGAGGTTCCTTCCGCCGCTGCGACTCCGGCACCTCCGGCGGCGCCGTCGCCGCCGAAGCCGCCCGGAGCTCCGAAACCACCAGGGGCGCCGAAGCCTCCTACTGCGGGACCGACACCTCCGTCCGCGCCGCGACCGCCGTCGCCGCCCGGAGCGCCCGCGGCGCCGAAGCCGCCGGGTCCTCCCGCGCCGAAACCGCCGGGCGGGCCTGCCGCGCCGAAGTCTCCCGGCGTTCCCCCCGTGCCCGGCGCGGCAGCGAAGCCCGCGGCGGCAGCGCCGCCGCCCGAGCCCGTCGATCCGGACTCGCCCGACTTCCTCATCGCGCAGGTCCCGATCTTCAAGGAGGTCAGCCCCGCGCTGCGGAAGTCCGTCGTCGAGGAGGGCGAGTTCCGCGTGCTCTCGCCGAAGGCCGTCATCTGCAAGGAGGGCGAGTACACCGCCGACTTCTACGTCGTGCTGCAGGGCATGGTCGGCGTCTACAAGCAGGCGGGCGACGCGCAGAAGTACCTCGCCTCGCTGCCCGTGAACTCGTGGTTCGGCGAGATGAGCTGCATGTCGAACGCGCCGCGCGCCGCCACGGTGATCGCGGAGTCCGACGCCGTCGTGCTCTCGGTGCCGCGCCACACGTTCATCAAGATCTACGGCGACAAGAAGAGCGCCGGCTTCAAGAAGATGATCGACGTCGCCTATCGGGAGCGCGCCCTCGCGAACCACCTCTCCACCGTGTCGATCTTCCGCGGCATCAAGGAGTCGGTGCTGAAGCGGATCTCCGAGGTGGCGGAGCTCGTCGTCGTCGAGAAGGGCGAGACGATCGTGAAGGAGGGCGATCCGGGCGACGCCTTCTTCCTCATCCGCACCGGCCACGCCAAGGTCACGCGCGGGGAAGAGATCCTCGCGTGGCTCTGCGAGAACTCGTTCTTCGGCGAGGTGGCGCTGCTCGAGGACAAGCCGCGCGGCTCGACGGTCGCCGCCGTGGATCGCATGGACATGGTCAAGATCGCGAAGGCTCCGTTCCTCTCGCTCCTCGACCAGTTCCCCGAGGTGAAGGCGACGGTGCTCGACCGCGTCCGGAAGATCCACGCCGACGACTTCCTCGCGGGCGACGAGTCGGAGGCGCGGATACGCGCCCGCGAGATCGGGACCGAGCACGAGGTGGTGAAGGCGGGCGAGGCGCTCGTCATCGACATGTCGAAGTGCACGCGCTGCAACATGTGCGTCGAAGGATGCATCGAGGCGCACGAGGACCGCATCCCGCGCATCGGCAAGCGCGGCATCCAGTACGGCGACCTCCTGCTCACGTCCAGTTGCTACAACTGCCGCGTCCCGGACTGCATGCTCGCGTGCAAGTTCGGCGCGATCCGCCGCGACCGCCGCGGACGCGTGAACATCGACCCCGAGGCCTGCACCGGGTGCGCCCTCTGCGAGCCGGCGTGCCCGTACGGCACGATCCACATGCAGTCGCTCGTGGGCGACGGCACGCTCGAGGTGAAGGCGAGCCCGATCTCGACCTTCCTCGGCAAGCTGCCGTTCTTCTCGAACCTCGTCACCGCGAAGGCCGCGACGAAAGAGCCGGCGAAGCCCGCCGACGACGGCGGCAAGAAGCGCCTGCGCATGGCCGTGAAGTGCGACCTCTGCGCGGGCCGCGGCGACATGGCGTGCATCTACAACTGTCCGTGCGGCGCGATCGAACGCATCGACCCGTCGGTACTGCTGCAATGAGCCGCTTCATCCTGAAGTTCAAGCTGCGCGGCCGCGCCAACCGGGACAAGCCCGACAGGATCGTGGACCGCGGCGAGGTCGTGCTCGGATCGCGCCCCTTGGCCGACGTGTTCGTCGCGGACCGTCTCGTGTCGCAGGAAGAGATCGTCTTCCACTTCGACGGAGCGCATCTCGCACTCGAGGTGAAGGGCAAGCTCTCCGGCGTGTTCGTGGACGGCCACCCCGTGGACGGCCGCGGATCGCTGCGCTCGGGCGCGACGGTGCAGGTCGGCCACTCGCTCGTCGAGTGCGCGATCGACGCCGCGAAGGCCGAGTGCACGCTCACGACGAACGAGCAGTACCTGCCGCAGGTCGTCGACGGCATCGTGATGAAGACGAAGCCTTCGAGGCCGTTCGCACTCGTCGATCCGGGGCCGCAGGAGCACCGGTGGGGCAAGACGCCGTATCTGCGCCGCGCGAACTGGATCGCAGGGGTGGCGGGCGTCCTCCTCCTCGCGGCGTTCCCGTTCGTGAAGGACACCGAGGCGATGACGCGCGGCGAACTCCATCACGCCCACGCGATCGGCGCCAGGGACGGCCCGAAGGACTGCGCCGCGTGCCACGCGCCGCTCTCGTCGGACTACAACGCGAAGTGCGCGGAGTGCCACAAGGGCTTCGACGCGCCGGCGACGCACCCGTACGCGCTGAACGCCGGGCTCAGGTGCAACGAGTGCCACGCGGAGCACGTCGGGGCGGATGCCGACATCATGCCGCCGATGGGGAAGACGTCGATGGGTTGGCCGCGGACCTGCGCGGGCTGCCACGAGGAGCTGACGGTTGCGTACCCGTCGGGCGACGTTCCCGGCGAGGTCGTTGCGATCGCGAAGACGCGCCTCCGCGACGAGCGCGGCGCGCCGTTCGCGCGCCATCTCCTCATCGACGGATTCTCGCACGCCGACCACCGCGTGGCGCGGACGGGGGGCATCGCGGGCGTGCCCGGCGGCCCGCCGCAGAAGGGACAGGTGCCCGTCGCCTGCGCCGACTGCCACAAGCCGCTCGCGAAGGGCGCGGTGAACCCGGTGATCGCGACGGCCGAGTTCGAGGTCGTCGCCTACGACAAGTGCCTCGAGTGCCACGCCGACTGGCGCGTCGCCATTCACGGCCGCGACCAGGAAGGCGCCGCGTGCTATGCGTGCCACGCGAAGGCCGAGAGCCCGTCGAAGATCACGGCCGACCTGAGGACGGTCGAACTGCCCGCGACCGAATCGAAGTGGGTCCTGAAGCCGCGGAACCACGACTTCAAGAAGGACGAGTGCCTCGCGTGCCACGTCCTCGAGAAGTCGTCGGCCGGCAAGCGCACGCCGATCGGCGAGAAGGTCTTCCGCCACGACCATCACCTGCGCACGGTCTCGCCGTCGCCCGGCGCCGAGCGGGCACTCGCCGCGGACTGCAAAGCGTGCCACGAGGACGTCGCGGGTTCGTCGTCCCTCGCCGGCACGAGGCTCGTGAACACGGCCGTCTGCGCGACGTGCCACGTGGACTCCGAGCCGACGCCCGTCCCGGTGAAGGAGGGCGCCACGCGCCGCGTCGGCGACATGTTCCACAAGGTCCACACGCTCGACTCGGCGTCGCTCACGCGGAGTGCGCTGCGCTACGCGTCGCTCGACACGCTGTCGAAGGGATGTCTCTCGTGCCACACGCCCGCGGCGGGCGAGGCGCCGATGGGCTTCCGCGAGGGCGCGAAGGACTGCAAGGCGTGCCACACCGGCCACGAGAGCGTGGGCGAGGGCAAGTGCGTCCTCTGCCACGTGGACCGCGCGCCCGGCAAGAACCGGGAGATCAACGGACGCCTCGAGTTCCGGTTCAACGAACCCGGCATCTTCAACCCCGAGAAGGCGCTGAAGAAGTCGGCCGCCGCGATCGGCCCGTTCGACCACGCGAGCGCCGGCCACGCGAAGAGCGAGTGCGCCGGGTGCCATCGAGAGGAGCACGCCGACCGCGCCACGCGCGTGCTCGACGTCGCCTGGCCCGCGTTCGACGAGGACTCGTGCGTGAAGTGCCACGTGCGGGAGCGGTTCCACCGGTGAAGTTCCGCGAGGCGCGGAACTTCACGTAGCCATCGGGGCGTGGCGCGGGCGCGGAGTCCGATGGCGCGAGGAACACGTCGGGCGCCGGGATCGTGCGCCAGGGACGGTCCTGACTTTCGCACCCGTTCGGCGCGGCCGGCGAGTGCCTTCCAGGCTCGGAAGTATCGAAAGTCAGGACCGTCCCGGGCTCGAGCGATCCCGGCCTCGAGCGACGCGCGGGGCGCGGGCGGTGGCCGCGCTCCGCGAGGGGCGTTACGCTCCGGCCCGGCGGCGATCGCGCCGCGCGCGGGGGTGGAGTTGACGCTCGACGGCTACGTCATCCGTTGCCAGCGGAACGCGCTCTGGGGCGTGCTGCCGCTCCTCGGGCTGACGGCGTTCGTCGCGCTCGTCGTCTCCCTGTCCGGCCTTCATCGTCACCACCCCGGCGCCGCGCGCGTTCTCGCTCGTCTGCGCCCAGACGGACCGTCCGTTTCGGGCCGTTGCTGGTGCGGCCTGCCTCGGTGCGGCTCTGGGTTGGGCGCTCGACTCTGCGGACGATCCGCTCGAGGGACCGTCGTGGACGGGGGAGTTCTCACTCCTCGCCATGTACGTCGCGACCGCTGCTCACGTTGCCACCCGTGCCGTGTCGGTGAGCGCGATTCGAAAACTTGGCGATGTGCCGGTCCGAACGCCGTCCGTCTTCGAAGGCGGCGCGCGACACGTGCTGCTGACCATCGGGATGACGGCGGTCTTCCTCATCGGCGCGTTCGCGCTCGCGCTGCGCGCGGTGATGCCGAGAACCCTGGCCCAGGCGAAGGCGCCGATGGTCGATTACATCGGCCGCTGCGTCTCTGTGATGCCCGCGCCGCCGCACGTCGAGTGCGGACCCGACGACGCGAACGCCGGCATCGAGACGCTCCGCGTCGCGCTGATCGTCGCCGGCACCGCAGTCGACGGCGCGTCCGTCGCCGACACCGACGGAGACGAGGGCTCCGACCTGCGCGGCCGCGAGTACGTGGATACTTTCGGGAACCCGCTCGTCTACTTCGACGCGGCGTCGTACGAGGCGTTCTCGGACGGCGGGGCGCTCGTCGTCCTCCGCGGCGGGACTCGCATCCGCGTGATGCCGCTCCGCACGAAGGACGGATGGTTCCGTGGGGACTCGTTCCAGCTCTTCAGCATCGGTCCGGACCTAGAGCCCGGCACCGACGACGACATCCACTTCGAGCGCTGAACGCCCGCGCTACTTCCCGCCGAGCGGCCTGTTCTTCGGCGCGTCCGTGACGCGGAAGAGCTTTCCGTCCCGCACGTAGAAGCGGCGCTGTTCCTCGAGGTTGAACGGGCGCGCGCCGATCCTGCCGAACACGGAGAGCTGGTTGCCGCTCTCGTCGACGGCGCGGTCGCGGTCGAGCGCCTTGCTGAGCGACAGCGCGGGGGCGTGCGTGGGATACGTGGCGATCAGCTCGGGCTTGACGCGCGGGCTGAAGCCGTTGAACTGCGGGACGGTCTCGGGCGACGTGAGCTGGACGACGCGCAGGCCGTTCTTCCCGTCGGCGACGTAGGCGAAGAGCGACGCGTTCGTCATCGCGACGCGGCAGCATCGCGTGTCGTTCATCGCGCCGCCGGCGTCGAACGTCTGGTCGATCTTCGGTTTCTCGGGATTCTCCACGTCCACGATCACGAGGCCCTGCTCGCCGGCCGAGACGTACGCGTACGTGCGGGCCACGTAGACGTCGTGCGCTTCTTTCAGCGGGACGAGCGCCCCCGGAATGACCGTGGCGCGGTCGATGTCGGTGATGTCGACGACTTCGAGCCCCTTCGCCGTGGTGACGAACGCGTAGCGGAACTGCACCTGCACGCTCGTCACGCCCTGGAGCTCGGGCATCACCTTCACGACACGCGGCGTCGGGTCGGCGAGGGTGATCTTGGAAAGGTCGAGGATGACGAGTCCCTTCTTCGTCCCCATGTAGACGTAGTTGCCCGCGACGGTGACGGTCTCGGCGCCGTCGAGGACGTGATCGGGGTTGAAGACCATTGTCCGGTCGAGGAAGTTGTTCGCCGGGTCGCCGTCGAGGAGCGTCGCCGCGAGGACCATGACGAGGCCCTCCTCGCGGTCGGCCACGTAGAGGTAGGCGAAGAGCGGGTGGATCGACTGCTCCTCGTTCTCGGGTCGCTGCGGGCGCGTCGGATCGACGCCGAGCGTCGTCGGGCTCGCGACGGCGCGCGCGTCCTTCGTCTTGACGTAGAAGCGCTGCCCGAGCGGCGAGACGAGCGATGTCGTGAGCCGCTCGCTGAAGCCCTTGTTGTCGACGTTCGACACGTCGTACACGTAGAGGCCGCCCTTGCCCTCGGCGACGTAGCAGTACTCGCCGCGGAGCTGGAGCGAGCGCGCCTCCTTGCCGCCGTGGTGGTACGCCTCGGTGAGCGCGCGTCCGCCCTCGACGAACTTCTTGTGGCGATCGGGGAAGGCGTCGCGCTGGAGCGTCGAGCCGTACACGGCCTGCGGCTCCTCGCGCTCGGTCACGGCGATGGCCTCGAAGCCCGCATCGCCGGTGGCGACGTACACGTAGCGGCCCATGAAATTGACGTAGTTCGTGCCGTGGAGGAGGAGTTGCGCCATCCACGCGTTGTTGTCGTTCGACTCCGAGAGGTGGCAATCGGTGCACTGCTTGGTCTCGCGCGTGCGGACGGTGTGCGGCACGTACGTCGAGAACGCCTGGCCCGAGAAGCCTTCGGCGCTGATCGTCTGCTGCTGCGAGTAGAGCCACTCGCGGTTCTGGTTCTGCGAGCCGACGAGGACCGCGCACGCGGAGCGGACGGGACTGATCCTGTTGCCGGTGACCGAGCCGTCGATTCCCAGCATGTACGCGTCGTCGCGAAGCACCTGGTAGTTGTACTGCGTCCAGTTGCGCGAGACGCCGCCCTCGAAGTGGCGGATCTCCTTGCGGTTGTTGGCCGACATCGGCAGGTGGCAGCCGAAGCACGCGGTCGTCCACGAGGTGTGGCAGGACTGGCACGTCATCTTGCCCGGGTCGTGCGCGAGATCCGCGTGGTCCGCCGGGACTTTGCCCCACGTCGCGCCGTCCTTGTGCATCGTCTTCGCGTAGCGCGCCTTCTCGTTGTAGACGGGCCGCTCGCGGATGCCCTCGCCGCCGAACTTCCTGCCTGCATTCACGGGGTCGATCGAGTCCACGATCTCGGGCACGGCCCAGACGACGTCCTTGTCGAGCTGGGAGCGCTGGTAGAGCACGCCGCCGCGGCGGAAGAAGCGCTTGCCGAACGGCGTCCTCGACTCGGCGAGGTCGTTGCCGCCCGCGTTGCCGCTCGTCACGAGGGTGGCCTTCTTCCCGGCCGTGCCGTGGCAGTCGATGCACATGATCTCGGTCGCGGCGCGCGGCTCCTGGTAGAGGCGGCCGTCGCCGTGGGCGTCCTGCGTGAAGTGGCAGTCGACGCAGTGCATGCCGCGCTCCGCGTGGATGTCCGCGAGATGCACGGCCTTCTCGAACTTCTTCGGGTCGTCCGCCGCCACGATCTTGTCGTCGGCGTCGAGGAGGTTGCCCTTCCTGTCCTTCTTGTAGACCTTTCGGTAGAGCCAGCCGTGCCCGTGGTAGTCGGAGAGCTGGGCGTTCTTCATCTGCGGGTTCAGCGTCGAGACCTCCGCGAGGAAGTCCGGATCGCTCCACTTGCCGCGCAGCGCCGAGCCCTCGGGGTTCGCCTGCTGGATGTCGTGACGCTCCGCGTCCGTCCGGTCCTTCCCGTCGAAGAGAAGGTTCGAGTCGGTCTCGTTGTCGTACCAGATGTCGCCGTAGTACGTGGTGACCATGTTCGTGCCCGGGTGCATGTGGCAGACGATGCACTGGGACGACGGGATCGCGCGTGTCAGCTCGTGCTTGATCGGGTGGCCGTCCTCGTTCTTCGGGATCGTCGGGTCGCCGGAGCGCGACCGTCCGCGGTTGCCGAACTGCGCGTAGCTCCCCGAGTGGACGGGATCGCGGTCGTTCGCGTAGATCATGTGGCAGGCCGTGCAGCCGCTCGCGCGGTAGTCGCCTGGGTGGTCGTTCGAGCCGGGCATCCAGAGGAGCGGATCGAGGAGCCGCGTCTTCTGCAGGCCGAGGAAGACCGGGTCGGTGCGCAAGAGCGTGCCGAGGCCGCGGTGCGAGAGGCGCCGCGCGGGAAGACCCGGGTCCTCGTCCTTGTCCGGGTTGCCGAGCTCGAGCGGGCGCTTGCCCCCGCGCTCGAACGTGCGCAGGACGTTGCCCATCTGCGAGACGTTGTAGCGGGGCAGCGGATCCATGTACGGGACGACGCCGCGCTTGATGTCCGCGTCGGTCGGCGGCGGCACGGTCTGGACGCGCACCGCGCGGCCGTAGGCGTCGTACGCCTCGCCGAACTGCGGGCGCTTGATGGGGAAGCTGCCGTTGTTGTAGAGGGCGGCGCCCCAGAGCATCGCGCCGTGCGCCATCATGCTCTTCTTGGTCGCGTAGGCCTCGTTCGGGTGGCAGACGCCGCAGGTCGTGTCGACGACGCGCAGGTCGCCCGGGTTGACGAAGCGCACGTACTCGAAGGAGTGGTCGAGCCAGTCCATGACGTACGTGTCGTCGATCGACGGATCGGCGGGGAGCACGTGCGCCCGCTCCTTCGCGGTCGCGTCGGCGTCGCCGCCGTGGCAGTCCACGCAGCCGATGGCGACGGTGGCGGACGCGTGCTCCTTCTCGATGCCCTGGTGGCAGGTGAGGCAGCCCTTGCTCTTCGCGAACGCCGCCGCCTGCGTCTGCGCCATGAGCGATTCCACCGCGGGAGACTCGTTCGCGGCGTGGCTCTTCCAGACCGAGCCGGGAGGCGGTGCGGCGGAATCCGTCGGCACCGCCTGCGCGCACGCGGCGACCAGTGCTGCGACGGCGAGCGAGGAGAGAGCGAGGACGACGGCTCGTTTCACCATGTGAGGATCAACTCGGAGAAAACGGCGTAGAGCGTGGCCGCGCCGTAGATGTCGCGGAAGCCCTCGCCGGGAATGAGGGACGAGACGCCTGCCTTGACGATGACGTTCTCGGTCAGGAGCGGACGCCACACGACGCCGATGGAGAGGTCGGTGCCGATGTCCTTGGCGATGCGGCCCTGGCCGAGCACGTACTCGAGCGACGACGTGTTGTCGAACATCAGGTACGACGCGTTCGTCACGAGCTTGAGATGCGGCGTGAGCTGCGCGTCCCATCCGCCGCCGAGGAGGATGAGGCCGGGGTTGACGAAGCTCGGGCTCCCCTCGTTCTTCGAGCTGCGCAGCGTGTTGTAGAGGCTGCCGCCCTGCACGAGACCGACGCCGGTGCTCGAGAGCCCGATGGCGTTGCGGTTCCAGAAGCCGAACTCGCCGCCCGCGAAGTTCTCGTTGTCGTAGATGCCGTCGAAACCCTCAGCGGTGCCGTCGTCGGGGTCGTCGTCGCCGCTCTGCCAGAGGCCCTGCACCCGGAAGCGCATCCAGTCGATGTCGTACGAGAGCTCGAGCGCCGCGAGCGACGCGCGGACCGACTGGCGGCGGCCGGCCACCTCGTCGTAGCTCTGGTCGCCCCACGCGCCGTAGAGGGACGACGTGACGTTGACGTTGACGCGCCCGATGTGGCCGTCGTTCGACCAGCCGAGCCAGCTCACGGAGGCCTGGTTCGGCTCGGGCGACCCGATGAGACGCGGGCGGACGAGGAAGTCGTTCACGTCGTAGTGGACCGAAGGATCGGAATTGAGGTAGTGGAAGGAGAGCTGCGAGGTGAGGCCCTGGTTCCAGGTCGTCTCCTTCCACCGCGGAGTGACGAGGGTCAGCGCGTCCTGCCGGTAGAGGTTCGCAATGAGCACCTGCTGGCCGATCGTGTCGAAGGTGTTGAGTCCGCTGTTCGTGTCCTTCTCCAGACGGTCGAACCACGCGAGGTTCCACTGCCAGCGGTTGTCGTCGAGGTTGCCGAAGACACGCACGCCGGGCGCCTCGTCCTCGAAGATGAAGCCGCGGAAGTCCGAGTTGAACTTCTGCGTGCCGGCGCGGAGCTGGACGACGTCGTACCTGTCGCTGACCGACGCGAGCGTCGTCTCGACGAACGCCTGCTGGAGCGCTCCGTGGCGGTCGGTCCGCGTCGCACCCCTCATCGGGTCGGCGTAGAGCACCGTGTTCTCGTTCGCCTCGGCCCAGTTGGCCGAGAAGGCGCCCTTCACGAACACGCGGAAGTCCACGGGCTTGAACGACGTCTCGCCGTGCGTGATGTCGAGGGAGACGATGCCCACCTCCTCGGCGGTGCGGATGTGGCCGTTGCCGAAGAACTCGTCCTTGCCGGAACTGCGCGTGAACACGCCCGAGGGGACGGGCAGCTTCTTCGACTCGAGCTTCGTGATCGACTGGAACTCGGCGTTCACGAACCAGTTCTGCGTGCCGGGGATCGGGTAGTCGCCCTTCCAGAAGTTCTGGTGGTACGGATCGAGCGGCGCGCCCTTGTCCCACGGAGAGTCGCTCTTGCTCCCGCGTTCCCACGCGGGGAACCCGATCCGCCAGCGGTCGGTCACGGGGATCTCGTCCTCGTAACGGTCCGCACGCTTCACGCCCGGCGCCGCGGACTCGTCGGCCGCGTAACCGAGCGGCAGGTACTTGATCTCGGCCTTCTCGGCGGGTCCGCCTGGAGCGCGGCCGGAGACGTCGTCCCGGAGGTCCTGCTGCGGACCGATGGCGTTGTCGGCCACGGGCTGCACCTTGCAACCGCAGATCGCCACGGTCACGAGGACGGTCGCGACAGTGGGCACGAGCTTGGGCGCGCGGCGGTCGGCGTTCCTCATCGACGGATCGTCACCGGGCCCGGATGTCGGGGGTGCTTGACGTACGACGTCTCGACCTCGAGTTCGGTGCGATCGAGCGTGACCTTGGCGTCTCTGAGGCGCGCGTGGAAGAACGAGAGCACTTTGTTCGGGACCGTGTCGCACACCCCCGGATCCGGCGGCGCGGCGTCGGCCAGCCGCGCGAGCGCGCGGCGGAACGCGGCCTTCAGCTCGCCGCCGCTCAGGGCGTCGGCGCGGATGGGACCGGGCGCGCCGTACTGGCGCGAGGCGAAGTCGGCGACGATGTCGTCCTGGTCGACGCCGTCTCCCGACACACCCACGCCGCCGATGAGCACGCCGTCGCGGTAGAGCGGCACGCCGCCGGGGAAGATCGTGATCCCGTTCCGGATCTTCGCGAGGTCGCTCGTCGACGCGCCGAGGTCGCCGAACACGCCGCCGAGCAGCGCGACGGTCAGGCCGTCCTGCAACTGGAAGAGCGGACCGCGGCCCGCGCCCTGCTGGCCCGCCGGGTAGAAGCCCTGCGAGAAGAGGCCGACCGCGCGGCACGAGAGGGCCGCCTTCCCGTCGGAGAAGAACATTGCCGTGCGCGCCTTCTGAACGGACACGTCGTAGCTGAAGAGCGTCGTGTCCTTCGCCATCCGGAAGGCGCCGAGCACCTCGCCCTTGGTGTCGACCACCGAGATCCAGCACTGCATCGCGACGCCGATCGGCCGCCGGATCGCCCCGCGCGTGATGTCCGCGCGCTGGGCGCCCTGCCAGAGGATGCGCTGGACGTCCGCGGCCGAGAGACCGCCGTCGGTCGAGTCGCGGATCGGGAACGCGAGCGGGACCTGTCCCTCGAAGCTCTTCGCGCCGTTCGGCGCAGCCGCCGGCGGGTCGAGCGTGAAGTCGGCGAACCGTGAGGGGATCGGCGCCGCGTCGCGCAGCGGGAAGTCGGGGTCCCACGTGCCGTCGGCGCCGGTCACGGCAGGCGCGTCCACCGGGTCGAGCGACGAACCGCGCGTGTAGGGGAGCCGGATCCCGCCGACGAGGATCTTGTCCGAGCGGATCGGCCGGGGTGCGAGGCGACCGCGAGCCGCCGCGAGGACGATCTCCTCGAGCGCTCGGCCGCGCTCCTGGTTGCGGAACGTCAGGCGGTAGTCGTCGGTGCAGTCGGAACCCGGGAACACCCGTGTGGGGATGCTGATGCGCCTGCCCGTGTCGCCGTCGTCGATGCCGAGGCCGCCCACGCGCTTGCCGTTCTTGTAGATGCCGATCCCGCCGAGGTCGCCGCGCACGCGCGTCTCGATCTCGCCGAGTGCGCGCGGCGCTGGGAACGGCGGGAAGAAGATGCGGTTCACGTCGCTCGTGGCGATGGACGAGAACTCCACCCCGTAGAGCGGACCCCCCGGCATGAAGCGGACGCCGGGCGGGAAGTGGTCCTGGATGATGAAGGCCGCGGTGCGCGTGCTGAACGTCTGCTCGTCGCTCGAGAAGTACGAGCCCGTGCCGGCCTTCGCGAGCGCCGCGGCTACGGCGTTGTCGGTGACCGAGGCGTCGAGCCCGTTCATGCGGAACACGCCGAGCGAGTTGCCCTCCGGATCGACGACGGCGATGGCGAGGTCCGGCCGTCCGGACGCGCGCCTGCTGTACGCGACGCACCGCGAGACGAGTTGCGAGACCTCGGACGACGTCAGCGGCTGTCCGATCGCCTCGGCAGGCGGCACCGGCAAGAGCGACACGACCGCGGCGCCGGCTCCTGTCGCCGCGAGCACCAAGAACGCCCTGAACCCAGACGGCCGCGACTGCATCGTCGTTCGTCCTCCCGTCCGCGCCCTGCCGGTCGTGCCCCTTGACCGGCGGCGCATCGTTTCTAGCGCGGCGCTGCGCGCGGCGCAAGGGCGGCGGTCGAGATCGCTACTTCGCGCGGATCTGCAGACCGGCGGAGCCGACGCGCAGGGCGTCCTCGGCGTGGAGTTCGTGCTTCTCGCGCACGCGGAGGTACGTGCCGTTCCTGCTGTCCATGTCCTCCAGCGTGACGCCCTGGTCGGACGCGAAGAGCAGCGCGTGACGCCTCGAGAGGCGCGAGTCGTGGGGGAAGTTCAGGTGGCCGTCGGTGCGGCCGAGCACCGTTTTCCCGGCGGGGAGGTCGTGGACGGGACCGGGAGTTCCGTCGCGGCGAAGGAACACGAGCCGCCCGCACGGCGCATTCGCGCTCCCGCCGAGGATCTGGCGCGTCCCGTCCACGGCTCCCGGCATGACCGTCTCGGTGAAGGTGGCGGCGATGTCGCCGACGAGCAGGACGTCGCCCTCTCGCAGCTTCACCTCGCGGTCGATGCGGCGGTAGACGTTCAGCGCGTCGGGCGCGGGCTCGACGAAGAGGCGGCCGTCCTCGATGAAGAGCCGCGCCTCCGCGGAGCCGATCTTCGGGTCTCCCGCGAGCCCGAGCTGGTCGAGCCCCGACCCGATCACGACCGGACGCGCGGCGATCTCCACGCTGCGACGGTCGCCCTCGGGCAGGAGCAGGCGCGCGACGTACCGTCCCTTGGACTTCGGCTCGGGCGTCGACGCCGCGGGACCCGTCTCCATGCTGCGCGAGGCGCGCACCTTCTTGACGACGTTCTCTCCCGCCTTCTCGCCGCGGATCGCCGCGGTGGCGGGTCCGGTGGGGATCTCGACGATCGTCTGCCGGAAGGAGGCCGATTCCAGCTCGAGCGCCGCCTGCCGCGCCTGGCTCGAACGGGCCCTGCTGCCGCCCGACTTCGGCTTCGGGACGGAGACGGGACCCGTGACCTCGCGCTCCTGCGAGATGGGCATGTCCTCGTCTTCGCGCGCGTGCGCCGGCTCGTCGGGCTCGGCGCCCGCGGCCCTGCCGAGGTCCTGCCCGCACGCGATGCATCGCGTGAAGACACCGACATTCACGGTGCCGCAGACGCCGCAGACGATCTGACCGCTCACGGAGGGGATTATCGGCCAAGCGCGGCGTGTCCCGCAAACACGGCCGGTAGGATGGTTGCGGGAGGACCCCCCATGCGGCTGATGCCGATCACGTTCGCGACCCTGTTTCTCGCTGCTGCCTGCAGCAGTTCGAGGCCGCAGCCGGTCCCGCCGGAATTCGCCGGAGTCGCGGCCGCCGGGCCGACCGCGGAGAGCGAACGGGCGTCGAATCTGGCCGCCTACCGGTTTCTCTACGTGCCGGAGCAGGCGAGGCTCGCTGCGACGCGCCGCGGGGGCTGGCTCTGTGTCGCGGGCGGCAGGATCGTCCCGTCGAACGGTCAGGCGATCGTTCCCGCCGCGACGATGGACGAGGCGGTCACCGCCGCCGTCGCCGTCAACCCGGCGGCGAAGCAGCGATTCGTCTTCCAGATCGGCGAGGAGGGCGACGTCGACTGGCCGCTCGGCGGATGCGAACTGCCGCACGTGCTCGGCACGCACTTCATGGCGCTGCTCGAGCGGGACGATGTGGCGATGAATCTGAGCCCCACGAGACCGTCGGTCATGTGGCGGCAGGGAGACCGGCTGACCGAGCTCGCTGTGACCGGCGCCGACACGCGCATGTACGTCCGGCCCGAGGTCGGCGCGCCGGGCGCGGGCGGCGGTGCGCTTGCGACGTACTGCGTGAGCAGCGGGTTCGGCGGGTTCGCGACGATGAACGCCGCGTCGGCCGCGGGCCTCGAACTCTGGGAGATCCCGGGCACGGTCCACGTCGAGGGTGTCGTCCAGAACGGCGACTGCCGCCGCGCGCGCGCGCGCTTCAGATGGCCGAACACGCCGCTCGACTTCACCGTGCCCGTCGCCATCTGGCCGAAGTGACCGGCCGCCGTCCTACACTCCCGGCGTGAAGCCGATCCGGAACCTCCGGCAGTACCTCGACCTGCTGCGCGCGCGCGGCGAACTCGCCGAGATCACGGTCCGCACCGATCCGCGGCTCGAGATCCCGGAGATCCACCGCCGCGTGATCGCGCGCGGCGGACCGGCACTCCTCTTCCGCGACCCGGCGGGCGCCGCGTTCCCGGTCGTGACGAACCTCTTCGGCACGAAGGCGCGCGTGGACCTTGCGTTCGGCTCGCGGCCGCGGGAGTTCGTCGAACGACTCGTGGAGGCGGCCGAGAAGATCGTGCCGCCGACGCTCGGGAAGCTGTGGAGCTACCGCGATCTCGCGCTCGAAGGGTTGAAGGTCGGCACGAAGAGCGTCGACGACGGGCCGGTGTGCGAGGTCGTCGAGGAACCGCGTCTCGACCGTCTCCCCGCCCTCACCGGATGGCACTCCGACGGCGGCCCCTTCCTGACGCTGCCGCTCGTCCACACCGAAAGTCCCGAGTCCGGGAAGCCGAACCTCGGCATGTACCGCATGCAGATCCACGGCCCCGCCGAGGCGGGCATGCACTTCCAGATCGGCAAGGGCGGCGGCTTCCACTTCCACGCGGCCGAGAAGGCGGGACGGAACCTCCCGGCCACGGTGTTCCTCGGCGGGCCGCCGGCGCTGATCCTCGCGGCGATCGCGCCGCTGCCCGAGGACGTGCCCGAGATCCTGCTTGCGAGTCTCGTCCTCGGCGAGCGCCTGCCGCGCGTGACGGGGAAGGGGCCGCACCCGCTCGTCGCCGAGTGCGAGTTCGCCATAGAGGGCGAGGTGCTCGCGGGCGTGCGGCGCCGCGAGGGGCCGTTCGGCGACCACTACGGCTACAACAGCTTCGCCGAGGACTTCCCGGTGTTCCGCGCCACGAAGATGTTCCGGCGCAAGGACGCGATCTTCCCCGCGACCGTCGTCGGCCGCCCGCGCCAGGAGGACTTCGAGATCGGCGACTACCTGCAGTCGCTGCTCTCGCCGCTCTTCCCGCTCGTGATGCCCAGCGTGCGCCGGCTGATGACGTACGGAGAGACGGGCTTCCACTGCCTCGCCGCGGCGGTCGTGAAGGACCGCTACCCGCGCGAGGCCGTCGTCTCGGGCTTCCGCATCCTGGGAGAGGGGCCGCCGTTCGGACCACGAGTTGGGGCCGGTCTCCCGGTGCCCGAACAGTACGTTGAAGGTCGCGATGCGGATCATGGACCCGAACATAGTGGGTCCACCCTCCGGTCCACCAGGACCTACGAAAATTTTCGTTGACACTACGAACGTCTTCGTACATTCTGCCCGCGTCGATAGGAGAGCCCATGAGACCCAAGCAGACGAAGTCCCTTCCGCGCCCGACTCAGGCGGAACTCGAGATCCTCGGCGTGCTGTGGACGCTCGGCCCCAGTTCGGTGCGCGATGTCCAGCAGCACCTCACCGCGACCCGCACCATGGGCTACACCACGGTCCTCAAGCTGCTGCAGATCATGGCGGGCAAGGGGCTGGTGGACCGGGACGAGAGCGCGCGTAGCCACGTCTATCGCTCGGCCGTGAAACGCGAACAGACTCAGCGTCAGCTGGTGACCGATCTGGTGGAGCGCGCCTTCGGTGGCTCCGCCACTCAGCTCATCCAGCAGGCGCTCGCGACGCGACGCACGTCGCCCGAGGAGATGCGGGAGATCCGCCGCATGCTCGATCGAGCGGGAGAGGACGAGTCATGAATGCCTTCGAGTTCTTGATCCACGACGCGACCGTCCAGACCCTGGGATGGACGCTGATCGATTTCGTCTGGCAGGGCTCGCTGGTCGCGGCCGCACTCGCGATGCTCGATGCGTTGTGGTCACGCCGCCGGCCTCAGATACGTTACCTCGCCGGGTGTGTGGCGCTGGTGGTGTTGCTGGCGTCGCCGATCGCGACGTTCCTGACGCGCGCCGCGACGATCCGCGCGGAGCAGGCCGGGCCGAGCGCGCCGACGCGGTCCGATGCCGTGGCCTCGGCGCAGCAGGCGATGCGGGGCGCCACCCAGACTTCCGCCGCCTCGCGCATGCTCTCGCCGGACCCGAGAGCGGCCCGCGCGGCTCGATCCCTACGCACACCGGGCCTCGGGCTTCGAACCTCCGGAGAGCAACTGTCGCGGGCGGCCCTGACGTGGCTCGTCGTTCTGTGGGGCGTGGGGGTCGCGCTGCTGTCGCTGAGATTGCTCGGCGGCTGGTGGTGGCTGGCGCGGATTCGCTGTTCGAGGCTGAACGTGCCGCTCGCGGATTGGCAGGAGCGGCTCACGCATTTAGCGCACCGCATGAACGTCACGCGGCCGGTGAGGCTGCTGCGTTCGGGGCTGGTGGCAGTGCCGAGCGCGATCGGGTGGCTGCGCCCGATGATCCTGCTCCCGGCGAGCACCCTGACCGGATTGGGCGTCGCGCAGGTCGAGGCCATCTTGCT
>JANNHP010000126.1:0-20195 GCA_031404455.1 Planctomycetia bacterium | reverse complement strand
CGTGCGCTATCCGCTGCGCAGTTTCCTCACGGCACTCGGCGTGGTGTTCGGTGTGGCGTCGGTGGTGACGATGCTCGGACTCGGCCACGGCGCCGAGGAACAGCTCCTGCGCGAGTTCGACCAGCTCGGCATCACGAACGTCATCCTCGACAGCGTGAAGCCGCCCGAGAGCAAGAAGGCCGGCAACCAGCGTCAGTGGGTGATCAAGTACGGCCTCACGTTCAAGGACCTGGCACAGATCGAGCAGACGGTGCCCGGAGTCGCGCGCGTGCTTCCCGTCCACAAGTACACCGAGCGTGCGTGGTACGAGAGTCACAAGGAGGAGGTCGACGTCCTCGGCGTCGTGCCCGCGCACTTCAGCGCGACGAAGCTCCGCGTCGCGAAGGGCCGCGCGCTGACCGAGGACGACGAGCGCACGCGGCGCCCCGTCTGCGTGTGCCACGCGTCGCTGCTCCGGGCGCTCGGCTACTACGGCGAACCGCTCGGCTATTCGCTGCTGATCGGCGAACAGCTCTACGAGGTCGTCGGCCTCCTGGAGGACACCGAGTTCCGCGGGACGATGCGCAAGGCGCTCGCGACTCCCGAAGCCGGCGAGAACGAGGTCTACGTCCCGTACCAGACCGTGCTCGCGCGCATCGGCACGATGTCCGTCTCGCGCCGCAGCGGTTCCTTCGAGGCGTCGAACGTGGAGCTGAACCAGATCGTCGTCGAGGCGAAGCGCCAGGAGGACGTGCTGCCCGTCGCGCGGATGCTGCGCGCGATCCTCGAGCGCTTCCACGAGGACAAGGACTTCCGCATCACCGTGCCGCTCGAGCTCCTCGAGCAGAAGCGCCGCACGCAGCAGGTGTTCAACGTGGCTCTGCTCCTCATCGCCGGCATCTCGCTCCTCGTCGGCGGCATCGGCATAGCGAACATCATGCTCGCGACCGTGACCGAGCGGACGCGCGAGATCGGCATCCGCCGGGCGATCGGCGCCACGCGCCGCACGGTGATGAGCCAGTTCCTCACGGAGACGGTCACCCTCGCCGCCGCGGGAGGACTCCTCGGCGTGCTCGTCGGCGCCGGCGGCGTCGCGGCGCTGCGCTGGTACACGGGCTGGGAGGCCACGTTCACCTGGGACGGCGCGATCCTCGCGTTCGCGGTGTCCCTCGCCGTCGGCGTGCTTTCGGGCCTCTTCCCCGCGTGGCGCGCGAGCCGTCTCGATCCGATCCAGGCGCTCAGGTATGAATGAACGCCCGGCGAGGCGCCGGGCGTTCATTCATGCAGCCCTCGGTGTCCGGTCGCGAGCGCTGCGTCACGAGGTGCCTCGTCGTCACTGCGTCGAGAAGGCGCTCTCCGCGAGGGTCTGGTTCCCGCCGGCCTCGATCGACAGCACCTCGAAGAGGTACGCCGTTGCCGGATCGAGGAACTCGCGAGGCACGGACAGGAACGTGGCGCTCGGGCCGAGGTTCACGGTGTAGGTCCGGCTCTTGTCGGGCTTCTCCACGATCACCTGGTACCCGGCGATCTGGATTCCCGCCGGGGTCGTCACGGGGTTCCACCTGATCACGAGGTTGTTCGGATCCACGATCGCATCGAGAGCGGGCGCCGTGATGACCGGGCCGTCCGGGACGTCGTGCGTGAGCGTCGCCGTGCCCGCCTGCGTCTCTCCTTCGACCCCCTTCGCAACGAAGCGGTACTGGCCCTGCGGGAACAGCGCGAGGAGCTCCTCGCGCGGCACCTCCGTGAGCGCGGGCTCCGCGCCCTCGAAGAACAGTTCGGTCATGCCGAAGTGGCCGAAGCCTCGCCCGCTTCCCGCAACCCTGAACACCTCGCGCCCCGACGGGTTGTAGATCTTCAGGCTCTTCCAGTCCTCGCCGTCGAGGGAGATGTGGAATCCCAGGTCGTTGGCCGTTGCGTTGTACTCGATGTAGATCTTCGCGAACTTCAGCGGAACCGTTGCCTTGGCGGCCTGTGCCGCTCCCCCCGTCGCTGCGGCCCAAGCCGCTCCCGCGAGGACCGGACACAGCCAGAACCATCGCTTCTTCATGATCTGCGCTCCCGTCTGTTCCACGCGTTCGCCGCCCGCCCGGAACCGTTCCGATGCCCATGGAGACGTACGCAACCGCGACCGTCCCACCCCGGCCTGCGGCCCACGTTCGACCGGTGACCGGGACGGACAGTCCGCGCCGATGACCGCCTGCCGTCTCATGAGGACTGCTGTCGCTCGACGCAGGTGCGATGGTCGCGTTCGCAGATGACGCACACGTGAACGGCCGCCTGCTTACAGCGGCGAATCCGGCGGCGAGGCCCGCCCCGTGGGGCCGCGCTCTGGCCCGCGAGGCCGCCGCGCGGCTATGCTCCGCCCATGCGCACATCCCACGGCCTCGCCCTGATGCTCCTGCTCCTCCCCTCAGCCGCGGCCCGCGGCGAGGACGGAGTCACCGAGGCATGGGACCGGCTCCACATGGCCGGCGCTCCGGCGGGGTACGTGCACTCCACGGCGCGGACCGTCGCCGAGCCGACGCCGCGCGTCGAGTCGACGTCGCACGCTGTGATGAGCATGAAGCGCATGGGGCAGACCTCGGACATCGTCGCCACGACGGAGACGTGGGAGACGCCCGACGGCACGCTTCTGCGGATCGCCGCCACATCGAAGATGTCGGCGCAGGAGAGTCGCTCCGTCTTCACGTTCGCGGGCGGCAAGGTCACGATCGAGACCACGGTGATGGGCAAGACGCGGACTGTCGAGAAGGACGTTCCGGCGGGACTCGCGGGGCCGGTCCACGCCGAGCGGCAGACGCGGACGCTCGCAGGCACGACCGGGAAGACGCTCGAGTTCACGACGTACATGTCCGACTTCCAGGCCGTCGTCCGCACCACGTCGACCTCGAAGGGCGCCGAGACCGTGAAGCTCGAGGACGGCACGACGGTCGAACTGACGCGCGTCGAGACGAAGCTCGCGATGGTCGGCGGGGGAGCCATCCCCATGAGCCCGGTCTCGTGGCTCGACGCGAAGGGCGAGACGATCAAGACGTACGTGAACGCGGCCGGGGTCGTGATCGAGACCTATCGCGTCGCCGACGAGAAGGCGGCCAAGGCAGAGCGCGCGGCGAAGGGGCCGACGCCGGACCTCTTCGCGGAGACGCTGATCCAGGAGGACGGCCCCATCCCCGTGGCGCGCCGTCTCGACGAGGCGACGATCGTCATCACGAAGCGCCGCCCCGACGTGACGCTCACAGGACTCGCCGACGCCGGCCACCGCGTCACCGAGCGCGAGGACGGCACGCTGCTCGTCCATGCCGCGCGGCGCACGCCTGCGGCGCAGATGCAGGGTGAGCGCCCGATCGCGTCGCCCGCGCCGGATCTCGCGGACTCGCTCGCGCCGAGTTCGACGATCCAGTCGGACGCGCCGGAGATCGTCGCGATCGTGAAGGAGACGGTCGGCGCCGAGACGAACGCGTGGAAGGCGGCGCAGGCGCTCGAGCGCTGGGTCTGCGAGTCCGTCACGAAGAAGAACATGAACGTGGCGTTCGCCTCGGCACTCGAAGTGTGCAAGTCGCGCGAGGGCGACTGCACCGAGCACGCGGTACTGCTCGCCGCGCTCTGCCGCGCGGCGGGCATCCCGGCGCGCGTCGTGATGGGCGTCGAGTATCTCTACGGCATCTGGGGCGGGCACGCGTGGAACGAGGTGTGGATCGAAGGCGAGTGGTTCCCGCTCGACGCCACGAACGGACTCGGCTTCGTCGATCCGCTGCACCTTCCGATGACGCGCATGACGATGAAGGAAGGCGCCGGCGCCGAGTTCGTGCAGTTGCTCGGTGGTCTCGGCGGCATCGATGTCGACGTGATCGAGGTCGTCCGCGACGGACGCAAGATCGCCGTGGACGATCCGGCGCTCGTGTCGGTCGAGAAGGGCGTCTGGCGCAATCGCCTCCTCGGCATCTCCTTCCCCGTCCCCGCGGGTTTCGAGCTCGATCCCCCGAGCCGCCGTCCGGGCATCCAGTTGAGGGTGATGGAACTCGACGGGAAGTCGGCGAGCGGGAAGAAGGCCGAGATCGAGATCGAGGTGATGGACGCGCCCGCGGTGCTCGACTGGACGAAGCTCCTCGCCGAGTTCCGCGTGGACGCGGCCGACGCGAAGGCGGGGAAAGTGGACGGCCGCGAGTCCCGCGTCGTCAGCCGGACCCGCGACGGGGGCAGGATCCGCGCCGTCGTCGTCGCCGACGGCGCACTCTGGCTCTTCGAGCTCGACCGCGTCGAGAACGACGCCGAGCGCGCCATGTTCGACGAGTTCCTCGCGGGCGTGGACTTCGACGTGAAGTAGCGGGGAGTCAGCCGATCCGGGTCTCGGACTCGGGGCCGCCGCCGTCGAAGTGCGCGGGGTCGCGGGCGGGCGGCCCGGCTTCGCGGCACGCCGCCGCGATCTCGCGGTGGAGGCGCAGGTTCGTGAGCAGCGCCCGGCGGCGATCGGCCGGTACCTTCGACAGGATCTCGTCGAGCCGGCGCTTCGCCTCTGCGAGGTGCGCTCCGTCTCCCGTCGCCTCCCAGAGGCAGTGCCGCACGCGCAGGGAGTCGCCGGCGCCGGCGGAGTCGCGGAGCGCGACTTCCGCCGCGTCGGTGCTTCCTCCGGGAAGGCACGCCAGGAGCGCGAGCGACTGCACGACGCCCGCGACGCGGCCACGCTCGCGGGAGAGTGCCAGGGCCTCCTCGATCGTTGCGCGCGCACCGATCGTGTCGCCGGCCCGGCGCCTGAGGTCGCCCAGTTCGACGAGGGAGTCGCCGACGCCGTCCGCGTGCCCGATCGCCCGGCGCACCGCGAGTGAATCCTCGATTCGAGCCATGGCGTCCGCTGAGTTCCCCTCCTCGTCGGCGACCGCGCTCAGCCCGGCGAGCGCATAGCCCTCGGGATAGCGCGCTGCGATCTCCCGGCAGACCCCGAGCGATGCGGTGAACGCCTCACGGGCGTTCTGCAGCTCTCCGAGCGCGAGCCGGCACGATCCGAGGTTCACGAGGACAACGGCCTCGCCCGACCGGTACCCGATCTCGCGGCTGAGCTCGAGCGCCCGCTCGTAGCGCTGAGGCGCCTCGGCGAGCCGTCCCGACGCCTTGACGACCATCGCCACCGCTCCGGTGGCGCGGGCCTCTCCGGTCCGGTCGCCGACCTCGCGCGTGAGGTCGAGCTGCCGCTCGAAGCGCTCGCGCGCCTCGTCCAGCCGGCCCAGCGTGAAGGCGACGTTGCCCAGGTTCCCGAGCGCCGAGGCCTCACCGGGGAGATCCTGGAGCACGAGGCACAGCGTGAGTGATCGCTCGTAGTGCTGCCTCGCGTCGTCGTGCCGGCTGAGCGCGAAGTCGACGTTCCCGAGACTGCCGTGCGCGCGGGCCTCGACCGAGCGATCCCCGATCTCGCATCCGATCGCGAGCTGCGCTTCGTACAGCTCCCGGGCCTCCGCGTGCCGGTTGCGCGCCTTCAGGACGTTGCCCAGGTTTCCCGTCGCGGAAGCAAGGGCGACCCGGTCCGAGAGCGATCGCGCCAGCTCGAGCGCACGCCGGAACGCCGTCTCGGCCTCGTCGTTGCGGGACGTCCACCAGAGGTACGTGCCGACGGCAGCGGCGGTCTGTTGGCGCAGACCGTCGTCGCGCAGTTCCTCCGCGAGCCGCTCCGCCTCGAGCACGACCTCGCTCTCCCGCTGCCGGCGCCCCATCCGGTCGAGCGTGGCCGCGAAGCGCAGCAGCGTCCGCACGCGGTCGGCGCCGGCGATGAGACCGGGGGCCGCGAGCGCGCACTCCGTCAGGGCGCAGAGCTCCGTGAGCCGGTGGCGTCCGGACAAGTGCGCCTGCGCGACCGGGAGATAGCGCCGTGCCGCGGGGCCGCGGGTCCCGGCGAGGAAGTGCGTGCACAGATCCACGCACAGGTCGCCACCGAGCGCCTCCGGCTCGATCTGCGCGGCGTTCGTACGCGTCTCGAGCACTTGCGCGAGCGCGGCGTGCAACTCCTCGCGAACGGCCTGCGGGAGTCCCGAGTGCAGGTGCTCCCGGATCGCGTGGTGATCGAATGCGAACCTTCCTCCCGCGGCGCGTACGAGCCCGTGCTCGTGCTCGATGCGACCGAGGAGCCGCAGCCCCGGCAGGCTGCGCATGCCGAGCGCCTCCGCGACCAGTCGGCCGTCGAACTCCGTGCCCCAGCAGGCGGCGCATTCGAGCAACTCGCGCTCCTCGTCGGTCAGCCGCCCGATGCGCACGTCGAGGAGGCTCTGCACGCTGCCGGGGAGGAGCAGTTCGTGAACTTGTGCGAGAGTCGCCCACTTGCCGCTCGCCGCCCTCGACAGGACGCCCTTCTCCCGCAACGAGCGGACGAGCTCGAACAGGAAGTACGGATTGCCGTCGGCCTTCGCGGAGATCGCCGAGGCCAGTCGCTCCGCGTGGAGCGAGACACCGAGCATGGGCAGGAGGAGGCGCCTCATGTCGGCGGGCTGCATCCTCACCATGGGAACGCGCGCGACGTGGTCGAGTCGCCCCATCTCGGCACGCCACTCCACGGGGAGGCTCGGTCGCGTGGTTCCGACGAGCAGGATGCGATGCCCGGGCACGGCCATCGCGAGGCTCGCGAAGAGAGAGCGCCCCTCGTCGGGAGCGAAGTGCAGGTCGTCGATGACGACGACGGTGGGGCGCAGCCGGCCGAGCGCGCGCGTGGCGTGGACGAACGCCGTCATCAGGGAATCCAGTGTCAGGGCCTGCGTTCCGACGGGAGGCGCGTCGCCGCGGAGCAGGGCGTCGAACGCGGGGACGAGAGCCGGCGCGTCCGTGAGGTGGCGGGCGGAGCCCTCGAGTCCGAGCGAGTCCCGGTACGCCTGCACGAACGCGCCGGTCGCCGTCGCCGCACCTCCCGGCGCGCAGACGCCGTACAGGAACTCGACCGCCTCTCCGTCCGCCCCGAGCCGGTGGACGAACTCGTCCACGAGCCGCGACTTGCCGATGCCGGCCTCGCCCTCGACGAGCACGACGCAGCCCTCGCCCGCTCTCGCCGCCTCGAACGCACCTCGCAGCGTCGCGAGCTCGACCTCGCGCCCCACGCACTCCGTCTCACGGGGCACGCGGATACGAGCCGGCGGGCGCACCGCGTGATCCTCGACCCGAGTCGCCTCGGCGGACCACCACTCCGACGCCTCTCCGGCCTCGAGCAGATCGGCGAGTTTCTGCGCCGACTCCACTCGGCGCCGGGGGTCCTTCGCCATCAGGTTGAAGAGTATGGCCTCGAAGAACGGGCTGATCTCCGCACCGAACTGCGCGGTCCGCGGCGGCGGCTCCGTGGCGATCTTCGCGGCGAGCGCCTCCATGGACTGCGCCCGGAAGGGCGGCGACCCAGTCGCCAGCTCGAAGAGCGTGACGCCGAGCGAGTAGAGATCGCTGCGCGCGTCGAGCGCTCCCTCGCCGCGGAACTGCTCGGGCGGCGCGTAGGCCGGCGAACCGACGAACTGCCCCGTCCGCGTCATCCGGTCGAGGCCGGCCTCGGAGCGCGCGAGGCCCAGGTCCATGAGCCGGACCTCGTGATCCGCGGTGATCAGCACGTTCTCGGGCTTCACGTCCCGGTGGACGACGCCCTGCGCGTGGATAGCTGCGAGTCCCCGCGCCGCGAGCGTCCCGATGTGGCGGCAGAGCGTCTCGGACACGCGACCGAGCTCCACTCGCAGTTCGCCGAGGGTCTGCCCCTCGACGAACTCGAGTGCGATGTACGGCTGCCCGTCGATCTCGCCCGCGTCGAGCGTTCGGATGACGTTGGGATGGTCGATCCGCCGGCCGACCTCGGCCTCGCGCAGGAACCGCTCCTTGAACCCGGGCCGTGCCATCAGGTGGGGGTGCACCAGCTTGAGCGCGACGCGCGTTCCGTTCGCGTCGGACGCGGCGAACACGGAGCCCATGCCCCCCGAGCCCAGCTCTCGTTCGATCCGGTAGGGTCCGAAGGGCTCCCCTTGCATCGCGCGAGTCTAGCCCGCGGCATCGGGCGTCCGCAGACCGGTCTTCGTCACGGCGCGCGCATCGACGGTCCGTCCACCGCGATCCACGGCACCGGCGTGCCGCGGATCTCCACCTCGCGGACCTCGATCGTGCTGCCGACGGCGGGATAGACCGTGACCGTGCCGCGGAGACGTCCGGTCGTCTCCCAGACCTCGCGGCCGTCCACGAGAATGCGGATGACGTCGCCGTCCTCGACGAAGCGGATCTCGTGCTGGCCGGGGGACAGCGCGCGTGGGCGGACGTTGTGCCCCTCGCCCCACGTCTGATCTCGGTAGATGTTCTGGTCGGCCAGTTCCCAGTTGAAGATCGCGGACACGTGACCGATCGCGATCCGGAAGTTGAAGTTGTCCGCGCTCGCGATGCCGCCGCGGATCGTCACCGACGAGATCGCGCCGAAGAAGACCGGGTACGTGAGGTACGCGTACGTGTTGCCGACCTGGCGCCCGAACGCGGCGCCCTTCTTGACGACCCACTCGCCGCCGCCGATCCGCCAGGCGGCGAGGTCCTCGTCGGTTTCGAAGCGCAGGCGGATCGTCTCCTCGGGCGGCGCGGCGGCGTCGGGGCGCGGCGCCGAGACGCAACCGGCCGAGGCGAGCGCCGCTGCCGCGAGCGCCGAGGCGAGCAACCTTCGAGCGTTCATCGAGAGACCTCCGGGAGACGTGCGCGCGCCAAGTCTAGTCGCGTGCGCTGCCGCCGGAGCGCGAGCCCGGGAATCGAAGAGGGCGGCGCCGGAGCGCCGCCCTGCCCAGAACGCGCGGGAGGGAGCGCTACTTCTTCTCGGACGCCATCTTCTTGTCGCAGTTCTCGACGCCGCGCGGCGCGTTCTTCGCCTCCTCGCTGTCCTTGAACTCCGCGAGGAGCTTCTCGAGCTGCGCCTTGCAGCCGGCCCAGTCCTTCCGCGACCACGCGCAGTTGGCCTTGCCCATGAGCGACGCCGGGGCGGCGCGTCCCTTCGGGTCGGCCGCGAGCGCCGCGTCGAAGCGCTTCTCGGCGTCGTCGGCCTTGCCCATGCGCTGGAGAATGGAGCCGAGCGCGACGTTGACCTCGGCCGATCCGGCGGAGTCCTTCTCCTTGGCCATCTTCGCGAGGAGGTCCTCGAGCGCCTTCGTCGAGGCGGCGACGAACTGGTCGGCCTCCTCGCGCGACGTCGCCTTCCCGAGGTCGTGGTCCATCGTCGCGAGGCGGATGCGCCACGCCGTCCGGTCCTTCGCATCCTTGTAGAGCTTGAGAGCCTTCTCGAGCGTCGCGCGCTCGTCGGCCGTCCGTCCGCAGGCCGCGTAGGTCCCCGCGAGTTCGCCGTAGACCTCGGCGCTCGGCGCCGTCTTGACGTCGGCTTCGATCAGGGACGCGACGTCGTCCCAGGCCATACGCCCCTTCAGGCCGTCGCGGTACTCCTTCTTCCCCGCGGGGTCGGTCTTTGCCGCGAGTTCCGCGAACTTCGTCTCGGCCGTGCCGCCCTCGGCGAGCGCCGCGAGCATCGCGTCGACCGTGCGGCCCACCTTCGGGACGACGACGTGCCCGGCGGCGTTCATCACGTAGAGCGTCGGGTAGCCGCGCACGCCGTAGCGCGACATGAACTCCTTCACCTCGGGCGTGATGTCGTCGCCGCCCGTGAGGCGCACGGCGACGAACTTCTCGCTGATCTCACCGCTCTTCACCTCGGAGAACGCACCGTTCTCCAGCGCCTTGCAGGGCGGTCAGCCGGGGTTGGTGCGATGGACGTAGACGAGCATGAGTTTGCCCGCCTTCGCCGCCGCGGCGCGTCCCGCGGCCCAGCCCTCGACCCACTGGATCTTCGACTTCTCGGCCGCGGGCTCCGTCTTCACGTCGTCGGCGCGGACGGGCGAGGCGCTCACCGAACCGAGCGCCAGCGCGAGCACCGTCGCAGCGAGGGAGACGTTCTTCATCGTGCACCTCCAGGTCGCGCGCGGGCCGCCTGGCTCGCGCAGCACGTGCAGAGCCTAGGGTCTCGCCGACTTCGCCTTCAGCTTCTTGCCCGCCACGGAGTCCACCTCGACGTTCGCGACGCCCGCGTACAGCTTGCCGTCGAAGAGCACGCGGACCGGCACCTGCCGCGGCGCGTCCGTCAGGTCCTCGTCGCGGAGACCCTCGTCGAAGAGGTGGCCGGAGAGGTTCACCCGGCTCGCGGACATCGTCAGCACGGCCGTCTGCGCGGGCACCGTGCCGCCCTGCTTCTTGAACGCGAGCTTCCCCTTCACGACGGCTGGCTTCGGCTTCGCCGGCTTGGCGAACGGCCCGAACGTGGGCCGGAAGTTCCCGCGCGCATCCGACCTCATTCCGAAGTCGAGCCCGCCCACGTCCGCGCACGCGTCCACGCCGTCCGGGTCGAAGCCCTGTTCGATGTCGACCTCGACCTGGACGGTGACCTGATCGTTTCCGTCCCGATCGAGCGCGATCGTGATCGAGATCGAACGGATGACGAGCGCCGCGGGCGGCGGCGTCATGTCCGGGATGCGACGCTTGGCTGCGTAGAACTCCACGGGCCGGGCGTTCGGCGCGCTGACCGTGAGTGCCGTCCAGCACGGTGGCTCCGGCGCGAGCGGGACCGCGGAACCGCCCGTGACGCGGACGTCGACGCTCGACCCGAACTGCACGCTGCCCGGGACGATGATGTGCGGGTCGCTCTCGACCGTGACCGAGCCCGCGTCGGCCGGGTTCAGCGGGTTGATCACGGTGAAGCCGCCCGTGTCGGTGAGCGTCGCCTCGTTCTCTGCGAGGTTGTAGCCCACTCCGTACGGGATCGTCGCGAGGCGGCGGAAGTCGAGCGGCGGGCAGGAGAGCTGCACGGAACGCGTGATCCCGAAGTTCAGCTTGAACTTGTCGGTGGTGAAGAAACCCTCCGCGTCGCCCGCGAAGATGAGCCTGTCCCTGTTGCCGACCTTCTGGAACACCTTGTGCATCCCGCGGCCGTAGTCCACCTCGTTGCGGAAGATGCCGCCGCCCGCGGGACTCTCGATCTGCGGGTGCGTGAGCGACATTCCGGTGGCGGGGATGTTGCGGACGATGTTGGTGTTGAACGACGAGACGAGGTTCGACCCGCCCATCGGCAAAATGAACGCCGCGTTCGAGAACTCGTAGCTCGACGGCAGCCAGCGCTCGCCCGCGCTGAAGCGGAGCTGGTCCGTGTGCTGCGTGGGGAATAGGCCGGAGATGTTCCCGTCGATGAGCGGCGCGAGCATCGATCCGACGGTGCGGTAGGCGTAGCCCATGCCGTCGTTCCGCGGATGGTTTCCGACGTGCGTCGCAATCGACGCGATGTCGTCGAACACGAGCCGGCTCGACTGGACGTCGGCGCTCGCCGTGACCGAGAGCGTGTCCGTCGCGGCGCAGAGCGCGTCGCTCGCGGAGACGGAGTTGTCCACCTGCGTGACGAAGCCGACGCAGCCGAGCGACGTCAGGTCGGCGCCGCCGACGCCCGCGCCCTTCCACACCGCGTCGAGTTCCAGGAGCGCCTCGTTGCACGAGCCTTTGGCGCACATGCCGTGCGTCTCCGTGGCGACGTTCAGCACCGTGATCGCGCCCGCTCCGAGCGTGATGACTCCGTTCGCGGCGCCGACTGCCGTCTGCGGGTCGCCGAGCGTGAGGCGCCTCCCCGGAGAGAGATTGCCGACGAAGGTGACCGGGAAGGCGTCCGCGCCGGGACGCGGGCTTGCGATCGAGAACACTTCGTTCGCGGACCCGCCCGGCACGCCGGCGGCGTTCTTCGTCGCGATCCGCGTTCCGATCATCACCGGCGCGGTCAGGTGGTTGTTCGCCACGACGAACGAGTGATAGACCTGGTCGCCCTGGCGTCCTCGCGCGAACCCCGCAGTCGTGCCGAGCGCCTGCGCGTAGAGGATCGGCTGCGTCGCGTCGGCGGGTGACGGCCGCACGAGGTAGAAGACCGTGTCGCCGGTCCCGATGATCGGGCCCGCGCCGCGCTTGCCGACGGGACCGAAATCGATCGTGTACGCGCCGACCACGGTGCAGCGGTACTGCTTCGTCGGATCGAGCACGCTCGCGCCGATCACCAGGTTGAACGGGCTCCCGCCGGCGACCGGCTGGTTGCCAGGGACCGTCGGTCGCACGTCCTGCATCGGCACGTTCACCGGGCCGATGACGACCTGCGTTCCCGTGCCGCCCTGCTCGGCGCAGGTCACCGTGAGAGAGAGGCTGTGCGACGTGGGCTGCGCGCACGAGAGCGTGTTCTGGTTGTTCCACTCCACGTGCGGCACGAGCCCGACCGGCACGCCGATCGGCACCGCCGTCGCCGGGTTGACGACGATCTGGTTGACGAACTTCGCGAGGTACGCCGACCGGCCGCAGATCGGCAGGTACTCGGGATCGCACGCGAACGAGTTCCAGCCCGAGACCGCCACCGCGATGCCCGCGGCCGCCGCGAGCGCCGTCGCGAGCCAGTCGCGACGCGTCGTCCATCCGATCATCGAACGCATGTAGAGCCTCCCTCGCCAAGGAGCCCGGACCGGGCTCCATCCCATCGACCGGCATCCGGGAGCCGGACCGACACGGATTCTGCGGGGACGCCGCCGACGAAAGCGAGAGCGGATTTCGTCGTCGCTAGTCCGGACGACTTCGGCAGGAGACCTGTTGCCGCGAGACGCGGCAATGGGGCGGGGATGTAGGGAACCGTCCCGCGGACGGTTCCCCCGCACCCCTGCTCGAAGTCGTTTCCGGACCTATGGGCATTGCCCGACTCGCCACTGGCGAGTCGGGCTCCGCTCTTTCATCGCGGACCATGCCCCCGTCGTCCTCGGAGCCTCTCCGCTCCTCGTCCTAGGTCGTCGCGTACTCGCGGTAGAGGTTCGCGTACTGGCCGCCGGCGGCGACGAGGCCGTCGTGCGTGCCCTGCTCGACGACGCGTCCGTGCTCGAGCACGAGGATGCGGTCCGCGTGACGGATCGTCGAGAGGCGGTGCGCGATGACGACCGTCGTCTGCCGCGACGCGAGTTCGTTCAGCGCGTGGAGGATCAGCGACTCCGTGCGCGTGTCCACGGCGCTCGTCGCCTCGTCGAGGATGAGGATCGACGGGTGCGCGAGGAGGGCCCGCACGAAGCAGACGATCTGCCGCTCGCCCTCCGAGAGGTTGGCGCCGCGCTCGCCGACCTCGGTCGCGAGGCCCTGCGAGAGGCCGCGCAGGACTTCGACGCAGCCGAGGTCAGCGAAGCCGCGCGTCGCTTGCTCCTCGGTGAGCGCGGGGCGCACGAAGCGCAGGTTGTCGAGCACGCTGCCCGCGAAGAGGAAGCTCTCCTGCAGCACCATTCCCATCTGACGGTGGAGCGCCGACACGGAGATCGACCGGATGTCCCGCCCGTCCACGCGCACGACGCCGCCCTGCGCCTCGTAGAAGCGCGCGATCAGGTTGACGATCGACGTCTTGCCGGCACCCGTGTGGCCGACGAGTGCCACGGTCTCGCCCGGCGCCACGCGGAACGACACGCCCTCTAGCTGATTGCCGTGACGGCCGTCGGGCTCGTAGGCGAACGACACGTCCTCGAATGAGATCTCGCCCGTGAGCCGCCCCGGATCGGTCACGCCCTCGCGGTCCTTCACCTCGGGGTCCGTGTCCATCAGGAGGAAGATCCGCTCCGCCGCGGCCCCCGCGATGAGGCTCTCGGTGTAGAGGCCGCCGAGGCCCTCGACCGGTCCGAGCACGAAGCCGATCATCATGACGAGCACCATCAGCCCGCCCGCGGTCATGTCTCCCGACGCCACGGCGCCGCCGCCGACGACGAGGGCCACGATCGTGATCGCCTGGAGCACGAGGAGCAGGCACGGCACGTAGGCCCCCGACATCCGCGTGCTCGAGAGCACCGCGTCGCGGTACGCCGCCTGCCGCTTCTCGAGGCGCGCGAGCTCGCGACTCTCGGCCGAGAACGCCATCACGACGCGCACGCCGGTGATCGTCTCGGCCACGTGCGAGCTGATCGACGAGTGCGTCTCGCGCACGCGGCGGTACGCCGGGTAGCTGATCTTCTCGAACGTGCGCGTCAGCGCCCAGAGCACCGGGATCGCCGGCACGATCCAGAGCGCCATCGAAGCGTGGCTGCCGCACATCCGCCCGAAGCCGAGCACCATCGAGAACACGAGATTGACGAGCACGACCGGGCCCCAGAGGAGGAGGTGCTCCATCGTGTCCACGTCGCGGTCGGCGCGCGCGATGATGCGCCCCTGCTTCGTGCGGTCGAAGTAGCGCATCGAGAGGCGCTGGATGTGGTCGAAGACGTCCTTCCTGATCGCGTGCATCACCTCTACGCCGATGCGCGTGGTCGTGCGGATCTCCCACACGGTGAACCACGCGCGGAACACCACGTTGCCGAGCATCACGGCGGCCAGGACGGCCATGCCCGTCCAGTCGCCGCCGGCGACCGGCCCGTCCTGGGCGTAGCCGATGAGCTCCACCTCGACGAGCATCGACACCACCCAGAGCGCCTCGAGCGCGAGCGCCCAGATCATCGTCCGCTTGTAGGGCTTCAGATAGCCGAGCAGACGGCGCAGTCGCGCCTGCGCCAGCGGCGCGCGCGCGAACTCCTCCTCCAGTTCCATCTCGTCGCTCATGCCACGGCTCCCGTCAACTGCTGATGCCTCAACACGTCGCGGTAGAGGGAGCTCATCTGCAGCATCTCGGCGTGCGTTCCGACACCGGTGACGCGACCCGCCTCGAGCACGGCGATGCGGTCGCACCACCGGATCGAGGTCACGCGCTGACTGATGACGAGCGTCGTCCGTCCGCGCGCGGCGGCGCGGATTCCCTGGAAGAGCTCGCGCTCCGTCACGGCGTCCACGCTGGCCGTCGCGTCGTCGAAGATGAGGACGCGCGGGTCCATGGCGAGAGCGCGCGCGATCGTGAGGCGCTGGCGCTGACCGCCGGAGAGGCTGACCCCGCGTTCGCCGACCATCGTGTCGTAGCCCTTCGGCAGCCCCACGATGAACTCGTCCGCCGCCGCGAGCTTCGCGCACTCGACGATCCGCTCGCGCGACGCCAGGGGCGCCCCGTAGGCGATGTTGTCCGCCACGGTGGCCGAGAAGAGGAACGGCTCCTGGAAGACGAGTCCCACCGCGCGGCGCAGCTCGTGGACGTCGAGGTCCGCGATGTCCACGCCGTCGAGCAGGATGCGCCCGCTACTCGGGTCGTAGAACCGCGGCAGCAGTTGGACGAGGCTCGTCTTGCCCGAGCCCGTGGGCCCGAGGATGCCGAGCGACGATCCCGCGGGGACGTGGAGCGACACGCCGCGCAGCACCGAAGGCCCCTTCGGGTGCGAGAAGTGGAGGTCGTCGAGCACCAGATCCCCTCCGCCCGGCGGCAGTCGCTTCGAGTTCACGTCGGCCGGGATGACGTCGGTCCGGTCCAGCACCTCGAAGACCCGCGTCGCGCTCGCCACGGCTTCCTGTCCCATGATGACGAGACGGGTCAGCGGGCGCAGGCGGTGGTGGACGAGGCGCGCGCAGAAGAGCACCGATGCGATCTCGCCCACGCCCGCGACGCCGCGGCCGACGCGCCACGCGCCGATCGCGAGGACCGCCGGGTACGCGAGCGGGTAGATGCTCCCGATCCACGGAGTGAGGCTCGTCCAGAAGTTGGAGAGCGCGGTCCAGCTCCCCGTGAACGTGCCGAGCGAGCCGCCGAACTTCGCCGACTCCTCCGGCTCGCGTCCGAATGCACGGACCACGCGCGCGCCGGCGACGTTCTCCTGGAGGTTCGTGGAGACGCGGTCGTAGTTGTCGGAGATGACGCGGTCCATGCGCGCGATCCGCACGCCGATCCAGAGCGTGAGCCCGAACGCCGTGCCGACCACCAGCGCGATGGCGACGCCGTACGTCCAGTGCGCGATGAACGAGGCCACGAGCACGCCCGCGATCATCAGCAGCGCGTCAAGGTAGCCGAACGCGACCTCGCGGAAGAAGTGGCGCGCCTTCTCCATGTCGCGGAGCGAGCGGGCGATCGTCTTGCCGCTGCGATTCTCGTCGTGGTACGTGAAGCGGAGGCTCGTCACCTTGGCGAAGAGCTCGCTGCGGAGCGCGTTCTCGATCTGCTGCGCCAGCGCCGCCGCGGCGACGGTCGAGAGGTACATGAGCGAGATGCGCGCGACCATCACGGCGGCGAGGAGCCACACCGCCGAGACGAACTCGTCGGGGAGGGCGCCCTTGCCGTGCGCGGTCGCGAGCATGCCGATCGCCACGCCGATCAGCCACGACACGGTGAGGTCGCACGCCGTGCGCGCGAGGTAGAGCAGGACCGTGCCCGACGTCTCGGCCTTCAGCGGCGCGAAGCGCCGGATGAGTTTCGCGAGCGTGCGCGCGCTGCGCACGTCGGGGAGCGGTTCGGCGGGTTTCGGAACGGGACTCATGGGGAACTCACGCGGGAGGTTGACGTGGGAAGGGGTCGTCGCGACGGCGTTGCATGCGCACACGGCGCATCGGGCCTCGGGTCGCGGTCGTCGTGCCGGCTAGAGCCGGCCGAGACCCGCGGGCCCGTAGGCCTGCGACGTGACGAAGATCGGCCACGTCGCGCGCGAGTCTTCCCGCGTGAGTCGCGAATTCCGGCAGCGGCCCGCGTCGCGGGTGGCCGAAAGTCGGATGGACGGGTTCGCGGAGTTCGTCATGGGGCGCCAGGAAGGGCGGAAGCCTACGGGGCGACGTCGCGGGACGCGGAACAGTTTCCGGCGAGGGCGCGCACGCCGCGACGGGATCAGCGTCCGCCGCGCGGCGGACCGCCGGGCGGTGGGCCACCGGGTGGGGGCTTCCCGCCGCCCTGCTGCGGAGGAGGCGGGGGCGGAGGCGACGCGGGCTGTCCGGCGGATCCGGCGGGCGGCGGCGCGCCTTGCGGCGGCGCAGTGGGCGGGGCGGGAACGTCCGCGCGCTTCGCGGGCGCTTTCGCCGCGGCGACGGCGACGTCGAGCGCGAGCGCGTGCTGCCGTGCGACGCGCGCGCGGGCGGCGTCGCCGAAGCGCATGTAGAACTGCGCGAGTCGCTGCTGGACGTCGGCCGCGGCCGCGAGGTCGCCGCGGCGGAACTGCGCCACGAGCTTCCTGATCTGCTTCGCGGCGAACGAGTCCTCCTGAGCGGCGAGGCCCGCGAGGTCGAACTCCTGCGCGGCCTCGAGCGGCGTCGCGGGGCCGTTCGCTTCCGGCGCGGACGGCTTCGGTTCGGTGGTCCGGTCGTTCGATTCGGGCGCGGCCGTGGCCGTGCGAGGCGCGACCCTCGCCGCCACCGTCGCGGCGGGCGGCGTGGCGGGCTCGTCGGCAGGCTGCTCCGGTTCGGTCGCCGAGGACGCCGCCGCGTCGGGCGTCTCGTGCTCGCTCGGCTTCTCGCTCGCGGTTGCCGGAGAAGCCTCGTCGCGCGGGACCACGATCGGAACAACGGCGCGGGCGCGCGGTTCCCCGCGGATCTCCCCGTCTCCCGATTTCCAGATGACGACTCCGGCCGTCGCGGCCGCGAGGAACGCGAGGACGAGGAGGCCGCCCCACGGCGACTCCGCAGACGGCGGCGCGGGCCGCGCAGTGGCCGCGGCCGTGCGCGTCGCAGTGACGGGACCGTCGGGTGTCCTCGACGGTGCGGGCGCCCGCGGCACGGTGCGCGTCGGCGTCGCGGTCCGGCCGAGCGACGTCACGCGCGCCGCGGCGGTCTCCGCGTCGAACGATCCCGCACCGCGCGCGTCGCGGCAGATCTCGAGCGCCTCGCAGAGCATGGCGCCGTCGGCGAAACGGTCCGAGGGCTCCGGCGCGAGACAGCGCGTGACGAGTGCCGCCGTCGCCGCGGAGACGTCGGGCCGCACCTCGGCGATCGGCTTGAAGTCGCCTTTCACGGTGCGCACGAGCGCGTCGACCGGCGTGTCCGCGCGGAACGGCGACTGCCCCGCGAGGAGCGCGTACATCATCGCGCCGAGACCGAACACGTCCGCGGGGCGGCCCGCGTCGCGCCCGCTGCGGATCTGCTCGGGCGCCATGTAGCCCGGCGTGCCGAGCGGCGTGTTCGTGCCGGTGAGGCTCTCCTCGCCGGTGTCGGGCCGCGCGAGACCGAGGTCGGAGAGCTTCGTCCGATGGAGAGCGGGGAGGCCGTCCGAACCGAACGGGATCAGCACGTTGCCGGGCTTCACATCGCGGTGGACGACGCCCGCCGCGTGCGCCGCCGCGAGGCCCTTCGCCGCGGCGAGGCAGACGTCGATCGCGTCGCGCTCCGGCACGCCGATGCGTCCGGCGACCGAGATGTCGCGCAGCCAGCGCGCGCCGTTGGTGCCCGTGACGAGTTCCATCACGAGGAAGCGGCAGCCCGACGCCGCGTCGGTGTCCACGTCGAGGACGGCGACGAGGTGGTCGGACCGCACGCGCGCCGCGATGCGCGCCTCGCGTTCGAACCGCTCCGCGAACGTCGGCTCCGACTGCTCGAGCGACGGCGGCAGAACTTTCACGGCGACGTCGATGCCGAGGCGCGGGTGACGTCCGCGGTAGACGACGCCCATGCCGCCCTGACCGATGCGCTCCACGATCGTGATGCCGCCGAGCGTCGGGAACCGCCGTCCGTCGAGCGCCGTCACGGTGCAGCGGCCGAGCACGCGGTCCGAGAGGAGCTCGGAATCGGCCTGCGCCAGGGCGGTGCGAGTGGCGGTCTCCTCCCGGTCGGGCACGAGGCATCATCGAACCGGGAGGCTGCGGGAGTTGAGCGGCACGCGTTCGGGGCACGGTCCGTCCGAGCTCGCTACCATCGCGCCGCTCGCGACGTCAGCACCGTCGCGGCGAGGGGGAGATGGACGCTTCGGGAGACGAGCGAGGGCCGCGCGCGCGCCCCGGGAACTCATCCGCCAGCGCGGACGAGTTCGCCTGGATGGCGAAGCCGCTGCCGCCGGAGCCGATCAAGTGGGTCCGGCTCCGGCCGACTTGGCGGTGGTGGGCGGTCCAGGTGCTCTCGCTGTTTCTCGCGACGGTTGTGGTCTTGGGATGGCTCATCCCACGGAGATCGGGCGTGTCCGCACCGGCCTCGTTCTTCTGGACGTGCGCCGTCATCGGAGCGGCGTGGATCGTTGCCGTCCTTCCGGGCAGCGTCGTCGACCGGATGCTCGCGGCGCGACTCGAGGCGGCACGGCGGGGCGATCCCGCGAGGCCGTGGAACTGGGACCACCGATGGGATCCGCGCGGTGTCTCGGGATCGCCGTTCCGTCGGTTGATCGTGTCGAGTCCGGGATCGATCTGGCTCGTCTTCTACTCGTCCCTGCAACTGGCCTTCGGCCGGCCTGCGGAACTCTACTGGTTCTTCGGGATTGCGGGCGCCACCGCGGCGACGTGGATGGCGTGCAAGGCTTGGCGCATCTACGGCGTCGGGACCGCGTACGTCTCCTTCACGAAGTTCCCGTTCCACCCCGGCGAACGCGTGACGCTCCACTTCGGGATGTCGGCGGGCGGCGCCCAGTTCGAGCGCGCCGCGTTCTGCCTGCGCCGGATCGAGGTCGCGCCCGGGTTCTCGCCGCTCCAGACCCGCGGCGCGCGGCGACACTCCGGGATGCGCCTCGACCGCCCGCCCGGCGAACTGCCCGGGAGCGACCATCACGTGACGATCGAGTTCGACCTGCCCGAGGACGTCGCAGGCACGCACCTCTCCGCGTCGCCGCCCGCGTACTGGACGCTCGACGTCATCGCGAACACGTCGGCGGGGCCGTACACCGAGTCGTTCCTCATCCCCATCTACGAACGGCCCGCGGCGCCCGACGAGGCGTAGCATCCGGCCGTTGCGAATCTGAATCGTCACGCCCGCGCGGCCGGGGTCGCGCAAGGGGAACCGCGTCACCGCGGAGCGCTGGGCGCGGATCCTGCGCGGGCTCGGGCATCGCGTGACCGTCGGCGTGACGTACGAGAGCGGTCGGCGCTGCGACGTACTCGTCGCGCTCCACGCGCGGCGGAGTTGGACGTCGATCGCGCGGTGGCGCCGCGAGCGCGGCGACGCGCCGCTCGTCGTCGCGCTGACCGGGACCGACATCTACCGCGACCTGCCGGGGTCGCGGCGCGTGCGGCAGTCGATCGCGTGGGCGACGCGGCTCGTCGCGTTGCAGGAGCGCGCGCTCGACGTGCTCTCCCCGGCGGAGCGGCGCAAGACGCGGGTGATCGTCCAGTCGGCCGACGTGAAGTCGCGCGCGACGCCGCGACGGCGAGATCGCTTCCGCGTCGCGGTGATCGGCCACCTGCGTCCCGAGA
>JANNHP010000125.1:0-2010 GCA_031404455.1 Planctomycetia bacterium | reverse complement strand
CGCGCCCGCAGTCCTGCGCGTAGTTCCGGTCGGCGCGCACGCCGGCACCGGAGATCGAGTACGCGTTGCCGGTGATGTCCCGCACGTCGTTGTCCTCGACGACGGCCCGCTCGGCCGCGAGCCCCTGCCCGTTGTCCGCGTTGATGCCGGCCGACGGATCGACCGAGTCGAGGACGCGGTTGCCCCGCACCTCGAAGCTCTCGCCGTCCACGTCGATGCCGTCGTCGCCCGCGCCGAAGACCTCGTTCAGGAGCACGTCCGCCGCGTCGCCCTCCACGTGGATGCCGTCGACGAAGACGCCGGTGACCGTGTTGTGCTCGACCTTGGCGCGGGCGCCCCGCACGAAGAGGCCGTGATCGCTCGCGCTCGTGGCGACCGAGTTGTTGCGGACCGCCGCGTCGTCGCCCGTCACCCGCACGGAGGCGTCCCAGGTGGACCAGACGCGGTTGCCCTCGACGAGAGCGTTGTCGCCCACGATCGAGATCCCATCGGAGTCGCTCGCACCGTGGACGGTGTTCCGCGTGACGATCGCGTCGACGCCCCTGAGTTCGACGCCTCCGGTGTCGCAGTGCGCCGCCTGGTTCCGGTCGATGACCGCGCGGTCGCCCACGATCGAGAGCGCGCGGCTGCAGAGGTGGATCCGGCATCGCAGGACCGACGTGCCCCGCGCCGACGAATCGACGCCGGTGCTGCACGCGCGGAACGTGCACTTCGAGATCGTGGTGTCCGCGGCGGCGGTCTCGACGCCGATGCCGCGTCCGCGGAAGGAGAAGCCCGCCACCGTCACGCCGACCGCGCCCGCGTCGATCGTCAGGCAGCCGCCGAGGAAGGTCGCGGGGTACCACTGCACGCCCTTCTTCGCCGTGAGCTGGATGCGCGGCGTCACGACCGTCACCGTCTCCTCGTAGACGCCCTTGAAGACGACGATCCGGTCGCCCTCGACCGACGCCGCGACGGCGTCGCCGATCCGGGCGAACTCCTTCCCCCTGCCGACCTCGAGAGTCGCCGCCTCGGCCGCTCCGCCGAAGGCTGCGACGACGGTGACAGCGAATGGAAACCTCATGAAGAGCTCCTCCGGGCAGGGCCCGCGTGGCCGGACCGCAGGCGCAGCGAACGCCGCCCGGGCCGTGCCGGGACACTCGCACGCCCGGGCGACGCGCCCGATGACTTTCGTCACCCGGGCGTCAGCCGGGCGTCCCCCGGGAACGCCCGACCGAGCCCCCCGTGACGCCGGTCCGCGCGCCGCGTACGATCTCGCCCCGAACCGAACCGAAAGGACCCCGCCGTGATCCTCTCCGACTTCCCCCCGATGGGCGTCTACGAGACCCTCTTCAAGTTCGCCGCGGCGACGTCGAAGTACATGGGCGACCCCGGCACGCACCCGTGGGCGCAGGGCTATCCGCTGACGACGCAGATCCCCGGCGGGCCGCCGCTGCCGACGTCGATCGACCTCGTCGCCACCGACCTCAAGTACCCGAAGGCGACCGGCGAGCTCGAGCTCCGCGCGGCGATCGCGAACTACTACAACGAGTTCTACGGCGCGTCGATCACGCCCGACCACGTGGCCGTGTTCGCGGGCGGACGCCCGGCGATCTTCGCGATCCTTGCGTTCCTCGTGGACGGCACGACCGTCGCCGTCGAGGAGACCGAGTACACGCCGTACTGGGACGTGCTGAAGCTCCTCGGACGCCCGACGGCGCTCATCCCGAGCAACCCCGAGAACCGTTTCCGTCCCGCCGCGTCGGACTACGACGTGAAGCCGCTGCCCGGCACGTCGCGCGTGATGCTCTTGAAGAGCAACCCGTGCAACCCGACCGGCGTCGTCACCGCGGGCGACGACCTCCGCCGTCTCGTCGAGCACTACTCCGCGCCCGGCCGCGGCGCGCTGATCGACGAGGCGTACGAGTTCTACTGCGACCCCGAGCCCGTCAGCGCGATGCGCTACATCCGGAACATCGACGAGACGGACCTCTTCGTCGTCGGCGCGGCGACCAAGGGCCTGCAGGTGCC
>JANNHP010000124.1:0-9233 GCA_031404455.1 Planctomycetia bacterium | reverse complement strand
CGGTTCGTGCCCTTCTCGATGTAGGCGATGAGCCCGCAAGCGGCCTCGCAGTTGAAGCAGATCGTCGGGACGAGCCGGTAGTGCTTCTCCACCTTCCGCGGCCACGCCTTGGAGTCGTACTCCGTCCAGTCGTCCCACTTCTCGGGAGGAGGGAACGCGTTCAGTTCGGTGACGAGCCACGGCTCGCCGGACGGGGCGATGGACGGGTCGCGGGCGCTCATGAGATCGGCATCGCCTGTCCGGCCATGACCCAACCACGCGCCCGCAGGAGGAGAAACCAGATCAGCCCCACAACCGCCGGCACCGAGTCCCGCAGAGGATGGCCCGGCGATACCGCCGATTGACGCGCCATGAAGGCCAGCCCACCCGCGAACACGTAGAGGGCCCCCTTTCGAACTGAGCCTGCCTGCACGATCCACTGCACGTACTGCGCGTGCCCGTGTTCCCTCCACTCCCACAACGTCAGTGCAAGCACCAGCACCGAACTCAAGGTGAACACGATGTGCGCTGCTCCCATCACCCCAGTCAGCAGCACGGACAGTGCCGCTCCACAGGCGATCGCTTCGATGACCAGCTTCACGAACAGCCACCGATCCAGCCAAAGGTCCCGCCCCTTGCACTGCGCGAACAGGAACGCGCTGTACCCCGACGTCATCACGGCCACCGGGACGTTCACCCACCGCAGCGCGTCCGCGACGTCGCCGTGCCCGAGCCACCGCGCGACGAGCGACGCCGTCGTCACCGCGCCGAAGCCGTTGAGGATCCAGCCGCCCTTCACGAGCCACGACTTCGTGTTCGGTGCGAACATCACACGCCAGAAGCGCTCGGGACGTCCGAGGTCGTGGACGAGGAGGAAGAGCGTCACGCCGAGGAAGACGAGCGCCACGATCTCGGGGACGTAGTCGCGAGCGAACCCGTCCGCAACGCCGAGCATCGCGAGGAACGGCGCCGCTAGAGCGGCTCCAGCGGCGATGTTCTTCGTCACGAGATACGTCCAGATGTGCCATCCCCAGACGGGCGGGTGATCGACGTTCAGCGTCGTGAGGATGTCGTCCGGCGGCGCGAGATCGTCGGGGATCGCCGGCGGCTGGATCTGGCGATCCGACCAGATCCACTGCGTCGGCTCGTTCGTCTCGCCGGGCCTCAGCGCCTCGGGCAGCGCATCGACGTACCAGACGCGCGGCTTCGTGCCCTTCTCGAGCTTCCTCTGCGACGTCTTCTGCGACGCGAGGAGGATCGAGATCCCCGAGTTCGGGTCCTCGGTGTCCCCCGCGATGATGGCGCGCTCCGGGCAGACGACGACGCACGCCGGTTCGAGTCCGAGCTCCGTCCGGTGCGCGCAGTAGTGGCACTTCTCGGCGGTGCCCGTGTCGTCGTTCAGGTAGATGGCGTCGTACGGGCAGGCCTGCATGCACGAGCGGCAGCCGATGCAGAGGTCCTTGTCGAGGTCGACGATCGCGTCCTTCCGCTTGTGCAGCGCGTTGACGGGGCAGATGTCCACGCACGGCGCCGCGTCGCAGTGGTTGCAGCGCAGCACGGTGAAGTGGCGACGAACCGCGGGGAACGTGCCCTTGTCCACGTACTTGACCCACGTCCGGAACTTCCCGAGCGGGACCTCGTTCTCCGACTTGCACGCGACCGTGCAGGCGTGGCAGCCGATGCACTTGCGCTGATCGATGACGAAGGCGTACTTCTTCGCGCGCAGCGGGGTTTCCATCCGGGCGGGAGGTTAGGGCAAGGCGCGAGACGATGCGACGAGTGACCGGTGACGAACGATGTCGCGCGCGACCGTTCCGCGCCGGCGCGCCATCGAACGGGGCTGCGTCGGCTGCGACGCCACCGCGCGCCTCCGCTTCAGTAGCTCTTCTTCGCGAACGCCTGCCAGGCCTGGTCCAAGTCCTCGAGTCCCATGCCGTAGGAACCCTGGAACACGTTCTCCTGCTTGACGGCGGGGTCGAGCATCTGGTCGAGGACGCTCGTGAACTTCTCGCGGTCGAGGTCCATCAGCCAGGACGCGACGCCCCAGCCCTTCACGGTCGCCTGGAAGTCGAGCTTCGTGAGCGGCACCATCATGAGCGTGCGAAGGGGCATGTCGTCCTTCTTCTGCACGAGGGCCTTCAGCATCGGCTTCCAGTTGAAGGGATCGTCCCACTTCTTGATACCGCCCTCGTCCTTGCTGTTCTTCGCGTAGTCGCTCTTCGTGATCGCGACGCAGTGCGTGAGGCAGCTCTCGAGGACCTTCAGCGTGTAGTAGTAGGTCAGCCCCTCGTCGAGCCAGGCGCGCCCGTCGAGCTTCCAGACGAAGTGGTTGAGCTGGTGGACGACTCCGTGGACGAGCTGGTCGCGGCGGGACTCGGCCGAGCTACCGAGACTCGTCTCGGTCTTGCCGCCGCCCTTGTCGACGACGACGTCCTTCTTGCCGCCGCGCAGTCCGCGCGTGAGCTGGTCGATGCCGCAGCCCGAGAGCTGGCGCGTGAACTCCTTGTCGGTCCCGCCGAACCGGTCGATGAAGAGGTTCCACTGATCCTCTGTGCTCATGATGACGACGATGGACCTCTTGCCGCCGAACACCTCCTCGGCGGGGTCCCGGCCGAAGTCGGCGAGGTAGTAGGCGTACGCGGTCTCGGCGGCCTTCGCGTGCTCGAAGAGCTCGTCGACGGGGAAGGCACTCTCGATCCTGAAGTGCGCCGATTCGATCTTGTTCAGCTTCGTCTTGAAGAGGTCCTCCCAGATCGTCGTGTCCGGCTCGGTCACGACCACGGCCTTCGACGCCGCCTTGCGAGCCTCGTCCTGCTTCTTCGTCAGCCAGGTCTTCCCGAACTTCGTATAGCCGAGCCCCTTCCTGGCCTTCTCGTTCTCGCGGTCGAGCCGCATCGCCGACTCGTAGCCTTTCGCGGCCTGGTCCGGGTGTCCCTTCGACGCGCAGACGTCGCCGAGCTCGGCGTACTTCGCCGCGACGTACTTGTTCGTCCTGGCGAGGGACTCGTCCTCCCACTTCTTGTGGCGTTTCTGGAACGACTCCTCCGACTCCGACTTGCCGTTGGCCGAGGTGCGCGTGTTCTGCTTCTGCATCGACTCGAACGCCTCGGCGTCCTGCACCCACTTCCCGGCCTTCTTCTCGAACTTCAGGTACTCGCGCGCATCGCTCTGGTCGGTGTCGAACTCGAGCGCGCGCTCGGCCTGCTCGACCGCGTTCGCGTGGAAGCCCGCGCGGAAGGCGTCCTCGGCGCACTCCCAGCACTTCATGCCGGCCGACTTCAGGATGTCCTTGGCCTGCTTCTCGTAGAAGGCGAACCCCGCCTCGGTCTCGGCGCGGACGGGCGCCGGCGCGCCGGCGAAGGCCACGGCAGCGAGCGCGAGGAACACGAGCTTTCGGATCATGGAGGGGCTCCTGCCGCAGTTGGACCGACGGCCCGAAGATACAGTTCCGTCGCAACTCGCGGTCAACGTTCGTGGAGGCGGCGGTCGAGCTCGGCGCGCGAGCCGGGTTTCCCGAGGTCCTGCCAGGCGCGGATCGCGGCGAGCCGGCGATCCCCGCCGCCGTCCCCCTCCCACGCTTCGAGCACGGCCCGCAGCACGGACTCCGGCCGCCGGTCGCGCGTCAGTTCGCCCGCGCGCCACGGCAGGACGAGCGCGCCGGGACGGTCTCCGCATCGCAGCGCGGACTCCGTCCGTCCGCCGAAGACGGCCGCGGGTCCGAGCGTCGCACGGTGGAAGAGCTCGGTCGCAGTCACGTCGGCGATCCCCTCGTGAACCGCCAGCGCCGCGCCGATCGGATCGAACATCGACGGATCAGGCCCCGCGCCGACGTCGGTGCCGAGCACCCAGCGCACGCCGTGCTCGCGCAGGCGCTCGAGCTCCATCCGTCCGGAACCGAGGGCAAGGTTGCTCGTCGGGCAGTGGACGACGATCGCGCCCGCCGCGGCGATGCGGCGGAGTTCGTCGTCGGAGACGTGGATCGCGTGGCCGAGCAGCGTCCGCGGACCGACGAGACCCGCCCGGTCGTAGACGTCGAGGTAGTCGCGCGCCGACGGGAACGCGCGGCGGACGGCGTCGACCTCGTTGCCGTTCTCGGAGAGGTGCGTCTGAACCGCAAGCCCGCGGCGCCGCGCGACGTCGCCAAGCGCCGCGAGCGTCGTGTCGTCGCACGAGAGCGCGAACCGCGGAGAGACGACGACGCGCGGGCCGAAGCGATCGGCGAGTGCTTCGATCTCGCGCAGCGTCTCGGCGAGTCCGCGCCTGAGCGCCGACGGGCCGCCGGTCGTCATCACCGCGGGGCCGCAGAGGAACGACGCAGGAGACGACGCGAGGAACGCCGCGGCCGACTCGGCGTGCGGGCTCCCGTACGCGGCGCCGGCGAGCGTCCCGGCGCGACGGAGCTTCTCGACCGCGCGCGGCGCCTCCGCACGGCAGACGGCCGGATCGGCGAAGCGCTTCTCCTCCGGCCACGTCGTGCGTTCCAGCCACTGCAGGAGTTGCTCGCCGCCGCGTCCGGCGATGCCCATCTGCACCCAGTGGAAGTGCCAGTCCGCGAACGCGGGGACGATGAGGCCGTCCACGGGCGGCGGGTCGTCCGCGGTCGCGCGGCGCGGCGCGGGGAGGTCCGGCGCGACGACGCCGTCGTCGAGGAACACCGCCTCCGTCGGCGAGAGCGGCCAGCACACCGCACCGCGCAGCGTCGTCACCTGCCAAGCTCCGGCAGGACGACGCGGATCGTCCGCGTCGCGGTGCGGCCGAGCGAGAGGTCGATCGTCTGCGCCTGACGGTCCTTCGCGGCGACGAGCAGCGTGTGGCGTCCGGAGTCCATGCCTCGGAGTTCGATGACGCCCTTCACGACGTCGGCGAGCACCCCGTCCACGCAGAGCACGCCGTCGAGCGGTTTCCCCGCGTCGTCGCGGATCTCCACCGTCAGCGTCGCGTCACCCCACGAGACGACCTGCTCGCCGTCGCTTCGCACCACGACGCGCCGCGGGGCCCACGGCGTCGGGTGGAGTTCCTCGACGAACGGCGCCATCGACTCCGATTCTCCGCCGCCGCCGAGCCAGGCGGCATGGTGTCCGCTGACGTCCGGCAGCGGTCGGCCGTCGGCGGTCCGAACCGAGAACGTCGTCTTCGGCAGGCGCCGGACGAGAGCGTCGACCGTCGCGCCCGGCTCCGCGGGGAGGACGACATCGACGATCGCGCGGCCTTCTCCGTCGTCGGCAAGGTCGAAGCGCAGCGCGCCGCTCGCGTGCGTCTCGATGACGCACGTCCCGGCTGCGGCGTCCTCGTCGACCTTCGTCGCCTCGATCGGTCCCTCGATGGAGACGTCCTTCCCGACGACGCCGCGCACGCTGATCCGCTTCGGCTTGGGCCATGCGATCACGGCCTCGCGACGTCCGTTCGACGCCGGCCCGAGCGGGAACGCGCGCTGCAAGGCACCGTCGAAGAGGACGACCGCGGCCGGGCCGTCGGCAGGGACGTAGACCGCGTCGAGCGTCGCGAGTTCGTCGACGCCCAGCACCTCCCCTGCCGCGACGACTCCGACGTCTCCTCCGCTCGGCGGATCGCCCTCGAACCGCACGCTGATCCGCGGTTGCGCGGCAACGGGCACGCGCTGGCGCGTGTGCTGGTCGCGCTGGACGCGGACCGGGAAGGGCTCGCCCGCGTACGGCGCGAACGGCGAACCGGGGACGAGCAGGTACATGCCCTCGGGCGCCTCGAAGCGGACGACGCCGGTGACCGTCTCCTCCTCTTCGTCGTCGTCCTCCTCTTCCTCCTGCGGGAAGTAGCGGATGCCCGTCGCCTGCGACACGAGGAGGCTGCCGAACGGCTTCACGGGCGCGTCCGTGTCGCGATCGGCGAGGACCGCCGCGAACCGCACCGGCCGTCCCGTGGCGATCTCCGCCTCCTCTTCCAGCGTCATCGTGATCGCGAGCGGGACGTCCGGCCGCGACCAGTTCGCGCCGTGTCCGCCGAGCGACATCCAGTTCGATCCGGCGAACTGGATCGAGTCGTCCGGCGCGAGGCCGCGCAGGACGAACGTCCCGTCCGGCGCCGTGGTCGTGATCGTCCGCTCGGGACCGCCCTTCACCGGGAGTCCCGCTACGCCCCATCCGTCGAGATCCACGACGCGACCGCGGACGTCGGCGCCGGGCCGCAGCACGAACGTGACCGGTTCGTCGCCGAGCTTCCCGAGCCTCCAGGCGTCGAGGTACTCCGCCGACGCGCCGGGCGCGAGCACGACCATGTTCCCGCCCGACGCGTCGCACCCGCGCAGACGGAAGACTCCGTCGTCGCCGGTCGTCGCGCTCGCGACGGTCGGGCTGTGGCCGCAGCCGAGGAACAAATCGACCGTTCCACCGGCGACGGGGCGTCCGTACGGATCGAGGATCCGCCCGACGAGATCCGGCAGCGGTTGCAGCACGACCGTCCCCGGGAGCTTGTCCCAGGCGAACACCTGGACCGGCGCGAAGCCCTCTCGCTCGATCAGCCAGTGTCCGAAGTTGTGACCCGGTTGCCAGACGGCAAACGCGATCCCGTTCGCGTCGGTCGTGGCCCGCGCGTACGCCGGGAGCGGCGGGCCCGCGAGGTTCTCCTCGTGGAGCGAGAGCGTGACGCCGGGAAGCGGCAGTCCGCTCGTGCCGTCGATGACGAGGACCGCGCGGACCGCGTCGTCGCCGATCGTGGCACCCGGCACGGCGCCCGCGTACGGCTCGATGCTCTCGCCGGGGAGCAGTCCCTCGGCGCGGCCCACGCGGAGATCCGCGGGCGGGAACACGCGGCCGCGGCCGGGGCCCGGTTCGACGCCGGACGGCGCCGCGCGCTTCATCGCCTCGGGCGCGGCGCCCGCGAGCGTCGCGACGTCCCAGACGAGGATCGAGCCGTCGGCGCCGCCGGTGGCGAACCGGCGTCCGTCGCCCGAGAACGCGATCGACCGAACCTCGCCGCGGTGCGCAGGGACGGACGCGATCTCGTCGAGCGACGGCGGGACGAGCAGATGGACGCCGCCGTCCGCGTCGCCGACTGCGACCAGGCGTGCCGTGGGCGAGTGCGCGCCTGAGCGGAACGATCCGACTCGCTTCGCGACGACCTCGCCGTCGAGGCTTCGCAGCGCGACTCGCCCGCTCGCGACGACGCAGACGTACGCGCCGTCGGGCGACCACGAGAGTCCGCGCGCGGACGCCGCGTCCACGCTGAACGCGTCCACCTTCGCGTCGGTGACGACCGGCACGAACCGCACGTCACCGTCTCCGTGCGCCGTCGCGACGACGTCGCCGTCGGGCGACCACGCCACGCGGAACTCGGCGCCCGTCTTGTCGAGTTCACGGCCGATGCCGTCGGCGAGGAAGCGCTTCCCGGACGCTACGTCCCAGTACGCGAACGCGCCCCACCGCGCGCCCGCGACGAGCCAGCGTCCGTCGGGGGAGAAGTCCGGCCCGCACGCGTCGCCGTGCGTCACTCCGCGGGGGAGCGGCAGCGTGACGCCCGACGAGAAGCTCCAGAGGCGCACGTCCCCGCCGTCCGAGCACGACGCGAAGACGTCGTCGTCCGCGGGCGAGAACGCGATCCCGGTGACGTCGCCGCGGTGGCGTTCGGGCAGCATGCGCGCCGTCCGCGTCGCAACGTCCCAGGCGATCGGCGGACCGGCGGATGCCGCCGCGACGAGCGCGCGTCCGTCGCGGGAGAGCGCGACGAATTCGACGCCGCCCGCGGTCGCCGCTCCGAGGTCGAGCGTGCCCGAGTCGATGTCGATTCGCGCGATCGCCTGCTCCACCGTGACGTACGCGGTGCCGCCTGCGACGGCGATCGCCGGGTGGTCCGGGAGGTCGCAGGCGAGACGCGCGACAGAAGACTCGAAGCCGCTCGCTGCATCCCAGACGCGGACCGTGCGGTCGCCGCCGAGAGTGACGAGACGCGCGCCGTCGGCCGAGAACGCGAGCGCCTCGACGCTCTCGGAGTGTCCGAGGAGAGTCCGACCTCGACCGTCGTCTACGTCGGTCACGAGCACGCGGCCATCGTCGATCGCCTCGGCGACGCGCGAACCGTCGGGCGAGATCGCGAGCATCGAGACCGACTCGGTCGCCCTCGACAGCAACTCCTTCCCGGTGAGGTCGAGGACCTGGAGGAGCGGATCGTCCGAATCCCTCGAGTCGGCGATCCGCGCGACGCGCCGGCCGTCGAGAGACAGCGCGATCGAGCCGGAGCAGTCGGTCGAGACAGCGTGCAGACGGGTCTCGCCACCCGAGAGGCCGACCACGGAACCGTCGTAGAGGGCGAACAGCGTTTCCTTAGGAACGCCGCCGAACGCGACCGAGACGACCGCTCCCTGCACACCGAGATCGGTGATCACCGCGGTCGCGACGTCGACGAGCGCAACGTTCGCTTCGCCGACCGGTCCGACCACGACCGACGCGCCGTCCGGCGTGAACCCGAGCACGCGGCACCCTCGGCCGGCAAGTCGAACGCGGCGCCCTACGCCGTCGCGCGTGAAGAAGGTCACGCCGCCCTCGACACCCACAGCGATCGTCGCGCCGTCGGGGGAGACGGCCACGCCGTACGGAATCGATTCGGTCCGCCACGCGTGCGAGCCCAGGCGCGCCACCGCGCCGCGCGGCAGCGGTTCGTCTTCGGCGAGCGACGCGCCGGACGCGCAGATGACGAGTCCGAGGACGAACGCGAGGCGGCGGTTCGGCGTCACCCCGTCATCGTACTCCGAGGGCGTCGCCGAGTGCCGCGACGAGGATGTCGAGGTCCTCCGGCGTCGTCTTCCAACTCGTGATGCAAGCGCGGAGACAGGGCGGACGGTTCGCGAGCTTCACCGGCGAGATCCACGCGCGGCCGCCGTGGACGACGTGCTGCGCGACCTTCTTCGCCGTCACGCGCCCCGCGGCGATCTCGCGATGCGCGAAGCAGACGACGGGGAGCGGCGTTTCGTTGACGAGCGTCCATCCCGCGGACACCAGCTTCTCGCGCAGCGACCGCCCCATCGCGGTCTGGTGGTCGATCATCGTCTCGTAGCCCGTGACGCCGCACGCGGCGAGCGCCGCGAACACCTTGAGGCCGAGAGTCCGCCGCGTCCACTGGAGCGACACGCGGTAGAAGTCGTCGCTGCCCTCGCGCGGTTCCGGCATGTAGCCGCTGGCGATGTCGAACGCGGCGAGCAGTGCCGCGCGGTGCCGCGAGAAGAACATCCCCGCCGCGTACGGCACCGACAGCCACTTGTGCGCGTCCCACGTCACGGAGTCCGCGCG
>JANNHP010000123.1:0-5901 GCA_031404455.1 Planctomycetia bacterium | reverse complement strand
TCGCCGTCGCCTGTAGCCTGAGCGCAGTGAGCGCCGAGATCGAACGCCTCCTGCCGCACCGGCCGCCGATGGTCCTCGTCGACGGAGTCGAGCGCGCCGACGCCACGAGCGCCGTCGCGGGATGGACGGTGCCGGAGCGCTCGCCGTGGATCGAAGACGGATGTCTCGTCCGCGCGGCGTTCATCGAGATCGCAGCGCAGACGGCGGCGCTCCACGCGGGCCTCGCCGCGGAGGGATCCGGGGCACCGCCGCGTCACGGCTATCTCGGCATGATCGTCGGCTTCCGCGTGCACGGCGACGCGCGTCCGGGCGACGTGCTCCGCAGCACCGTGCGTCTCTCGGCGACCTTCGGTCCGCTCGCTCGCGTCGAGTGCCGCATCGAGCGCGTCGCGCAAGGCGAGCCGGCGCTCCTCGCGGAGGGCGTCCTCACCGTCGCGCTGTCGGGCCCGGCCGCCGGCTGACGCTGAGGTGCAGTTGCGCCGAGGTCTTGCCGCCGACCGAGATCTCCGCAGCAATCGTCGTCACGTCGTCCGCCGACGGCCGAAAGACCAGGAACATCCTCAGTTCCTCGCCCGGCAGCGCCTTGCGCACGAACCGGGCGCGCTCCACGGCGAGGAGGTCGAGCGGCGCGCCGACGACCTGGCACGCGGCGCGCATCGCGAGGTCCACGTGACACATGCCGGGAAGCACGGGGGCGCCGGGGAAGTGGCCCGCGAACCCCGCGAAGTCCGGGTCGAGCGTCACGACCGCCACCGCCGTGCCGGGAGCGGACGCGACGATCCGGAGACTGAGGTCCGCGGCGTGCTTCATCGGCTCGGCCCCGGCGCCGCTGCGTCCGCGGCGAGGCGGACCTCCTCGACCTCGACGTCGAGCGTGTGCCCGTCGCGCAGGTCGACGAGCCGGACCTCGCGGGGGACGCGGTCCTCGTCGAAATCGGAGTAGGCGATGCGCGCCTGCGGCACGAGGTCCGGGTCGAGGAGCGTCACTTCGAGCGGATCCGACGGCCGCCCGGAGCTCCCGAACGCCAGCCAGTGGCTGCCATCGACCGCCACGGCGTCCATCACGCGATCGCCGTCCGTGACCGATCGGGCCGCCGGGAAGCGGATGTGCTGTCCGCCGAAGATGTCCGCGATCCCGAGCGCGAACACGCTCCGTGAACCCCACGTCCGCCTGAGGTCCTCCATCACCGTCCCGGCGAAGTTCGGGATCGCTTCGAAGACGCTCCCGGCGATCCGCCGGTCCTCGTCGCCGAGGACGGCGACGTCGAGGACGGAGATCCCGCTCTCGAGCAGGAACTGCGCGCGGACGACGCCGGCGGAGTCGAAGCTGCGATAGCTCACGAACTCGAAGTCGCGGTCGTGGACGCGCAGCGCGACACGCTCGACCGCCCGGTGCGGAGGCAGACGCGGCGGATCTCCGGCTTCGACGAACGAGCGGCCGTCGTCCGCCCAGCGCCACGCCCGCGACGCGCAGCCGCAGAGGACGACGAGCGCCCCGGCGGCGGCCCAGCGCATCGCTCGGCGCACGTTCGACCGGCGACCTCGCGGGCCTTCCATCGCAGCGCCCGCCCGCGAGCCGGGCGGGCGCCATCGGACGAGCGGGATGCTCAGACCTTCTTCGCCTTCGCGCGCAGCTCGTCCGCCGCCTTCCAGCCGTCGTACTCCTTGCGCGCCGCATCCTTCGCGAGGCCGTAGCGCTCCTGCAGCTTTCCCACGAGCTGCTCGGCGCGGCCGTTGACGACCGTGAGGTCGTCGTCCGTCAGCTTTCCCCACTTCTCCTTCACCTTGCCCTTGACCTGCTTCCAGTCTCCGGCGATGCGGTCTGCGTCCATGGGATCCCTCCTGGTCGTGTCGATGGAGACGCGCGTCTCAGAAACGCGACGACAGGGTCGCGGCCGGCGGGCACCCGGGCACATGGGGTGAAACCCTACCTCAGGGGTTGCTGTGCCGCGGGCGGACGTTCCTCGCCGATACTTGGACGCGACCCACGTGCGAACGCCCCTCGCCCTCGTCACCGGAGCATCCCGCGGCATCGGCCGCGCGACGGCGCTGTCGCTCGCGGGCGCCGGGTTCGACGTGATCGCCGCGTGCCGGACGCGCACGGACCTCCTCGGCACGCTCGCCGAGGAGATCCGCGCGACGGGGCGCGTCTGCCGCACCGCGACGTTCGACGTCGCCGACGCCGCCGCGACCTCCGCGGCGCTCACGCCGCTCCTCGCCGAGACCGGCACGCCGGACGCACTCGTCTCGAACGCGGGCATCGCGCGGGACGGGCTCTTCGCCATGATGCCCCAGGAGAACTGGGACGACGTCGTCGCGACGAGTCTCGGCGGCTTCTCCCACGTCACGGCGGCCGTCGTCCGCGGCATGATCGGCCGCCGGTCCGGCCGGATCGTGGTCGTCGGTTCCGTGTCGGGGCAGATCGGCACGGCGGGGCAGGTGAACTACTCGGCGGCGAAGGCGGGGCTGATCGGCGCGGCGAAGGCGCTGTCGAAGGAACTCGGCCGCTTCGGGATCACGGTCAACGTCGTCGCCCCGGGAATGATCGAGACGGACATGCTCTCCGCCGAATCGGCCGCGCCGCTGCTCGACGGCGTTCCGCTCGGCCGCATCGGCCGTCCCGAGGAGGTCGCCGCCGCGGTGCGGTTCCTCGTCGGACCCGACGCGGCGTACATCACCGGCCAGGTGCTCGGAGTCAACGGGGGGCTCTGCTGATGCGGCGCTCGCGGGCCCGGTTCCTCGCCGCGTTCGCGGTCGTCGCGACGGCCGCGGCGTCGCTCGCCCAGGACGGCGCGAAGAAGCCCGATCCCGCGACGCCCGATCCTCCGAAGACGGACGCTGCCGCGGCGGAGTCGTCTCCCGAGGAGGTCGCGAAGCGCCTCGACGCCGTCCTCGCCGGCATCTCGAAGCGGCTCGGCGCCTTCAAGACGCTGCGCTGCCGGTTCGAGCAGCGGAAGTACCTCGAGGTCTTCGAGGACGTCGTGACGAGCGAGGGCACGCTCGCGCTCGCCGTGCCGGACAAGCTCCGCTGGGAGTATGCGAAGCCGTTGAAGTCGGTGCTCACCGTCAACGCGAGGCGCGCGCTGCGCGAGCGCACGTCGCGCAAGGGCGAGACGACCCGGAAGGAGATCTCGCTCGACGACGACCCCGTCACGTCGATCACGGTCGAGCAGGTGTTCCTCTGGACGCGCGGCGACTTCGCGAAGGCCCGGAAGGGCTACGACCTCGCGTTCGTCACCGAGAAGCCGCTCTGCGTGCGGGCGAAGCCGAAGGACGAGCGCGTGCGCAAGGTCGTGACGTCGATCGACCTCTCGTTCTGCGACGATCGCCGGGCGCTGACCGGCCTGACGCTGACGGAGGCGGGCGCCTCGCGGACGGTCGTCACGTTCCTCGACGTCGAGATCGACCCGCCGCTCCCAGAGTCCCTCTTCAGGTTGGAGAAGTAGGCCGCATGCAGACCGGCGGGCCGCTGCGGCGGGTGTGCGCCCGCATCGCGGATCTCGTCCTCAGCCGCCGCCGCACGGTGCTCGCCGTGTCGGCGATCGTGTTCGCGCTGATGGCGCTCGCCGCGTCGCGTCTCAGGATCTCGTCCGACTGGGTCGAGCCCTTCCTGCCGCAGTCCGACGCGGCGCTTACGTCGTACGCGGGCGCACTCCACCGCTTCGGCGACACGGAGATGCTCTACGCGGACGTCTCGGCACCGGGCGACGAGCGCCTCCACGCGGCGGCGGACCTCGTGGAGTCGCGGATGCGCGCGTCGGGGCTCTTCACGCGCGTCCTCGGGCGGATGACGGAAGCGGACCTCAGACTCACCGCCCTTGCCGTCGGCGACGCGGCTCCGCTGCTCCTCGACGCGGACGGTGTCCGCGACGCCGAGGCGCGGACGCATCCCGATGCGATCGCGGCGCGGATGGAGGAGCAGTTCGAGCGTCTCGTCGGCCCGGCGGGCGGGCAGTACCAGGCCGCGTTCGAGCGCGACCCGCTGGACCTCGCGGCGATGGCGATGGAGCGCGCGGGCGGTTCGGCCGCGGGGACCGGAGCGCGCGTCGCGCGCGGACGGATCGTCTCCGGCGATGGACGGCACGCGCTCGTCATGGGCGTCGCCGCTGCGACGGTCGGCGACGAAGCGGGCGGTGCCGCGATCGAGGCGTTCTTCGGCGCGCTCGAGCGGGAGGTCGCGGGCGCGCCGGACGGGGGTGCTCTGATGTGGGTGGGCGGGCACCGCCACTACCGCGCGAACGCGCGGACCATGGAAAGCGACGTGAAGCGCGTGTCGCTCGTCGCCGTGGCGCTCGTGCTCGGCGTGATCTTCGTGGGGTTCCGCGGCGCCCGGATCACGTGGATCTCGGCCGCGGCCGTCGTCGTCGGCAGCGTGGTCGGCGCGGGGGCGCTCGCGCTCTGCTACGGCGAGTGCTCGGGGATCGCCATCGGGTTCGGCGCGGCGCTCGCCGGGATCAGCGTCGACTACGTGCTCCATCTGCACGTCGAACGCAGGAGGGGCGAGACGCGGACGGACGCCGCGCGGCGCGTGTTCGTCACGGTGGGGCCGTCCGTGGTGATCGGCGCAGTGACCTCCGCCGCGGGCTTCCTCGTGCTCGTCGCGAGCGACGTCCCGGCTCACGGTCAGCTCGGCGTCGCCGCGGGCGCGGGCATCGCCGGGGCGCTCGCGTTCGCGCTCCTCTCCGGGCCGATCCTCGCGGCGATGGGCCGCCGCGACGAACCCGCCGCCGCGGACGACGCGCCGAACCCGTTCGACAGATGCGCCATGTCCCTCTTCGGATGGATCCTCGGCCGCCCGCGCACCGCGTTCGCAGTGGGCGCGGCGCTCGTCCTCCTCGGCGCGGCGGCGGTCCCCTTCCTGCGCTTCGAGTCCGACATCCGCCGCTTCCAGGTCCGCGACGCGGCCCTCGACGACGCGCAGGCCGCGATCGCGCGGACGTGGGGCGACGTCTTCTCGAAGCGCTTGATCGTGGTCGAAGGCGGGGACGTGCAGTCCGTCCTCGAACGCACGGACGCGATCGTCGGTCGTCTGCGCTCCGTCGCCGGCCTCGACGCCTCGGGGATCGCCTCGACGTCCGCGGTGCTGCCCGCGATCTCGACCCAGGAGAGGCGGTTCGCCGAGTGGCGCGCGTCGTGGACGCCGCAGCGGCGCGCCCGGGTCCGCGCGGATCTCGCGGCCGCGGCGTCGGCGTACGGGATCAAGCCGACGGCGTTCGACCCGTTCTTCGCGTCGATCGACACGCCGCCCGCGCCGCTCACGCCCGAGCGACTCGCGGGGACGCCGCTCGAGACGATCGTGTTGCGTCACCTTTCCGTGCGCGAGGGCGACGTGCTCGGACTCGTGGTCGTGACGGGCTCTGCGGCGGACCCGGGGCGCGAGGATCTGGCGCTCGGGGCGCTGCCCGGGGCGCGGATGCTGAGCGGCCGCGGGCTCGCCGACGCCGTCGTCGGCGCGACGCGGCGCGAGATCGCGACGCTGGCACTCCCGGCGCTCCTCCTCGTGTGGCTGCTGCTCCTCGCCTACTACAGGAGCTTCGTGCTGGCGTCGGTCGGCGTCTTCCCGCTGATCGGAGGGCTCCTCGTCGCGGCGGGCCTCCTCGTCGTCTGCGGCGAGCGGCTCAGTCTCCTCAACGCCGCGGTCGCGCTGCCGGTCTTCGGACTCGGGGTCGACTACGCGGTCTTCCTCGTGGACGCGATGCGCGACGCCGCGCGAGAACTGCCCGCCGACCGGGCGGGTCGGATCGCCGAGGTCGGTGCGCGAATGGGGACGATGGTCGGCGACGTGCTGACGACGCTCGCCGGCGCCGTTGCGATGCTCTTCGCCGCGACGCCCGCGATCTTCTCCATCGGCCTCGCGATGGCGGCGGGCGTCGGCGGCGCGATGGCGGTCGCGTGGCTGATG
>JANNHP010000122.1:0-3864 GCA_031404455.1 Planctomycetia bacterium | reverse complement strand
GGCCATCGAGCCGCAGCAGTTCTGGGTTGGGGCGGACCCCCGTGTCCGCCCCACGCGAAATCGGCGCGGGCACCGCTCCCTGCTGAACTCGGGCGGACACGGGGGTCCGCCCCTACCGAGAAGTTGGATTCGACCTGCGGTGCCTTGATGGCCCGCGCCGTCACTTCGGCGAGTAGCCCTCCACCCAGACTTCCCCGTCCCTGAACCGCTCCCGCTTCCACACCGGGAGCGACCGCTTGATCTCCTCGATGACGAACCGGCACGCGTCGAACGCCGCCGCGCGGTGGGGCGCCGACACGGCGATCGCGACCGACGCCTCGCCGATCCGCACCTCGCCCGTGCGGTGCCACGCCGCCACGCGCGTGACCTCGAACCGCCGCGCGGCCTCGTCGCCGATCTCGCGCAGACGCTTCTCCGCCATCGGCCCGTAGGCCTCGTACCAGAGCGTCTCGACGGGCTTCTCGACGTTCGCCGCGTTGGAGGACGTCCGCCGCGACGTGCCGACGAACGTCGCGATCGCGCCGGCCGAGGGGTCGGAGACGAGCGCTACGAGGGGGGCGAGGTCGAGGGGGGAGGAGGTGAGGCCGAAGGGTTGCATCGCGGCGGGGATTCAAACACGTCTACCGCTTCGACGACACGAGCGGATTGGGCGGAAGGTCGAGGAGGTCGATCCGTCGGAACGCCCTGCGGGAGCTGCGCCAAAGGAACGCGCCGAGCGTGCACGCGCCGGCGAGGGCGAGCCAGAAGACGGGCGGCGGTGCGCTCGTCAGCGCCGCGACCGCGCTGTCTACAGCGGCGGCGTACGCGGGGAACTCCCTGCGGAACCCGGCGAGCATGACGAGAGGCAGAACGACCACGATCACCAGTAGGACGCCGAGCACACGGCCCCGGAACTGCGCTCTCAGCATCGCGAGAAACGCGAGAACGAGTCCCGCGGCGATCGAGAGATCGCGTCGCCGCGATGTGCTCGCGATGTCGTCGGCGAGATCGAGGCGGACGCGTTCGAGGCCATCGAGGACGTAGCCCATGTCGTCGTCCACGGCGCCCGCAGTCGGCTGCTGCGGCCAAGCACGACCAAGATTCGCCTCGATGCGCTCCAGGGGAACCGTCGCGCCAAACTGCGCGCGCAGATGGTCGCGCACGCCCGCCGCGACCCGATGAACCTCGGCGGGTCGATAGCCGTTCCCGCTCGGCCCGATCTCCAGAAGCTCCGCCAAAGTCAGCGTCGAGGAGCCGACGTACCGGAATCCCTCGCGGCGGTCGTCGCGAAAGAACACTGAGCGGTCGGACGTCGTCTCGACGATCGCGAGCCGGACACCCGCCACGACGAGTACGAACGCCAGGGCCGGACCAAAGAGGATGCGAAATGCGCGATCGCGGTCGATCGGAGTCGCCGCGAGCCAGCGCCATGTCTGAAGGCCGCAGCCCGCCGCGTTCGACGCGGCGAGTGGCGTCCAGATGGCGAAGACGTACATCGACGGGAACATCAGCGGGAGGACGCCGCCGAAGGCGAAATCTAGTGCAGTCCGGAATGGCGGGTACGTAGCGCGCAGGAGGATTGCGACGGGCGATCGTGCGGCACTCGGTCCGCGCTCGTCGATGCGGGCCTGGCTACGCCCGACGTCGGCGCCGGACGCTGCGGGCGACCGTTCCTCCGAGCGGAACGAGAGCAGTCCGATCGTCGTCGCGATCGCGCAGACGACTGCGCTCTCTGGGAGTCCGATCTCGGGTCGCCCCGTCCAGACGAGCACAACGCTCCACGCGGCTGGCCAGACGAGAAGCCACGCGACGAGTCCGCCGCAGATCAGCGACACGGCGCCTCCGCGTCGGCGCATACGGTGGAAGAACGGGATCAGGAGCGCAGCCTCCGTCACGACGAGTGCCAGGACCATCGCGAGGTACGCCCCGTAGCCCGAGTGGAACGCCGCGACGACGAATACGAGCGGCAGGAAGATCGCCAACCAGAAGACCACGTGCGCCGCGAGCACGCGTCGGTGGGGTAGAGGTGCACTCCACCGAATGGCGTCCATCGCCTCATACGTCGACGACATGCCCCAGACCGCGAGGACAGCGAGGACGGCGAACGCCACTACGGCGTACACGGCTGCGATGAAGCCATCGGCCGTCGCCGCGAGCCACGCGGAGAGCGGCACGAGACCGAGGGTGATCAGCACGAGCGGGTTCGAGAACTCCCTCCACGCCACCACCGCCTGGAACCGCAGCAGCGCCTTCACTGCCGCCCCCCGACGAGATCGACGAACAGGTCCTCGAGCGACAGCGGCGACGTCTGACGCGGCGCGGTGCCGAGTCCCTCCGTCACGCGGCGGCGCGCCTCGGGTTCCGCGCAGAGGAACGTCAGCGTCACCGCGCCGTCGTGCTTCACGGTCCTCACGCAGCCGGCCAGCGCCGCGGCGCGCGCCTCGTCGGCGCCGTCCACGAGCACGCGGCACGAGGCCTCACGCAACTCGGCGACGTCGCGGTCGAGGATGAGATGTCCCGCGTCGAGGATGCCGATGCGGCCCGCGACGCGTTCGACCTCCTGCAGGTTGTGACTGGAGAAGAGGACCGTCGTCCCTTCGTCGGAGAGCAGGCCGATCACCTCCTCCAGGAACTCGCGCCGCGTCACGGGGTCGAGGCCGCCCGCGGGCTCGTCGAGGACGAGGAGTGCCGGTCGGTGGGCGACGGCGCAGACGAGACCCGCCTGGCGGCGCTGGCCCTTGCTGAGGTCGCGAAGGCGGCGGCCGGTCGGCATCGAGAAGCGGCGCGCGAGGGAGTCGGCGAAGGACTTGTCCCAAGACGGATACAGGTCCTCGTGCAGTCGGAAGAGGTCGAGCGGCGTCAGCGCCGTCGGGAACTCCTGGTCTTCGGCGAGGTATCCGACGCGCACCTTCGCCTTCTCCGGCTCGGTGAACGGATCGAAGCCGAACACGCGCACCGTGCCCATCGCCGGGCGCAGCATCCCCATGACAAGCCGAAGCGCGGTCGTCTTGCCCGCGCCGTTGCGGCCGAGGAGGCCGTAGCTCTCGCCCGCGGCGAGACGCAGGTCGAGGCGCCGGACGCCGTTGTGCGACTTCGGATAGAGGCGCGAGACGCCCTGCAGGTCCACCACGAACTCGTTCACGGCTTCTCCTTCCCTTCCTGCCACGCGTCGCGGAGCGCCCGCAATGCCTCCTCGCGCGACAGTCCCAGCGCCTGCGCGTGTCGAACGAGCGCGCTCGCGCGGCCGTTCAACTGAGCCGTCGCGGACGGCTCTGCCTTCTTCGCCCTCGCCGCGACGAAGGCACCCTTGCCGCGTTCTCGCGCGATGAACCCCTCGCGTTCGAGCAGGTCGTACGCGCGCGCGATCGTCAGCGGCGCGACGACGAGGTCCCGCGCGAGGTCGCGGTGCGACGGGACGCGGTCGCCCTCGGACAGGACGCCGGACGCGATCGCCGCCTTCACCTGCTCGACGATCTGCCGGTAGATGGGGAGGCCGTCGCCCGGGTCGATGCGGATGAGGAGCGCCCTGGTCATGTGATATAGGTCTGTATATCACCTGGAGCACGACGGCGCGAGGACTCGTGCCGTCGTCCGGCCCTCGTCCGGCCGTCGCGGGATCGGCGGCGGTACGGAGGCAGGCACCGAACCGTACCGATCGACCAGCCGCCATGTGCCGGGGACCCGGGAGTCGCACCCGGGGCACTGCTCAACTCGCCGCAGGCGAGTCGAGCTGCCTCGCTGCGCACGGCACCGTGCCCGTTCGTCGGAGTCGCCGCAGGCGACTCCTCCTCACCCTCCCGAAACAGGCGGCAGCACCGCGACGACCGCGCCGTCGCGGAGCGTCGCCGACTGCGGCGCGAACGACTCGTCCACGGCCGCGCGGCA
>JANNHP010000121.1:0-4739 GCA_031404455.1 Planctomycetia bacterium | reverse complement strand
GGAGCGGTCGCCGAGACCGCCGGGACGCTGCACGCTGTGTGTGCCGTCGAAGACGACCGGGTAGCCCGTGCGCGCCATGATCGGGAAGGCGCGCAGATCGGTCACGAGCGTGTGGTAGCCGAACGACGCGCCGCGCTCGGTCAGGAGGATGCGCGTCGTGCCGTCGCCTTCGAGCTTCGCCACGATGTTGCCCATGTCCTCGGGCGCCAGGAACTGCCCCTTCTTCACGTTGACGACGCGGCCGGTCGCGGCGCACGTCGCGAGGAGATCCGTCTGGCGGCAGAGGAAGGCGGGGATCTGCAGGATGTCGAGCGTCTTCGCCGCGCGCTCGACCTGCGCCGACTCGTGGACGTCGGAGAGGAGCGGGAGGCCGTGCGTCGCCTTCACCTCGGCGAGGATCTCGAGGCCGGCTTCCATGCCGCGGCCGCGGAAGCTCTTGCCGCTGGAGCGGTTCGCCTTGTCGTAGCTCGCCTTGAAGACGAGCGGCACGCCGAGTTCGCCGCAGATCTCCTTCAGGATGCGCGCGATCGTGAGCGTCTTCTCACGGCTCTCGACGACGCACGGCCCCGCGACGAGGAAGAGCGGGTGCGCGCGGCCCATGCGGATCTCGCCGCCGGACGGGCTCGCGAGACTGACCGTTTTCTGGGTGGGTTTCGCGGCGGGGGAGTCGGTCATGGGTCTCGTCTCGGTGCGGGCGCCAGCACGCGGATCGCGGACGGCCGGACGAGGATATCGAGCGGCGTCTCGCCGCCCACGTCTCCGTCGATCTGCACGGGGAGCGGGTACCGTCCCTCGATGCGGAAGCCCGTCGACCGCAGGAGCACGGCGGACTTGTCGCGGTCGAGCCTGCCGAAGCGCGCCTTCCACGCCCATCGCGCGAAGTCGAGGAGGCCGCCGCGTGAGAGGACGAGGGCATCGAGGACGCCGTCGTCGGGCCGGGCACCCGGGACCGGGGTGAAGAAGGCCGCGTAGGGACGCGTGTTCAGGACCATCGCGAAGACGCCCTCGGCGGACGTGCCGTCGGCCGCGACGACGCGGAACGGATCGAACTCGTACTCGCGGAGCGCCTTCGTGATCGGCTTGACCCACGACGCGAACCGGATGTGCCCCGTCCGCGACTTCGAGAGGAGCTTCACGACAGCGGCGTCCCAGCCGACCCCGACGCACGCGACGAACGGCTTCCCGTTCACGGTGCCGAGGTCGAACGGCCTCGAGTGTCCGTCGAGCACCACCCGGGCGCTGTCCTTCGCGCGGAACGGCAGCCCGAGGTCGCGCGCGACGAGGTTGCTCGTGCCGCGCGGCAGGATCGCGAGCGCGGGGGCCCCGCCCGGCAGCGACACGAGCCCGCGCGCCACTTCGTTGACGGTGCCGTCGCCGCCCGCCGCGACGATCACGCCGGTTCCGCGCGCCGCCTCCTCGATCGCGATCGCGGCGCCGTCGCCCGGACCTCGCGTGGGGCGGACCGTCACGGACATCCCCCCGGCGTCGAGAGTCGACCGGAACGCGTCCAGCTCGCGGTCGCGCGACGAGGAGCCCGAGATCGGATTGACGACGACCGCGACTGTCTTCACCCGCGGAGGTTAGTGGCCGTCCCGGAACAACTGACGCACTCTGTCACGCGGCTTGCGCGCTCGGTGACGCTCAGGAGGGCGCCCTTCGCCGGCAAGCCGCGCGCCCGCATGCGGCTGCGGCCGAGGAGCCGCCTGACTTCCTCGGGCGCGCTCGGAAACTGGCAGGCAAGTTGCCTTCGCGCGCCCGCCTTCCTGGCAGCTCCGCGGCCGCCGCGGAGTTGCGTCACTTGTTCCGGGACGGCCACTGAGCCGGAAGACCGACGCGCGCCGTCCCCCCGCCGGGCTACCCTCCCCGCGTGCATCCCGAAGCCGGAACGCCGGATCCAGTCAGCGCGGCCGCGCGGCCCGACGCGAAGCGCGTGCTGATCGTTCTCGCCGGCGCCTTCGATCCCGTCGCCGATTCGACGCCGCTCTGCGACGCCGAGAAGCCCGCGCTCGACCGGATGGCGCGCGTCGGCCGCGCGGGCGTCGTCGATCTCGGCACCGCATCTCCGTGGGACGGGTTCGCCGCACTGCTCGGCCTCGCCGGTCGCGCGCCGTCGCTCGGCGCGGCAGAGGCCCTGGGGCTCGGCGTCGCGACGGGTCCGGGCGAGACGGCGTACCGCGCCGACTTCGTCACGCTCGCGGACCGCGAGTTCCGCGATCCCTTCGGCGGCAAGGTGAAGGACCCGGAAGCGACGCTGCTCCTCGACGCCGTCCGCGCCGCGGCGAGGGGCGCGCGGCCCGAGCTGCGAGCCGAGTTGCTGGTCGTTCGCGCCGGGGGCCACCGGAACGTAGTCGTGCTCGCCGGACCCGCGCAGTTCTGCTCGTCGCCGTGGGAGATGGTCGGTCAGCGGCCGGCGTCGGGGATGCCGTCCGAGGGCCCCGTGCGCGAGTTCTTCGACGCAGCGCAGCATGCGCTCGCGGCCCACGACGTCAACGCCGTGCGCGTGGACCTCGGCGAGAACCCCGCGAACGCGCTCTGGCTGCACGGCGGCGGTGCCGCGGCGGCCCAGGCGCCGGCCCCCGTGCGCGGCCGCGTCCTCGTCGGGCGCGGGGCCGCAACGGCGGGCCTCGCGCGGGTGCTCGGCTGGGAGGCGTCGCTCGTCCAGGGCGACGACGAGGCGCTCGCGGCCGCGGCGCTCGCGGCGATGTCGTCGGCCGACTTCGTCGTCGTGCGCACCGAGTCCGTCGCCGACGCGGCGGCGCTCGGCGGTGCTCCGGCGAAGCGCGACGCCCTCTCCGCCGCGGACGCGCGCCTCGTGGCGCCGCTGCTCGCCGCGGCGGAGGAGCAGGACGCCTACGTGATGGCCGTCGCCGCCGATTCCGTCCTCGATTCGAGGACGCACGCCCTCGTGCGGAAGGGCGTTCCCTTCGTCGTCGCCGGCGCTGGCGCCGCGCCGGGTCACGGCGTCGGAGACGCCGCCTTCACGGAGAAGGCGTGCGCCTCGGGCGGTCTTCACCTCGGCTCGGGCTCCGAGTTCTTCGCGCTCTTCTCGTAGTCCGTCGCCGGACTACTTGTCCGTGATGACGATCCGCGTCTGCGGCGCCGTTCCCGTCGTCGTGGAACGCGAGAGGATGTAGTCGAGCGCGTCGTCGTTGTTCACGTCTCCGATCGACATGAACTCGCCCTCGAGGTGCTCGGTCGCCGTGATGAGCGGCGTGATGATCCCCTTCAGCGACTCGCGGAAGACGCCGACCTTCTGATTGACGATCTCGTTGCGCAGCACCCGGAACGCCGACTCGGTTCCGCCCGGGGCCGCGTTCGAGACGAGGATCATGTCCTGGTCGCCGTCGGAGTCTACGTCGCGGAAGGCGATCTTGGAGGCCTGCCACTTGTCGTTCGCGCTCGTCGCGGGCATCACGAACTGCGTGATGTCCTCGAACGCCGCGACCTCGCCCGCGATCTGCGAGAGCTTGAACTTGATGATGCGCATCACCGATCCGCCGCCGGTGCCTGCTGCCTTCGTGATGACGAAGACGCCGTAGGAGTTGCCGTCCGGGTAGCCGGGCTGGCCGATCTCGATGGTGTCCGCCTGGAAGTTCCCGCCGAGCGTGGTGAGGATTCCCGTCACGTCGGTGACGAGCGAGCCCTCGGTGGGGTTGAACTTGTTGATGCCGATCTGGAGCGACGAGATCGTGGCGCCGTCCCTGGTGACCGGGTCGTCGTTCAGGACGCCGATGTCGGGCTTCCCGTCCTGGTCCACGTCGCCGACCGCGATGCGCTTGCCGGTGAACGGCGTGAACTTGCCGCGGCAGGGGTGGCCGTAGCTCGAGTTGCAGATCGGGATCGTCACGCCGTTGGGCGGATTGAAGATCTGGACGCGCACTCCGGCCTTGCGCGGGAAGAAGTTGTGCTCGAACTTGTACTTGCCCTGCCCGTTGTTGGCGGCCTTGTTCCACACGAGCGCGCGCGAGCCGCCCCAATAGAAGCCGTACGTGTAGCCGCTGCTGTACGGCGACGCGCAGTAGTTGCCGCAGCCGACGTCGATCTCCTCCTTCAGCTCCTTGTGGGTGATGAGGATTTCCGGCGGCGCGGGGCCGCCCTTGTCCACGTCGCCGACCCACATGTCGAGACCGCGCCAGTTGTCGACGACGGTGTTGCCGCTGCCGCCGTAGAGCGGCGACGACGTTCGGATCGTGGGGATCAGGTCCGCGGTCCGGTCCTTGAACACACGCGAGGAGCCCTGCTGGGCCGTGAGCGGCTCGTTCATCAGGATGCGCGTGTGGCTCCGCGTCGCGGGGAGCGCCGTCGTGTCGTTGGTGGTGAGCACGAGGTCGGGGTAGCCGTCGAGGTTCACGTCGCTCGCCCAGATCCGGTTGGCGCGCCAGTCGTCGCCGCTCGTCACCGGCGGGATGACCTGGCTCGCACCTCCGGTGACGTCGGTGAAGTGAGCGGTTCCGTCGTTCCTGAGCGCACGCGTGTGCGGCGACGAAGCGAGCGCCGCGCCGCCGACCCGCGAGATGAACAGGTCGTCGAAGCCGTCGAGGTTGAAGTCCGCGACGGCGCTCGTCACGCCGTCCCACTGGTCCGAGCCGCCGGGGAAAGTCGTCGGGTCGTTCATCAGGTTGGAGAACTGGAAGTACGTCAGGTTGCGGGTGCGCGGCGGGTTCGGCTGCCCGAACTGGTTCGTCACGTACACGCGGTAGACGCCCTTCGGTCGCGGCGGCGCGATGAACTGGTGGCTC
>JANNHP010000120.1:0-6201 GCA_031404455.1 Planctomycetia bacterium | reverse complement strand
GCGACGTCCGAGACGCGCATCCTGCGCAACGACGGCCGCGGCGTCTTCTCGAACGCGACCGCAGCGGTGATGCCCGCCGCGGGCGCCGACGACTGGCGCGCGGACCGCGTCGTCGCCGCGGACATCGACGGCGACGGCTTCGCGGACCTCGTCCTCGCGACCAACTCGCTCACGGTGCCGCCCGCCGGCCGCAGCCACACGCGCATCCTGATGAACGAGGCGCGCGGCGGCACGGGCGCGAACGCCGCGGACCGCGTGCTCCGCGACCGCACGCTCGACGTCATGGCGCCGGTCCGGAGGATGAAGACGTTCGGCCTGTACACGCCCGGCGGCGGCGTGGAGTACGTCTCCGACGACTGGCGCGGTCTCGACCTCTGGGTCGGGGACATCGACCGGAGCGGCTCGGGCCCGCCGGAGATCGTCCTCACCCACGACGAGGTGAAGGACGACAACGGCGCGAACGCCAACGGCTCGATCGGCGGCGTCTACGCCCACGGCTACTCGAGGTTGTCCATCTCCATCGATTACCCGTACGCGTTCTACTTCGGCGGATCGAGGAGGTTCGTCTGGGACAAGGCGGCGCGCGGCGGGCTCGGCCGCTTCCGCTTCGAAGTGAACGCGTTCCCGCACAAGCAAGCGGTGACGTTCAGCTTGGCCAGCGCGCCGCCGGGCATCGACCTCCCCCACTGCAACGCCCAGTACGGACGGCCGTGCAAGGGCTGGTTCACGCCGTTCACCGGACAGCGCCTCGCGATCGGCGACCTCGACGACGACGGGAAGCTGGACGTGGCCGTGCTCTCCAACCGCACGGTCGAGCAGCGCTTCACGCAGTCCTCGGCGCCGGTGCCCATCTCGTCGCTGCAGGTCGCGCTGCAGGGCTACGACCTGAAGACCGGGGCCCTGGTCGTCGACGTGACCCCGAAGTTCACCGCCTTGGGCCTCGATCTCCGCGGCGACGCCGTCGCCATCGGCGCCACGGGCTTCCCCGACGGCAACGCCCTCGGTTCGATCGCGGTCGCGCAGGCTCAGGCGCCGGGCGGATCCGCCCTCCGCCTGCTCCGATGGTTGTCAGTGCCGGGAGGGAGCGTCGAGGACGTCACCGCGGCGACACTCCCCGTTCCCGTCGGCGCCAATGCGCTCCAGGCGAGCCTGGTCCGCTTCGAGGACGCCGACCGCGACGGCGACCTCGATCTCGTGCTCCTCGCCGCTTCGGCGCCTGGCGGCACGCAGCTTGCGCTCCGCATCCTTCGTAACGAGAGCTCCGGCGGCCAGGAGGGTGTCTACCGACGGACCCTCGACCCCCTCCTGGCCTCGGCGGAGACTTCCGGAGACCATCTCGACGGCGACGCGCTCGCGATCGGCGACGTCACCGGCGACGGCCTCCTCGAGTTCGTCGTCACCCGTGCGGTCCCGGGCAATTCCGGATCGCAGACCCGGATCGTCTCCACGACTCGTTAGATTCACCGCCCCGGAGGTAGAGTTTCCCCATGCGCCACACCCTCACAGCCACCCTGGTCCTCATCGCCTCGGGCGCGGCACTCGCGCAGGACCTGCCCGACGGCGTCGGAGTCATCGCGCCGAGCGGATCGTCGTTCACGACGGAGATCATGGGCGGGGACGCCGACGACTACGTCTTCCGGGGCTTCCCCGGGATGACGCTCACCGCGACGGTGAAGCTCGCGAAGGGCTCCCAGCTCGTCCCGGACCTCCAGGTCATCGCGCCGGGCGGTGTGGCGCTCACCGACGAGGACGGTCTCTCGTTGTCGCTCTCGTCGAAGTCGGCGGTCGCGAGAGCCGTGCTCGACGCGCCGGGCTGGTGGAAGGTGCGCGTCCGCGGCTCGGGCACATCGACCGGCGGCTACACGGTCGGCATCAAGTACACGTCCCCGAAGCTCGCGTCGCTCCCGACACCGAGCGTCGGCTTCAAGTCGGGCGGCGCGGTCTACCCCGCGGGCGACATCGACGAGTTCCGGTTCCAGGGCTACGCGGGGCAGTCGATCTCGGCGAAGCTCGCGGTGCCGAAGACGAGCACGCTCGACCCGCTCGTCCAGCTCGTCGCGCCGAACGGGAGCATCTCCGCCCTCGCCGGCCAGGGAACGACCGAGAAGTCGCTGACGATCGCGAGGTCGCTCGACGCCGACGGCACGTGGAGCCTCCGCGTGATCGGCGAGGAGACGACGCCGGGCGACGCCGAGCACGACGACGCGACCACCGGGCCCTACTCGCTGACGGTCAAGCTCGGCAAGGTCTCGGCCCCGGGCCTCGTTCCCGACGGCAATCGCCAGTACCGGCTCCCGATCGCGGCCGTCGGCGGCGCGACGATCGGCTACACGCTCTCCTTCTCGGGGACGGCGCCGACCGTCAACTCATTCGTCGACTCGACGGGTCGTCCGGTCCCGGGCTTCCAGGGCGGCACGTCGCTCAAGTCCTTCGCCATCCCCGCGGCGCTCCCGATCGGAGAGTATGTCCTCACCTTCGACGCGCCTTCGGGCACGCCGCCGGCGAACGTGCGGTTCGCCCCGACGCTCACGGCGCCGAAGGGCACCCCGAAGCGCGTCGCGAAGCTGTCGAAGACCGAGCCCCTGATCCGCACGAACGGCATCAACCCGACCGAGGGCGGCCCGGGCACGCTCCTCGCCGTCCAGCTCACGAACCCCGTGGACGAGAACGACCAGTCGGGCGACGTCGGCCTCTCGCTCGGATCGATCCCGCTCGAGAACGTCGAGCTCCTCCCCGACGGAATCACGGTGCGCGGCCGCGTCCCGGCGAGCCTCCCCGAGGGCGAGTTCCACGTGGTCTTCTATTCGACCACCGGACAGCCGGCGGCGCGGGCCGACGGCTTCCGCCGCGTGCCGCCGCCGACCGTCTCGGACATCGACCCCGCGGTCGGCAGCTCCGCCGGCGGCTACCCGGTCACGATCACGGGCGGCAACTTCCGCCCCGGCCACATGAAGATCCTGCTCGACGGGTTCGAGCAGCCGGTCACCCCGACCGCCGCCACGGAGACGACCGTCACCTTCAATGCACCGCCGCGGCCGGGCGGCTTCGTGATCTTCGGCGTGAAGGACAGCGACACGCAGCTCTCGGCGAACCTCCCGATCAACTCGTTCGAGTACGTGGCCACTCCCGCGATCAGCCGCATCGTGCCGTCGCTGATCCCCGTGCTCGGCAGCGAGCTCGTGTCGATCCAGGGCGCGAACTTCGACACCCCGGACACCGTGTTCGTCGAGACGACGACGCCGGGCGTCTACGAGAACATGACCGCGATCGCGCCGACCTACGTCAACACGAAGGTTCATCAGTTCATGGCGCCGGTCCGGCCGAAGGGCGTCTACCGCGTGCACGTCCAGGACAGCCAGGGACAGCCGAATCCGCCGAAGACCCGCAACCTCACCTACTACTCGTTCGCCGACATCACCGCGACGACGAACCTCGGCTCGATCGGCGGCGCCGACAAGTACGACGGCTGGACGACGGCGGTCAGCGACTACGACAAGGACGGCGATCCGGACCTGTTCATCTCCCGTCGCGGCGATCCTGACGACACCGCCGCCGCGGCCACCTCGCTGACGCGCGTGCTCCGGAACGACGGCTCCGGCCAGTTCGCCGACGTCACCGCGTCGGTCCTCCCGGTCCCGGGCCTCGACGACTGGCGCGCCGACCGCATCTGGCTCGCCGACGTGAACCAGGACACGTATCCCGACATGCTGATCACCACGAACGCCTTCGAGGTGCCGACCGCAGGCGACTCGCACACGCGCATCCTGAAGAACGAGATCCGCGGCGGCGGGTCCGGCCCCGGCACGAACGAGCGCGTCTTCCGCGACCGCACCGTCGACCTGATGGCGCCGCCCCGGCAGATGCAGAAGTACGGCGTGTTCGGCGGAGCCGCGGCGATCTACACGGCCGACGACTGGCGCGGGCTCGACATGTGGGTCGGCGACATCGACAAGGCCGCGGGTCCGCCCGAGATCGTCATCACGCACGACGAGGTGAAGGACGACGACAACCCGCACTCCTCCGCCTTCGAGAGCGGCGTCTACTGCGGGAACTACTGCTCGTCTGTCAACGGCGGCAGCTCGTTCTACAACTACTCGTTCTACTGGGGCGGCTCGCGCATGTTCGTGTGGGACAAGACCGCGAACAAGGGCCAGGGACGCTTCAAGTTCGACCCCAACTTCTTCCCGCGCAAGTCGGGCCCCGTGGTCCCGCAGACGAGCCCCATCGGCACGATCCCCGCGTGCAGCGCCAACTACAACTCGCTCTGCAAGCGCATGTTCACGCCGTTCACGGGCAAGCGGGTCTCGGTCGGGCTGCTCGACAGCGACGGCAAGCCGGACGTCGCCGTGCAGTCGGACGTCGTGCTGCAGCGCCGCGAGGCGCGGAGCGGGCCGCTCTCGACGATCTCGTCGCTCCAGGTCGGCATCAACAAGTTCAACTCGGCGGACGGTGCCGGCCTCACGGACGTCACCGACAGGATCTTCGACCTCGGGGGCGACACCAAGGCCGACGTCATCACCATCGGCCAGCCCGGGGTCCCCGACGGCAACTCGTTCGGCGTGATCGCACAGACGCGGATCGCGGCGCCGGGCGGCGGTTCGGCCCTGCGCCTGATCAAGTTCAAACTGGGTCTCGGCGCGGGCGAGTTCGAGGACATCTCGAGCCAGGCGCTCGCTGCCACGGACTCGAACGAGCACTTCCAGGCATCGCAGCTCTCCTTCGTCGACACCGACCAGGACGGCGACCAGGACCTCGTGCTCATGGCGAACGCGGCGCCCGGCGGCACCGGGCCGGCACTGCGCATCCTCAGGAACGAGCGCGTCGGGAACACCGTCGGAAACCTCCGGCGCACGCTCGATCCGCTCTTCGCGGGAGCCGTCACCACGACGGAGCACTTCGAGGGCGACGCCCTGTCGATCGGCGACCTGACCGGCGACGGGTTGCTCGACTACCTCGTCACGCGCGAGACGCCCGTCGGCACCGGCGCGCAGACGCGGATCATCAAGACCGACAAGTAGGTTCCGAAACGAGGTTCCGAAACGAGGAGCCGAAAGAGGAGCCGAAAGAGGAGACCGTCAGCATGAAGAACAGCACCGTCGTCGCTTCGCTCGTGGCAGCCGCCCTCGTGGGCGCCGCGCGCGCCGACGACACGAAGCCCGCTCCCGCTGCGCCCCCGGCCCCCGCCGCTGCGGCGAAGCACGAGAACAAGGTCTCGCCCGAGGCGAAGGCCGCGTTCGAGAAGATGGAGAAGATCGCGAACTGCCCCGTGAAGCAGGGCGTCGACGAGGCCGCTGGCACCATCACGTCCGAGATGATGGGCATGCCGACGTCGATGAAGTTCACGTTCAAGGCGCCTGCGACCGTGAAGGTCGAGCCCGACGCGAACATGCAGGGTCAGATGGAGATGGCCGGAAAGCAGATGGCGCGCGGAGCGGAGCGCACGCTGAAGGTCATGTTCGGCGTCTTCCGTCCCGCGGACGACGAGGAGTTCGACGCCTCGATGACGAAGACGGACGGCAAGGACGTCCTCGTGATCACTTCGTACAAGGACGGCGCGGTGCAGGGCAGGAACGAGATGACCCTCGACGCGAACGGCCTGATCGCTTCGGGCGTCGCGACGATGCAGATGGGCCCCGAGAAGCGCGAGGTGAAGAGCGAGGCGACGTACACCTGGACGAAGTCCGGCGACACGTTCCGTCTGGAGAAGCTGGAGATGACGAGCGCCCGCCCCGGTGGCCCCGGTGGCCCCGGTGGCCCCGGTGGCCCGGGCGGCTCAGGCGGTCCCGGAGCCGGCGGTCGCGGGATGGGCGGCGGCGGCGGCGGGATGGGCGGCAAGGTCTCCATCACGCTCACGTACACGCCCGTCGAGAAGACGGCGATCGCCACCTCGTGGAAGACCGAGCTCGGCGGCATGAACATGGTCTACGAGAGCCGCATCTCGGATCTCACCGTCAACGGGAAGAAGGTCGAGATCGCGAAGCCCGCGGAGGCGAAGAAGCCCGAGGGCGGCGAGAAGGAGACCGAGGACGAAGACGACGAGGAAGACGAGGACGAGAAGAAGGGCGGGCACGGCGGCAAGGGCGGGATGAAGTAGCCCTCGGACCGCGCGACGCGGACGGGCGGGGCCCCGCCGGGGGCCCGCCGGCGCGAGTCCCCGGGCGCGGCGACGCGCAGCGCGGGCCCGCCGCCGGGGGGAGAAAA
>JANNHP010000119.1:0-7170 GCA_031404455.1 Planctomycetia bacterium | reverse complement strand
GCGCGTGATCGCCTTGCCCTCGCCCATCGCCGGGAGCGAGCGCTGCGTCTCGCGCAGCACGCGCGACAGGAACTCGGACTCCTGGGCGCCCGCCGCGGCGGCCTCGATGGCGCGGACGGAGGCGACGATCTCGAGCGTGGAAGCGTGCCCCGGCGGCTGGGCGAGAGCCTCGACGCCCGCGGCGTCCTCCATGGCGCGTCGCGCGGCGTCGCCGTCACCCTGGAAGTCGGACGTGAGGCGCTGCACGGCGCTCTGCGCGCCGAGGCGGATCGAGCGCGCGACCTTCAGGCGGCCATCCTGCACGAGCAGCGTCTTCGTCGTGCGCGCGCCGATGTCGATGATCAGGCAGTTCGGGTCGCCCTCGAACACCTTCGCCTGCTTCGCCACGTTGTAGAGCGACGCGACGTCGACGTCGACGTGGAGGGGGTCGACGCCGACCTCCTTCAACTGCTCGAGCCGGGAGCGGAGCGTCTCTTTCGCCGCCGCGATCACGAGGAGCCGCGTGCCGCCCTTCGCCGCGCCGGTCTTCACGTAGTCGATGACGACGTCGTCGATCGACGACGCGTGCAGATGCGGCTCGAACTCGAATTTCACGACCTTCTTGATCTGGTCGTCGTCGGTGAAGGGCACCGTGATCTCGCGCAGGGTGCAGAGCTCCGCCGGCAGCGACAGGGCGACCGAGTTGCGCGGCGCGCGCGCCTCGTGGAGCGCCGCCTTCAGCGCGGCGAGCACCGCGGCGGGCGTGAGGGCTCCCGCCGATCCGAGGTCGTACTCCTTCTCGGCGTAGCGAAGGAGCTTGGCGCCCTTGCCGCCGCCCGAGAGGACGGCGACCTTGCAGGCGCGCGATCCGATGTCCAGTCCTACGGCCTTGGCCAACGCGTTTCCTTTCCGGTCGAGGGGCGCCGAGGGTCAGGCCACCCGGTCGCCCGCGCAAAGCTTACTTCGTTCGCGTGCGCTCTCCGTGCTTCGCCGCGAGAGCGGCGAGGCGCTTCTCCCTGGTCTCCTCGATCTTGTCGAGCGGCGCTCGGTGCACGTCGAGGAACTCGTTCCACCACGTCTCGTAGCCCTTCAGGTAGTCGGCGTACACCTGGCCCGCCTCCTTCATCTCGGCGTCGTCGTAGCCCGCGAACTTCAGCTCCCGGAGCTGGGGCGCATAGATGGCGGCGGCGTCGTGCGGCGGCACTCCCGCGCGGCCGTCGCCGCGCGCGGCGAAGCCGACGAACGTTCCCGACGCGAAGGCCGCGGCAAGCGTCACGGAGAGCAGGGTCTTGTCGGCGAGCATGGGTCACTTCCCTTCGGGCGCCCCGCGCAGATCGGGCGGGCGGATGAGCGCGAGGCGCGTGGATTCACGGACGGAGGCGGTGTCCTGCGAGGCGGGGGACGAGGCGCCGCGGGACGGAGCGATGAACTGCACGGTCACGGCGACGAGGAGCGCCGCCGCGGCCGACATCCAGAGCAGACGGTTCTGGGCGCGCGCCTCGCGGATCTCGTTCGAGGCGAGCCGCGCCGTGCGGCCGGCGAAGCCCTCGAGCCACGCAGGCATCGCCGCGCCGGCGCGCTCGATCAGCCGTCGGCGCACGGCGAGATCGACGATCGGCGCGCGGCGGCACGCCTCGCACTTCGGCAGGTGGGCGTCGATCTCGGCGGACTGCGACGGCGTTGCGGCGCCGTCGGCCGAGAGGCTGAGGAGGAGCCCGATTCGTTCGCAGCTCCCGGGGGGGGGTGGTTCGTCGTTCATGTTTGCATCCAGGGGGTGAGGACCTCGCGCAGCCGCTCTCGCGCCCTGAACAGGCGCGACTCGACCGTGCCCTTGCTCATGCCGAGCTCCTTCGAGATCTCCTCGTAGGAGAGGCCCTCGATCTCGCGCAGCAGGAGGATCTCGCGGTACTTGTCCGGCAGGGCCGCGATGGCCGTGTCGATCCGCGCGGCGAGCTCGCGCCGCGTGACGGTCGTCTCGGGGCCGGCTTCGAGGGACTGGACGGCGTCGTCGCCCTCGGGCCCTTCGGGCAGGGGGGCGTGTCGCCGGTGCCGCTCCTTCTTGCGCCAGTCCATCGCCGTGTTGGCGGTGATGCGATAGAGCCATGTGTAGAAGGACGACCGTCCGTCGAAGTTGCCGATCTTGCGGAAGGCCTTGAGGAAGGCCTCCTGCGTCACGTCCTCCGTGTCGGACTCCGGGACCATTCCCCGGACGAGCCGCACGATGCGGGTCTCGTACCGTCCGATGAGCGTCGCGAAGGCGTCGGGATCGCCCGCACGGGCCGAAGCCAGCAGCTCGGCGTCGTCCACGGCGATCCTCCACGGCGCTCGGTCGGGGGAGTCACTTCAGCCCCTTGGACGACCCGGTCCGCCTCGTTCTTCCCGAGGAACCCCGGAATCAGAAGAGCCCCGGGTGGAGTCTCCAGGCGAAGACGACGAACACGCCGAGCTGGATCGCGAGGAGTGCGAGCACGATGGTGCCGAGGGGAACCCCGGGACTGCGGTCCGTCTCTCGTGCCGATGTCATCGCGTGCTGAGCCTACTCGGCCGGCAGGTGTTCGAGCAAGTGACCCAGTTTGTCCCGTTTTGCGCGCAGGTAGTCGACGCTGTCGCGCGTGGCGGCGACCTCGAGGGGCACTCGCGACTCGACCGAGAGCCCGAACCCCGCGAGGGCCTGCAGCTTCTTGGGACTGTTGGTCAGGAGGCGCATGCGGCGCACGCCGAGGTGGTGGAGGATCTGCGCGCCGATGCCGTAGTCGCGTTCGTCGGCGCGAAAGCCGAGCGCCTTGTTCGCCTCCACCGTGTCCATGCCGTGCTCCTGCAGGCGGTAGGCGAGGAGCTTCTTCTCGAGGCCTATGCCTCGTCCCTCCTGGCGCAGGTAGAGGATCACTCCCCTTCCCGCCTTCGCGACCGCCTGCATGGCGGCGTCGAGCTGGGATCCGCAGTCGCAGCGCAGCGAGCCGAAGATGTCGCCCGTGAGGCACTCGCTGTGGACGCGCACGAGGACCGGCTCCTCGATCGCGGGGCCGAGGGCACCGCCCTCCTCGAGTTCCACGCCCATCGTCAGCGCCACGTGCTGGTTGCCGTCCACACGGTTCGAGAAGAGGTGGATCTGGAAGAGGCCGTGCGCGGTCGGCATCCGCGTCGACGCGGAGCGCTGGACGAGACTGTCCGAGGCGCGGCGCCACCGGATGAGTTCCTCGATCGTCGTGATCTTGAAGCCCTGCCTCGTCGCGAACTCTCGCAGCGCGGGCAGTCGCATCGGGGTGCCGTCCTCGCCGAGGATCTCGCAGATTGCGGCGACCGGCGCCAGTCCGGCGAGGCGGCAGAGGTCGACCGAGCCCTCCGTGTGACCCGTTCGGACGAGCACGCCGCCGTCGCGGGCGCGGATCGGCCGCGTGTGTCCCGGGCGCGTGAAGTCCTGGGGGAGGGCGTCTGCGTCGGCCAGCTTCGCGATCGACTTCGCCTGGTCGGGGGCCGAGACGCCCGTCGTCGTGCCTTTCGCCGCGTCCACCGTGACGCACTTCCCGGTCGCGAAGGGAGACGTGTTGCGCGACACCTGCGGGTCGAGTCCCATCCGGTCCGCCCAGCCCTCGGGCAGGCAGACGCAGATCTCGCCGGCGACCTGACGCAGCATGAAGTTGACGTGCTCGGGCGTCACCATCTGCGCCGCCATGACGACGTCGCCCTCGTTCTCGCGGCGAGGGTCGTCCACCAGCACGACGAAGCGGCCTGCGCGCAGTTCGTCGAAGATCTCGGGGATGGGGGCGAAGCCGTCCATGGAAGGTCCTTTCGGCTGGGACCGCGCAGGCTAGCGGACCGAGGTTAGGATCGGGTGGAGATGTCGCGACTCACGCACCCCGTCGTCCTCGCCACGCTCGCGTTCGCGGTGTTCGCCGCCGGGTGCCGCGACGAGGCGACGCCCGTCCCCGCGAAGCCGGCCGAGACGCCTCTGGCTCCGAAGCCCGAGCCGAGCTCGGCCGACGAAGCGGAGCGCATCCTCGAGGAGGCGAAGAAGAAGTTCGACCACGACGCCCGTGGCCTCCTCGCGTCGTTCGAATCGCGCGCCTACGACCCGCGCCGCGACGGGCGGGTGCTTCGCGCGTCGGGAACCCTCGTCGTCAAGGCGGGCGGCAAGGAGGCGACGTATCGCTTCTCCTACGATGCGGCGAACCCGGAGGAGAAGCCGGTGACGACCGACCCCGTCGCCGAGCCCGAGGGGTGGGATCCTGCGCTCGCGCGCCGCGCGCGCGCGTGGGCCGTCCAGGCCTGCGTTGGCCCCTTCGCCGTCGTGGCGTTCTACCGGCCGCCGATCCAGCTCGCCTTCGCCCGCTCCATCGACCGGAAGAACATCGTCGTGACCGCTCCGCCGTTCCGCGGCCCGCTCTCGGTCTCGTACAGCTTCGACGACCGGCAGGTCGTGACGATCCGCGGCGAGTGGACCGACGAGCGGAACCGGTCCGTGACGAAGTACGAGTGGGACCTCTTCCGCGGCCGTCACATGCTCCGCCGCGAGTCGATCCACCAGGGCGCCGTCGCCGACTTCGAGTACGACGACGGCCGCGGTCTGCCGCTGCTCAGCCGTGTCCGCCTGACGGACGGGGACGAAGTCGTCACCGCGGAGTTCACGTTCGACACCGTGGAACGGCGCTCGGACTGATCCGCGCCTCGCCGTCGCGCCGGACCCGTGGCGCGAATTGGCGCGATTTGATCGGAAGCGTCCGGGCAGCCTCGACGAGCTGGCGCGATCGATCTTCAAGGCATTGCCGGGGAACGACTTACAACGTCGTTGATTCGCGCCGCATCGATCTTCTAGCATCCTCACGACCCGGTGCTTGGATGGGAGGCGGAGATGCTGCGAACCGATCTGCTGCTCGGCGACTTCGAGACGGTGACGAGCGTCTACGAGTGGGACGACGGCGCTCTCCTACGGATGGCGGGACGCACGACCGGCGCCGTGCTCGTCCTGCTCCCGGACGACGCGGACCACGCGCGCCGCGAGCTCGAGATGCTCCGTCTCGTCCGAGCGCCCGGCGTGCCCGAGTGTCGTCGGACCATGGAGACCGGATCCGCGGGCCTCGCCCTCGTGCTCGACGACGCCGAGGACGCGCGTCCGCTCGCGCTGCTCGAAGGTCTGCCCGAGCCGGTGCTCCGGGCAGGCCTCACGTCGCTGCTCTCGACGGTCGACTTCGCGCACTCTCGCGGGCTGATCCACGGGCGCATCGACCGCAGCCGCATCCTGGCCGATGCGTCGGGACGTTTCTGGCTGACCGGATGGGCTGCGGCGCGACAGGCGTCCGCGTCGCGTCCGCTCTCTGGGACGCTCTCCGAGGCGGCGGCTGACTTGCGCGACCTCGCCCGCGCGTTCCGCGAGGCGCTGCTGCGCCGGCCGTGGCCCGACCCGGAAGCGGCGATCATCCACGAGCGGGCGCCGCGCGTCGCGGCGGGCCAGGAGCTCCTCGACGCGGGAGTGCGGGTCGACCGCGACTTCGCGCGCGTGCTGTCCCGCCTCGTCACCTCCGACCCGCGCGAGGCGTACTCGGGAGCCACCGACGTTCTCGCGGACCTGAGCGCCGTCGACGCCGCGGCGTTCGATCCGTGGGAACGCGTGCCGCCGATCGGCACGCGACGCGAGATCGCGCGGGTCCTTCGGTTCCTCGACCACACGCGGCTTCCCACGTCCGAGCAGGTGCTCCACGCGGCGTCGGTGGACTACGTCGCTCCCGACGGGGCGGGGAAGTCGCGGCTCCTCTCCGAGATCGCGCGCGTCGCGCGGTCGCGCAACGTCATCGTCATCACCGCCGAGGGCGGCGCGCGCGGTCCCTGGGGCGGCGTCGGCTCGATCGCGCGACAGCTCGTGCAACTCGTCGGACGCGGCGCCCGTCCGTGCGCGCAGCACGAGGACGCGCTGCGGAGCCTCCTCGCCGAGCACGCGGGCGATCCGTCCGGCGAGGCGGCATCGAGGGACCGGGCAGGCGCCGACGCCCGCGACCCGCTCACCTCCGCCTGCACGAGCGCACTGACCGAACTCGCGCGCTTCGCGTTCCGCGAGACGCCGGGACTGCTCGTCCTCGACGACGAGGAAACCCTCTCGGCGCCGGCGCGGCAGGTCTGGCGGTCGACGGGGCAGTTCGTGCAGGCGATCAACGGGGCCGGTGGAGCGATCCGCGCTCTCATGGTCTCCGCGTCCGCGCGGGCCCATCCGGTCGAGCTCGGTGTCGATCGCGTGACGGTCGAGATCCGCGCGTGGCGCCAGCGCGACCTCGACAAGTTCCTTGCGCGCGTCTTCACGGCACCCGGCGGGACGCGTGACGCCGGCGTGGCGATCCACCGGATCACGGGCGGCCGTCCCGGCGACGTCATCGGGTACCTCCGCGAGCTCGAGCGCCGCGGCGTTCTCGTCCGCGAAGGGCTGCGATGGCGGGCCGCGGTGCCGATCGCCAGCATCCCGCCGCTCTCCGGCGGGATGTCCGAGCAGGTGCGGCGCGCGTTCGAGTCGTGCGGACGAGACGCCGGGACACTGGTGGAGTGTCTCGCCGTGGCGCGCGGCGTCGCGATCTCCCGCACGGCGCTGGGCGACCTGTTCGACGTGCGCGGACCCCGGCTCGCCGCGGCGGCCGACGCCGCCGTGGCCGCCGGGCTGCTCGTGACCGACGGCTCCGCATGGCGCATCCGCACGGGCGCCATCGCGCACAAGGTCTACGCGGCGATCCCCGCCGATCGCCGGAGGATACTCCACCGGGAGATCCTGAACCACCTGCTCGACGAGTCGCCCGACGCTCTCGACGCGATCGCCGAGCACGCGCGCGCCGGCTCCGATCCGCGGGCGGAGGACTGGACGAAGAGCGCGATCGCGCGCGCGCGGAGCGGGAGCGAGTGGCTGCTCGCACTCACGCATTTCGACGACGCCGTGTCGGCGATCGGAGGCGAATTCGTCGGCGCCGACGCCGAGCTCCAGCGGATCGAGCTGCTCGCGCCGCTAGGGCGCCTCGGCGAGGTGATCGAGGCGCTCCGGTCCCGAAGACCGGAGGAGTACGAGTCGCTCGAATCGCGTCTCAAGGCCACGCTGTACCTCACGCGCGCCTACTACGAGGCGCGCGAGTGGCAGTCCGTCGTCGATGTCATGGTGCCGGACACCGCGGAGGCCGGGGCGATCGTCGCGGAGATCCGGTTCATCCGAGCCGCGGCGCTGCG
>JANNHP010000118.1:0-1820 GCA_031404455.1 Planctomycetia bacterium | reverse complement strand
ACAGCGCGCTCCACGTCGCGCGCGTCATGCACGGCGACCTCTCCATCGTGAACGTCGCGGGATGGAGTTGGTGGCTCGCCCTCTCGCCGCACGACTACAAGGACGGCCTCCTCTACACCGACTGGAAGAAACCGGGCGATCCCGAGACGGTGCTCACCTCGAAGATGTTCTGGGCGCTCGGCCACCACAGCCGCTTCGTGCGCCCGGGGATGGTCCGCGTCGCGATCGACGGCGCACCGCTCCAGAACCACGCGACCCTTCTCGCCACGGCGTATCACGACCCGACGAGCGGCCGGATCGTCGTCGTCTACGTCAACAGCGGTGCCGCGCCGATCGACGTCCGGATCGACGTCGCGGGCGTCGCGACGCGCCCGAAGACGCAGCGGGCCTACGTCACGTCGGCCGCGGCGGGGGACGACCTGCGCGCGCTCGACGCGACGTCGAGCGGCGCGACGATCACGATCCCGGCGCGCGCCCTCGTCACCGTCGTGATCGAGTGACTTCGACGGTGCGCCGCTACTCGCGGACGAGGCGGACGTCGTTCGTCCCGGGGCGGACGCCGTCGGCCCGGACCGAGTCGCCCGAACGCGCCGTCGTGCCGTTCGCGCCGACGATGCCGACGAAGTAGAGCGCCGCGGGGTCGAGTCCCGTCGCCTCGAACGATCCGTCGGCAGCCGCTTGGACGGTCTGCGTGAGGCCGCCCTGAACCGGGTAGAGCCGGACCTGAGCACCGGCGACCGCGGCGCCCGCCTTGTCAGCGACGCGTCCGCGGATGCGGGCCTCCAGCGTCGCGACGACGTCGCCGAGCAAGGCGCCGCCGCGGACGGGCCGGGCGAGGACCACGCGCCGCGTGGGCTGACCCGTGCACTGGAGTTGGAGCCGGTAGTCGGCGTCCTCCACGTCGCGGATCTCGAACGTGCCGTCGTCGCGCGTGTTCGCGCTCGACGACAGGGCCGTGGGATCCGTCAGCGGCGTCGTCGTCACCATCCAACCGGCGAGCGGTGCGCCCGCGTCATCGACAAGACGCCCGTGGACTCGCGGCAGTTCCGCCATCTCGAGGACCAGGTCCGCCCGCGGCGGGCGCAGACCGTGGAACGCTCGCTGCTGCATCCGCGACGCCATGTTCGTCGGCGTGCCGTCGGGGAGCGTCGTCTTGCGGAGTCCGGATAGCACCGTGACCTGGAGCGTGTACATCGGGGACGTGAGGTCGTCGAGACGGAACGTCCCGTCGGGCGAGCCCTCGACCTGGGTCCAGTGCGGACGCGCGTTCAGATCGTTCACGCGCTCGGCGCGCTCGGCGAGCACGGCGATGAGAACTCGCGCGTCGCTGTACGGCTCGCCGCCCGCATCCACGACGCGCCCCGCCAGAGCGTTCGAGATCGGCGCGGACAGCGCGAGGTCGACGGGCCCGCCCGACGGGCGCAGCGGGCCGAATCGGACTTCGCGGAAACCCTGCGACGTCGCCGCGGGCAGCACGACGACGAGCGAGTACGAGCCTTCGGGTATCCCGGGGAAGGCGAACGCACCCACGGCGTCGGTGTGCCGGCGGAGGAGGCGGTCCGCTCCGGTGAGCCGGGTCGGGTCGTACGCGGGGACGGTGAGTCGCGGGTTCGGCACGTCGGCGCCCGGTTCGAGGAAGACGACCGCGCCCGCGAGGGGCTTGCCGTCGTCGCCGCGGATCTTGCCCGACAGCGTCGCAGCGGGCTGCATCGAGACGGAGACGGCGTCCGCGGACGGCACCGTCGCCTCGACGACTTCGTCGCCGAACCCGGCGCAGCGCACGATCAACGCCCACCGACCGGCCGGGAGCGCCAGACGGA
>JANNHP010000117.1:0-5106 GCA_031404455.1 Planctomycetia bacterium | reverse complement strand
GCACCACGAGGGTGCGAAGGCCGTGAAGGCCGGGAAGTTCGCAGCCGAGATCGTGGCCGTGAAGGTCAAGCGCGGGAAGGACGAGATCTCGGTCGATCAGGACGACCACATCAAGTCCGAGACGACGATCGAGACGCTCTCGAAGCTCCGCGCCGCGTTCGGCAAGGAAGGCACGGTGACCGCCGGAAACGCGTCCGGCATCGTCGACGGGGCCGCGGCGGTCATCGTGACGACGGCCGCGCGCGCGAAGGCGTCGGGGCGCAAGCCGCTCGCGTACGTCCGCTCGTGGGCGATCTCGGGCGTCGAGCCGCGGATCATGGGCATCGGCCCGGTCCCGTCGATCAAGGAAGCGTGCAAGAAGGCGGGCATCCAGGTCGGTCAGCTCGACCTCATCGAGATCAACGAGGCGTTCTCGGCGCAGTACCTCGCGTGCGAGAAGGCGCTGGAGCTCGACCGGAGCAAGGTGAACGTGAACGGCGGCGCGATCGCGCTCGGCCATCCGCTCGGCGCGACGGGCACGCGCCTCGTGCTGACGCTCGTGCGCGAACTGAACGAGCGCGGCAAGCGCTGGGGCGTGGCCTCGGCGTGCATCGGCGGCGGCCAGGGCATCGCCGTCGTCGTGGAGAACCCCAACGCGAAGTGACGGCCGCAGGCCGTCACTTGTAGGGGCGACGCTTGCGTCGCCCTGTTTTCGGCGCGGGCGTCGTACCGATCGAGACCGACCGGAGCGTGTGACAGGAGGCAGGACGTGGCGGAACACAAGATCGCAGTCATCGGCGGCGACGGCATCGGCCCCGAGGTGGTGCGCGAGGGGCTGAAGGTCCTCGCGGCGGCGTCCGAGGTCTACGGCTTCCGCACGAAGCTCACGCCGTACCCTTACGGCACGGAGCACTTCCTGAAGACGGGGGAGGAGTTCCCGGACCGGGCACTCGCCGAGATGAAGCAGCAGGACGCCGTGCTGCTCGGCGCGATCGGCGATCCGCGCGTCGAGGTCGGGCGCATCGAGCGCGCCGTCATCATGGGCCTGCGTTTCGGCCTCGACCTCTACGTCAACCTCCGCCCGATCAAGCTCTACGACGCGCGCTTCTGCCCTTTGAAGGACAAGACCCCCGAGGACGTGGACTTCGTCGTCGTCCGCGAGAACACCGAGGACGCCTACGCCGGCGTCGGCGGCATCCTGAAGAAGAGCACGCCCGACGAGGTGGCCGTCGGCGAGATGATCTACACGCGCAAGGGCGTCGAGCGCGTCATCCGCTACGCGTACGACCTCTGCCGGCGCCGCAACGACCTGAAGAAGCTGACGCTCGTGGACAAGGCGAACGCCATCCGCGCGCAGGACATCTGGACCCGTGTCTTCGCGGAAGTCGGCAAGGAGTACCCGGACATCACGCAGGACCACGGCTACGTGGACGCGACGTGCATGTGGTTCCTGAAGCAGCCGGAGTTCTACGACACGATCGTCACGACGAACCTCTTCGGCGACATCATCACGGACCTCGGCGCGGCCATCCAGGGCGGCATGGGGATCGCCGCGTCCGGCAACATCCACCCGGGACGCGTGTCGATGTTCGAGCCGATCCACGGCTCCGCGCCGAAGTACGCCGGCAAGAACTCGGCGAACCCGCTCGCCACGATCTCCGCGGTCGCGATGCTGCTCGACTACGTCGGCGAGTCCGAGGCGTCGAAGGCGATCGACGGCGTGATCAGGACGCTGCTCACGTCGGGCAAGGTGAAGAGCCTCTCGGCCGGCGTGCACAAGACGTCCGAGATCGGCGACTGGGCCGTCGAGGGCGTGCTCGCGTCGAAGTAGCGTTCTCGCGCAGCCCGGGGACGGTCCTGACTTTTTAACTTTCGAGCCTGGCGGCGCCTCGTCCGCGCCGAACAAGTCCGAAAGTCAGGACCGTCCCCGAACGCGACGGAGGACCGATGCTGCTCGAGGTTCTGGGCGACGCGTCCGGCTTCAAGCTCCGCGCGGCGGCGGTCATCGTCGAGCGGGGCCGCGTGCTGCTGCACTTCGCGTCCCGCACGGGCATCTGGATGACGCCTGGCGGCACCGGCGAGTTCGGCGAGACGGCGCGCGAGACGCTCGTTCGCGAGTTGCGCGAAGAACTCGGCGTGGAAGCCGGCGTGGGACCGCTCCTCTTCGTCGTCGAGCACTTCTTCACGATGTCCGGACGGGACTGGCACCAGCTCCTCTGGCTCCACGCCGCGACGCTTCCGCCCGACTGCGACGCGATGCGCCGCGACGCGTGGGACGCGAAGCAGCCGGAGGGCGTGGTCACGTTCCGCTGGGTGCCGATCGAGGAGCTCGCGTCCATCCCGCTCGTCCCGGGGTTCCTCGCGCAGGCGCTCCGCGAGCCGCGCGCGACGACGCGGTTCATCGTCCACGCGGACGGAGGCTCGTCCCTCGGACCTTGACGGGACGCGCGGCGAGGCGTCTTCTCGCGCGCTCAAATGATCTTCCCGCTCGGCGACGACAACCCGACCAAGACGCAGCCCGTCATGACGTGGCTCCTCATCGCCGCGAACGTGGCCGTGTTCGGGATGTTCAACCTGCAGATCGCAGACGTGTATCTCCAGGCGTGGACGCTGCGCTGGGGCTTCGACGTCGATCACCCGTTCGGGGTGCAGATGTTCACGTCGATGTTCATGCACGCGGGCCTGTGGCACCTCCTCGGCAACATGTGGGTGCTCTGGATCGTGGGGAACAACGTCGAGGACAAGCTCGGCCGCACGCGGTACCTGCTGCTCTACGTCGCCGGCGGCGCCGCGGCGGCGCTCGCGTACACGGCGATCGCGCTCGTCACCGAGACGTCGCCGGAGATCCTAGCGAAGCTCGGCGGACGGCAGCCGCCGCTCGTCGGCGCGTCGGGCGCGATCGCCGCGATCATGGGCACCTACCTCGTGTTCTTCCCCGAGGCGCGCATCCGGCTGATGGTGTTCTGGTTCTGGATCGTGCCCGTCCGCGCGAAGTGGTTCATCGGCCTCACGATCCTCCTCGACCTCTTCCGGTCCGTGTCGGCGCAGCAGGCGGCCGTCGGCGGCGTCGCGACGATGGCTCACGTGGGCGGCGGGTTCTTCGGAGTGATCGCGGCCCTCGTGCTGAAGCCGATGGTCGGCGGCGGCGCTCTCGGCGACGCATGGGACGTCCACACGGGCTTCTCGAAGCGGCAGCAGCCGGGGAGCGAGCCGCTGCGGCAGGGGCGCGCGCCGCGCGTCGAACGCATGGCGCCCGAGGAGACCGACGAGGTCGCGATGGCCGGGGTCGAGCGCTCGATCTCGGCACTCGTCCGCGACGGCCGCGTGCGCGAGGCGATCGACGTCTACCCGGCGTACGTGGCGATGGCCCGGGAGCAACCGCTGCCCGACGACGTGCAGATCGAGATCGCGCACGAGTTCTACCGTCAGTGGCTGCCGCGCGAGGCCATTCCGGCGTATCTCCGCTATCTCGAGACACACCCCCGCGGCGACGACGCGCCCGAGGCGAAGTTCCGGCTCGGCGTGCTCTACGCCCGCGGCCTCTCCCGGCGGGACGAGGCGGTCAGGTGGCTCGGCGAGGCCGTCCGAGAGCACCCGGACCCGAAGATCCGCGAGGCGGCGGCGCAGATGCTCACCCAGCTCGGGCGCTGAGCCCGGCCGACGCCGCGCCCCCGTCGGCAAACCGCCATGGCCCTCCCGGGCATCCAGCCTGGGATCTCAGCCTGACGGCCCGACCCCGACAGGGCTCCAAAGCCCGCGACCGACGCTCCGGGTCATCAGGCTGGGGGTCTGACCCCGGCAGGCTTGCGACCCCCCTCCCCGGTAGCCCGAGTCCGGCGGCGCCGGTAGCATCGGCGGTTCGACTGGCGAATCCCGGCCGAAGTGCCCCGGCAACCCGTCCATACCAGGTACCCATGCAACTCCCCGACACCGTCCGCCTCACCCCCGGGAAACGAGTCCTCTTCCTCACGAAGGACCCGGACCTCATCCGCCGTCAGCTCTCGGGCGAGCTCGACCTCCGCATGGAGGACGTGAAGCCGGGCGATCTCCTCGACGACATCAACACCGACGTCATGACCCCGGCGTGGGTCTGCTTCGACTACGACCCGAAGGAGATCGCCAAGAACGCGTACGCGGGCCTCATCGTGGACGGCAAGCGCCTCCTGCCCGAGCGGGCACTCCTCGACGGCAACTTCGAGGTGATCGTCTCCGGGCAGCGCAAGGGCACCGGCAGCTCCCGCGAGACGGCCGCGCAGTGCGTGAAGTACTGCGGCATCCGCATCGCGATCGCGGCGTCGTTCGCGCCGATCCACGCGCGCAACAACATCAATCTCGGAACTCTGATGGCGGGGTACGACGTCCTGCGCCGCCTACAGGGTGGTGAGTCGATCCCGCTCGCCGAGTTCACGAAGGGCTGCGACGCCGTCACGCAACTCGTCATCCGCCACGGCGGGCTCTTCCCGTTCAGCAAGGCGCTCGCCTCGGGCGACGTGAAGCTCCCGAAGATCGACACGCCCGCGCGGCCGCAGACGATGGCCGAGAAGATCCTCGCGTCGCACCTCGTCGATGCGCCCACGCCGACGGGAACTGCGAAGCACGTGAAGCCGGGCGATCCGGTCGTCGTGAAGGTGGACGGCGGCTACTCGCACGAGTTCACGACGGCGCAGGTGCATCAGTTCCTCGCGGACGAGTACGGCGCGGGCTACGCGGTCAAGAACCCGCAGCGCTTCGCCGTGTTCGAGGACCACCTCATTTACGCCGACGAGGTCGCGCGCATGCGCCCCTTCATGGGGAAGATCCAGACGCTCCGCGACATGCAGAACGCGTTCCAGCGCCACACGAACGTGCTCTCCTTCGCCGCTAAGGACGGCGTCTCGCCCGGCATCTGCCACCAGGTCGCGCGCGAGCGGATGCTCGAGCCCGGCGACTTCATCCAGGCGACGGACAGCCACACGTGCATGGGCGGCGGCAGCAACGCGCTCACGTGGGGCGTCGGCGCGACGGAGTACGCCGGGCTCGCGTACGCGGGCTTCACGATCGTCGAGGTGCCGGAGTCGATCCGCTTCGAGCTGACGGGCAAGCTGCGTCCGGGCGTCACCGCGAAGGACGTGATCCTCTTCATCCTCG
>JANNHP010000116.1:0-17240 GCA_031404455.1 Planctomycetia bacterium | reverse complement strand
GACCGGCTCCGGCGCGTACTGCTATGGCGGGGGCGGGGGGGGCGGCGGTTCCCGCACGGCGGGAACGGCCGGTGCCGCGGGCACCGGCTACTACCCGTCGTGGAGCGGCGCCGGCGGCGCCGGCGGCGCGGCGGCACTCGGCAACGACGACCTCGCCCCGCTCCTCGGCGGCGCGGGCGGCGGCGGCGGCGGCACGGGCGGCTACTTCTACTACTCCTGGGGCACCCCGGGCGGCGGTGGCGGCGGCGGCGGCGGCGCGATGATGGTCCAGACGTCGGGCACGCTGACGATCGGCACCTCGGGCACGATCCGCGCACGCGGCGGCGTGGGCGGCGGCGGCACCGGCTACAAGAGCGGCTGGAGCTCCGGCCCCTCGGGCGGCGGCGGCGGCGGGACGATCCTGCTGCGTTCGTCGAAGGGCTTCAACATCGCCAACCCCGCTGCGGCGCTCGACGTCTCGGGCGGAGCGGGCGGCACCCAGACCGGCACGTACACCGCGCCCTACGGCGGCAACGGCGGCATCGGCTTCCTCCGTCTCGAGGACCCCAACGGCGGCATCAGCGTCCCCGGCGCGACCGCTGGCAGCTACAACCCGGTCGGCGCAGGCGTGCCGAGCTTCGTCTACTCGAAGTTCATCGACCTCGGAGTCGACGGCCCGAGGATCACCGACTGCGACGCTGGCGACTTCAGCCTGAACGCCGGCAACGACGCGCTCTTCATCGAGGTGCAGGCGACGATCGAGGACCCGAAGCAGTTCGGCGTCCCGTACCTGGCCGCGATCGACTCCAGCGAGAACTCCACCAACCTGAACCAGACGTCGGCTTGGCTGCCTCTGCGCCTCCTGGACAAGACGCCTCTCGGGAATTCGTTCACCGTCCCGGGGAACACGTCGACCGACGCGATCTTCCCGATCGAGACGAAGCTCGCCGGGAAGAACTTCAAGTTCCTGCGCATGCGCATCACGTTCCAGCTCGACTCGACGCAGTCCGCGTCGAGCCCGGTGCCGTTCGTCGACCAGGTCATCTTCAACTTCGACTTCAACTTCTGATCGATTGCTCCGCGAGTCGCTCGCGGAAGAGGGGCGGGGCCGAAAGGTCCCGCCCCTCGTGATTCCAGCCCCTCGTGACTCCCGAACCGCCGCCGCGCGGAACCCGGCAACCCGTTCGCGCGCCCCGCGCCGCGTGCGAAGCCCGGGAGGGGTGCGGGCTAGAGTGACGGCGTGACCGAAACGGACCGTCGGCCGATTCGTTCGCGCCTGCGCGCGTGGTTCTTCGACGGCGCCCTGCCGGAGCGACCGCTCGTCCTCGTGGCGTTGGCGCTCAGTTCGCGCGTGCTCGGCCTCGCGGGGCTCCGGTTCCATCGCGACCGGGGACAGGAGAAGGCCGCGTCGCTCGCCTACGCGACGCTCCTCGCGCTGCTCCCGGTGCTCGTGCTCGCGATCTCGCTCATCGAGTTCCTGGCGCCCGAGCAGCAGATGAACATCGCGCAGCGCTTCGTCTCCGTGGTGTTCCCGAACGAGGCGACCGAACTGCGCGCAGGAGTCGTCGACTACGTCGAGAAGTCGCGCATCGCGCTCCAGGGGAGCGAATCGTCGGGGACGGGCCTCCGGATCGCCGGAGCCATCGTGCTCATCTACTTCGCCGCGAACCTCATGACGGGGATCGACCGCGTCGTCGGCGACATCTGGGGCACCGGCAGCATCCGGGCTTTCGTCCGGCGCCTGACCGCGTACTGGGCCGTCTGCACGCTCGGCCCGCTGCTTCTCGCGATGTCGATCGTGGGGACGGCGCTCGTGCGTGAGCACATGGGCGAGTCGACCGGCGGCTTCCTGATGACCTTCCTGCCCTTCATCGTGACGTGGCTGTCCGGGTTCGCGTTCTTCCGCCTCATGCCGCACACGGGTGCCAGGAACTCGGCCGCCTTGGCCGGCGCCGTAGTCGCGGGAACGCTCTGGGAGGGCACCAAGCTCGCGATGGGCTGGTACCTCGCGACGCCGAAGTCCCTGCTCACCGCGTTCAGCTTCTTCCCTGCGGCGATCCTCTGGATGTACGTGTCGTGGGTGATCGCCATCTACGGCATGGAAGTGACGTACGTCGTCCACCACGGGAACTGGCGCGCAGGCAGGCGCGCCGGCCACCGCAAGCTGAGGGGCCGCGCACGCGACGAGCTCGTCCTCGGCGTCGCGGTGGAAGTGGCGCGCGAGTTCGACGCCGGCCGCCAGCCGGACCGCGCGCGCCTCGCCGAGACGCTCCGCGTCGGAGAGGACGACGTGATGGTCGCCGTGCAGGCCCTGGTCGACGCAGACCTCGTGCTGGCGGACGAAGCGGGCGGCTTCCGGCCCGCGCGCGGTCCCGCCGGTATCACCGCCGTCGAGGTGCTCGACGCCGGACGCGGGAAGCCCGGCTCGGCCGAGGCGCCCGCGGCGCGCGAGTTCCTGGACCGGCTCGAGGTCGAAGGACGCGGGGCCGTGTCGGGCGTGTCGGTAGGGGATCTCGCCGCACGCGAGCCGCCGCCCAAATGACGCCGCGCCGCGCGATCAGCGCAGGAGCCGCACGTCACCCTGGCGGCGCGTGAACCCGACGGCGTCGAGGTGCTCGAGGAGCGGGATGCCGAACTTGCGACTCGCGCCGACCAGCTCCTTCAGGTCCGACGGCGTCAGCGAACCCTTCGCCACGATGTGCGCCCCGATCTTCGTCTTCGCGTCCGCCACGACCTCGGTGGTGAGGATGACGCCGTCGCGCAACCGCACGATCCGGCCCTCGTCGTCGAGAAGCGTCAGCAGGTCCTCGAGCTCGCGCTCGAGCGCTCCGATCTCGTGCGCGAGTTCGCTCGAACGCGGCGACTGCCACGGATCGCGCGCGAGGATCGCGAGGATGGCTGCGCGGCGCGCCGTCTGCGCCTCGGTCAGACGGGGCATGTAGCCGGCGAGCCGCACGCGTCCGCCGCCCTGCATCTCGATCTTCCCGCTCGCACGCAGCCGTTCGAGCACGCCGTCGACGAACCCAGGGTCCGCGCCGACCTCGTCCGCGATCGGCGCTTTCGACGCGCCCGCCGCGAGCGGCGAGCGCTCGTGCGCCCGCCGGATCGATTCGAGGACCGACGTCTGCGCCGCGGCGACCGCGTCGGCGTGCGCGAGCAGATCGCGGCCGAGAGACACGACCTTCCCGGCGGCGACGAGCGCTGCGAGGTGCGCGTCGGTCTCCTCGGCGCGGCTCTTCACGTCCCGCCCGATCCGGGCGCGGTCGGTGCCGCGAAGCCACGCCCGGCGCGCGTGGTTCTCGACCGCGACGCGCGGGTCCGCGAGTCCGCGTTCCCGTTCCTCGAACTCCGCGGCGCGCGACGGACCCTTCCCGCGACGATGCTCGCCCGAGCCGAGCACCACTCCGCCGCCGAGCGTCTCGAGCTGTGCGGGAACGCGGATGATGAAGCGGTCGCCGGGCGCCGCGACGACCGGGCGGTCGAGTTTGAACTGGGCCCAGCCCGTGGTTCCCGGTGCGATCTGCTTCGCGCCGACGATCAGCACCTGTCCGGCGGCCTCCAGCGTGCCGACGTGGACCCTCACCTCCTGCGAGTGCCTGAGCGGACGTCGAAGTCCGGACAGCAACTGGAGCTTCACGTCGAGGAGCGACGTGGGGTCGAACGCGTCGGGAGCGCACACGACGTCGCCGCGCCGGACGCGGCGATGATCGACGTCGGCGAGGTTGATCGCCGTGCGGTGCCCCGCCGACGCCAGCTCCGCCGGCCGGTGATAGACCTGCAGACCGCGAACGCGCCCCGCGCGCCGCCCCGGCTGCACCTCGATGCGGTCGCCCACGGCGATCCGCCCCGAGACCGGGATCCCCGTCACCACGGTGCCGAACCCGGGCGCCGTGAAGACGCGCAGCACGGGCATGCGGAAGAGCCCCTCGGCGTCGCGCGGGGGCGCGGACCGTACGAGGCGCGACAGCTCGGCGCGGAGTTCGGCGAGACCGCTGCCGGAGACCGACGAGACGGGCAGGATCTGCGCGGATTCGAGGAACGTCCCGCAGACGAGGTCCTGCACGTCGGCTCGGACGAGATCGAGCATCTCCGGGTCGACGACGTCGGACTTCGTCAGCGCGACGCACCCGCTCGCGAGGCCGAGGAGCGACATGATCTGGAGGTGCTCGCGGGTCTGCGGCATCACGCCGTCGTCCGCCGCGACGACGAGGAGCACGACGTCGATCCCGGTCGCGCCCGCGACCATGTTGCGGACGAACTTCTCGTGCCCGGGCACGTCGACGACGCCGACCTCGAGCCCGTCGTCGAGTGTGAGCTCCGCGTATCCCACGTCGATCGTGAGGCCCCGCTCGCGCTCCTCGGACAGGCGGTCGACGTCGTCGGCCCGGCCCCCGGCGAGGGCACGGACGAGCGAGGTCTTGCCGTGGTCGATGTGGCCGGCCGTGCCGACCGTGACCGGGAGAATCGTCCGCAGCGAAGCCGCCTCAGTCTTCATCGCCGCAAGCATACCTCCGCCCCCCGCCAGGCTGGGGGTCTGACCCCAGGCAGCTTCCGGATCGTTGAGCGCCCGGTCGTCGGACTCGGACGACTGCGCCGACGCAGCACGGCCCTCCAGGGCGTCGATCCAGTCGGTGAACTCCCTGCCGCCCAGCACGCGTCGACCATTCGAGCCGGCGAAAGGAGACTGCGGCGCGCGGCGGACGCCGTCCTCGACGAACCGGGCGTACGCGCTGCGGGCGTCGTCTCCTCCGAACTCCCCCTGCCACGCGTCCCACACGGCGTCATACGCCACCCAGGACCGGCGGCGGGCCGGATCGACGAAGCCCGGGAAGCTGGACCATTGCCAATCTTCGGGACAGACGGTCATCCCGGCGCGAACCGGGTTCAGGTGCACGTATCGGGTCACCGTCCAGAAGTAGCCGGCGCCCTCGACGAGCTTCGAGTGGAAGCGGGACTGGAAGACGTGCCCCGGCTCTGCGTGCCGCACGGTCCACCAGGCCGCGTAGCTCGAAAGGAGGTACTGCATCCCCTTCGAGATGTTCGCCTTCGGCGTTCGGACGAAGAGGTGGATGTGGTTATCCATCATCACGAAGCTGAAGAGATCCCACTCGAACCGGCGCACCACCAGCGCGAGAAGCCGAAGGAACCTGCGGCGGTCGCGGTCGTCGCGGAAGACGTCCTGGCGTCGCACGCCGCGCGTGGTGACGTGATAGATCGCGTTCTCGAAGGCAACTCGCGGGGGTCGAGGCATGTGCCGGCTCCTTTCCGGGGCGCCCTCCCGTCGCATCCATCCACCAACAAGGTCTCTCCAGCCCCCCCGAAAGGCGTCAACGTCCCACCCTCGGGGTCAGACCCCGAGCCTGGTTCTCCCCCGGCCGACGGCAGCCCGGCGGATCGGCGCTGTCCCTGCGCGCGGCTAGGCTTCGACCCGATCGCCATCGCGTCTGACGCAGATTGAGGAGGCTCCAATCGTTCTCCCGTCCACGCCACGAGTTCGTCGTCGATGGTCCTTCCAGCCTCCGGACTCCCGCCGCACCGAGCTCGCCCGCCCGCGCGCTGTCCGTCGACGAGTTGACGGCGCAGTGCCTCCTCAACCGCGGCGTCGACACGGCGGAGTCGGCGCGGGAGTTCCTGCGCGCCGGACTCGGGTCGCTGCTCCGGCCCGATGACCTTCCCGACATCGTCCCGGCCGTCGCCCGCATCCGGCGCGCCATCCGCGACAACGAGACGATCTGCGTCTGGGGCGATTACGACGTCGACGGCATCTGCGGCACGGCGGTCATGGTCCGGTTCCTCCGCCTACTCGGCGCACGCGTGGTTCCCTTCATCCCTGAACGCACGGGTTCGGGGTACGGCTTCCATTGGCCGACGATGGAACGCCTCGCCGGAACCGGCGTCAGCCTATTCATCAGCGTCGATCACGGTTCGGCGGCGGTCGATGCCATCACGAAGGCGCGTTCGCGCGGGATCGACGTCGTCGTCGCCGACCACCACGAGATGTCGCCCACGTTGCCGCCCGCGGTCGCGATCATCAATCCCAAGCGCTCCGACTCGCGTTACGCCTTCCCCTACCTCTGCGGCACGGGCGTGGCCATGAAGCTGGCTTGGGCTGTCGCGCAGGACCTGTCGCCCGGTGCGCGCGTGACGGACGAGATGCGGGAGTTCCTGCTCGAAGCGCTCTCCTACTGCGTGCTCGGCACCGTCGCCGACGTCGTCCCGCTGATCGGCGAGAACCGAGTGATCGTCCGGCAGGGGCTCGATGTCCTGGCGCGAAGCCCCCGACCCGGACTCGCAGCGCTCCTCGACGTCTCCAAGGCGCGCTCCCCGCTCTCCGCGTCGGACATCGGTTTCAAGCTGGGACCGAGGCTGAACGCCGCGGGGCGGATGGGCAGCGCGTCGCTCGCGCTCGATCTGCTCCTCACGGACGATCCGGTCCGCGCGCGCGAGATCGCGCTGGAGCTCGATACGGAGAACGAGCGACGCCGCAAGGTCGAGCGCGGAGTGACTGAGGAGGCGCGCGTTCGCGTGTTCGAAGAGCTCGGTGCGTCCCCGCCGGGAATCGCGCTCATGAGCGACCGCTGGCATCCCGGCGTGATCGGGATCGTCGCGGCCCGACTCGTGGACGAGTTCCATGTGCCGGTCGTCCTTGTGGGGGTCCAGGCAGGCGTCGGACGCGGATCGGCGAGGTCGGTGAAGGGATTCGCGCTGCACACGGCGCTCGCAGCCTGCGGCGAGCATCTCGTCGCGCACGGCGGACACGCCGGAGCCGCGGGTCTCACCATCGACCCGGCGCGATTCGACGGGTTCCGCGATGACTTCGCCCGCTACGTGGAGCGGACGCTCGATCCCGAGTCGCGCGTGCCGGAGATCGCAGTGGACGCAGTCACGACGCCTGACGAGATCACGCCCGCCGTAGCGGCGTCGATCCGCCGACTCGAGCCCTTCGGGGAGGGCAACCGCGCGCCGGTGTTCGCACTCCGCGGCGTCCAGGTCGTGGGGCCGCCGCGTCGCATGGGTGCCTCGAACGAGCACGTCTCGTTCTTCGCAGGCGGGAACGGGCGATCGCTTCGATGCGTCGCGTTCCGCGATGCGGCCCGTCTCGCGCCGATGCTCTCGTCGGCATCGAGGATCGACGTCGCGTTCTCGCCGCAGCGAAACGACTTCCGCGGCAACTCCGAAGTCGAGGGTCTCGTCGTCGACGTCCGACCGGCCGAGTAGTCCCGTGCTCTGAGCCGCGCGCGCAGCCTCTCGATCGAGTCGCCATGGCATCCCTCGCATCGAGCGAGCGAGCGGGCAAGAACGACCGCGAAGCGGGTAGGACGAGCGGGGCCGGTCCCGTGTGGCGTCTCGCGACGAGAGACCCCGACTCGCCACTGACGAGTCGGGGGAGGCCCCCGGCGCACCTGCCTCGACCTCGGCAGGCCTCGCGAGCCGTCTCCGGGTCATCAGGCTCGGGGTCTGACCCCGAGGGTGCGATCCGTCTCCCGCTCATCAGGCTAGCCTGGGGGTCTGACCCCGAGGGTGACCGGCGCGTCGGAAATCGGGCGCGCGCCGCGACACGACTGCCCCGATACTGCCGGAATGACACGCACGCGATCGCTGACCCCGTCGATGGCCATCCTGCTCGGGGTCGCCTGCCTCCCGGCACTCGCCGAGGACCCGGCGCACGAACCGCCGAAGTCCGCCCTCACGAAAGACATCACGCCCGACCAGGTGCTGACGCGCATCGCTTTCCTGGCCTCGGACGATCTCGACGGCCGCGAGAGCGGGACCGAAGGTGGCCGCCGCACCGAGGACTGGGTCGCCGCGGAGTTCCGTCGTTTCGGGCTCGAGCCCCTCTCGGCGGCGCCTGATTTGCGCTTCACCGACGTCCCGATGGCGGGACGCCCCGTCCCCGAGAAATCGTGGATCGAGATCGTCCCGCGCACGGGCGCGGCGCAGCGCATCGGAGTCGAACTCGGCGCTTCGCCCTTCTCCTTCAGCAAGGCGGGCGAAGCGACGGGGGCAGTGGCGTTCGCCGGCTTCGGTATCACCGCCCCCGACCAGGGCTACGACGACTACGCCGGACTTGACGTGAGAGGCAAAGTCGTGCTCGTGCTCCGCCACGGTCCGGGCGAAAGGGACGCGGCGAGCCCGTGGCACAACCCGATGGGACGCATTCGGGAACTTGCGTTCTCCGCGAAGGCGAAGCGCGCGGCGGACGCGGGAGCGGTCGCGATCCTGCTCGTCAACGACGTGAACCACAACGACGAGCCGCTTCCCGTGGACGCCGGCGGCGAATCGTCGTCCATCCCCGTCTTCGCGATCCGCCGCGCGACGGCGGACCTGCTGCTCGCCGCGGCCGGGAGCACCCTCTCGGAGGCGCAGGCGGCGATCGACGCCGACAGGAAGCCGCACGGATTCGCGATCCCAGACCTCACGGCGCGAGTCCACGCCGAGGTCGCCGGGACGTCGGGACGCAACGTCGTCTTCGTGCGGCGCGGAACGGACGCGTCGCTCCGCGACGAGGCGGTGCTCGTCTGCGCCCACATGGATCACGTCGGCCGTGGGTTTTTCGGGAGCGTGTCGAACTCGACCGGGCAGATCCACAACGGGGCCGACGACAACGCATCCGGCACCGCCGCTCTGCTCGAGGTGGCCGAAGCGATGGCGGCGGGCCCCGGGACGAAGCGAACTCTGATCTTCGCCGCCTGGTGCGGTGAGGAGAAGGGTCTCGTCGGGAGCGCCCACTTCGCCGATCATCCGCTCTGGGACCTGTCGAAGGTCGCCGTCTGCATCAACATGGACATGGTCGGCCGCTACCGCGACGCCGCGGCGAAGGACTCGGGGCTCGTCGTGGGCGGAATGCCGACCGCGCTCGGCACCGACGAGGTCGTCACCCGACTGGCAGTCGCCCACAAGCTGAAGCTCACCCCCTCATGGGAGGCGTGGGAGCAGAGCGACCACTTCAGCTTCTATCGCAAGAACGTGCCGTCCCTCTTCCTGACGACCGGCCTCCATCTCGACTACCACCGTCCAAGCGACGACTGGTGGAAGGTCGCGGCGGAGCCCGAGTCCCGCATCGCGCAGATGGTTGCAGACCTGACGCGCGAGATCGCTGACGCCCTCGCGCGGCCGCTGTTCGCGAAGAAGCCGCCCCGCCCAGTGCTCGGCGTGCGGCTCGCCGACGCGGAGGACGGCGCGGGTGCGAAGCTCCTCGAGGTCTTTCCCGGTCTCGGCGCCAACGTCGCCGGACTCAGGGTCGGGGACGTCGTCACGAGCTTCGGGGGGCAGAGGATTGCGTCGGCCTCGGACCTGTCGGCGCGCATCCAGATGAGTAAAGAAGGCGACGTCGTGGACGTCGAGTTCGTCCGCGGAACGGAGAGGCAGTCGGTCAAAGTCCGCGTGTCGGGGCGGTAGCCAGTGCACTCGCAACGCGTTCGTCGCAGTGTCGGGGCCCAGGCTGGGGGTCTGACCCCGAGGTTGACAGCCGAGCGGAGTCCCAGGCTCGGGGTCTGACCCCGAGGCTCGTCGGGGCCCAGGCTGGGGGTCTGACCCCGAGCGGAGCCGCGCGCACCGGGACACAGGCTCGGGGTCTGACCCTGACGCTCCGTCGGCGGGTCGAGCCGGGCAGCCGGGTCGGATGGGCGAGGACCGCGACGCCGCGGTCGGGTTAGCGCGGCACGATCCAGAAGTCGCGCCCGTAGACGCGGACCACGCGCTCGGCGGCGCCCTCGTGCTCTCGGACGTACTCGTCCCACCGCGCGAGCATCGGCTCGGGCGCGATGGTGAAGAAGAGCCCGCCCCGGACGTCGCGGCTCGCGGGCGGGACACCCGGGAGCACGCGGCCCGCCATCGCGGCGACGTGCGGCTTCATCGATTCCCAGAGCTTCGGATCGTCGCGCCGCAGCGTGAGGATCGCGCGACGGTACCGCGCGACGCGGCCGGGCGTGTCGCCGTCGACGACATCGTCGGCCGCGGCGCGCGTGCGCGCCTCGTACCCGTCGCTCTCGCGGCTGTACGTCACCGCGTTCGCCACGCAGTACTCGGCGAGGTAGGGATCGTCGAGCGCCGCCGCGTCGCGGACGAGCCCGGTCACGAACGTCATCGTCTGCACGAGGTCCGGACACCGCTCCGCGTAGTAGTTGACGCGGCCCTCGTTCGGGTTGACGGAGAGACCGTTCGAGTACGCGAGTCCCGCGCCCCACGTCTTCATGAAGAAGGCGTGCGCGCCCGCGCCGCCGAAGAGACGGCCTGCGAGTTCCGCGCGAAGCTTCGCGGGGTCGAGGTCGTCGAGCCCCGCCGCGTCGGCGGAGAGGACGAACACGCCGGTCGATCCCGCGCCGTGGACGAGTCCGTAGAAGAGCGGCGCGGCGACGTCGCCCTCGTGGTCGCGGAGGCGTTCGTCGAACTTCGCTTCGTGCCACCGGACCTGAGGATTCGGGATCGGGACGTCACCCAGCCGCCCCGCGGGAAGCGCGGCGGCGAGCTGCACGAGCCTCGGCTGGAGCGCGTCCGTGTTCGCGCGGCTGCCCGTCAGCACGAACCTCGCATTCGAGCGCGACGCCGTCGATCGCACCAGCCCGACGACGCCCGCCAGCGCGTGATCGGAACCCAACTTCAGATCCGCCCAGCACGTGTCCGTCAGCGTCTTCAGGTCCGCCGCAATCGTCGTCGGCGCCATGTCGCCGACCATCTCCTGGATGCGGCGCGCGACCGGAACGACCCACCTCAAGTTCGCCGTCGCGCCAGTCGCCTGCCACGTCCCGATGAACGTGTCGAGCGCCGCCGTGACGGCCTTCGCGTCGCCGCCGCTCTGTCCGAGCGCCGCGATCACGTCGAGCTGACGGCGCACCGTCTCCGCGTCGGCACCCGTCGGCGTGTCCATCAGCCGCCATTCGCAGCGCGCGAGGAGGAAGAGCCGCGCGTGGATCGACGACGTCGCGAGGTAGATCGGATCGCGCTGCCAGCGCACCGCGCCCGCGGGGTCGCGGACCCAGCTCTCCTCCGATCCGCCGAGACGACCGCGCGTCGCCTGGATCTCCTGCGCCACGATGTCGCGCAGGCGCGGCAGGTTCTCGGGAGCGATCCACGCGTGGCGCAGACAGAGCTCCAGCCAGTCGATCGCGCGCTTGCCCTCCTCGAGGTCGGCGCCGCTCGCGGTGATCCGCAGTTCGTGACGGCCCTTGCTCGGCCGCATCGACCACGACGCCGCGAGCGAGTAGATCTCGTTCGAGCGCCGCTCCGACGCCTGGTCATAGGGCACGGGCTTCCCGTCGATGACGACGCCCGACTCGGTGAGGAACTGCGGCAGGATCGCGAGCCAGAGCAGTTCGACGTCGGTCGCGTCGACCCGGAAGGACAGCGACGTCTCCGTGAACGTCATGTTGTCGAAGAGGCCGCGGAAGCCCTTCACTCCGCCCGCTTCCACCTCCTCGAGCCGCATCGACGGATCGGGCGTGAGCGGCAGGTCGGAGACGAGGCGCGCTTTCGGGAGACGCTTCTCAGCGTCGGCCATCTCCGCCGTCGTCTTCTCGTACGCCGCGGCGAACTTCGCGAGAGCCTGCTGCGGTTCGCCACCGTGGCGTTGCGTGATGTCGTAGACGTAGTCCGCCACCCGGATTTCGTGGGCGAACGCCCGCTTGTCCAACTCACCCCTGCTCGGAACCGAGACGCCCGCGTACGGCTCGGCGTCGAGTCCGAATCCGCGGACGACCTCGGTCCACGGGTTCGCGCCCTTCTCGATCTCCGCGCGCAGCTTCCCGAACACCGGCTCGAGCGTCACCGAGCGCTCGAATGACGAGTCCTGATCGAGGAGCCGCACGTGATCGAGCCAGAAACCGCCCGCCATGCGGTGGCCGAAGAGCGGCGGCGCGTTGAGCTGCTTGCGCAGACCCTTCTCGCGCTCCGTCAGCTTGACGAGCGCCTTCGCGTTGAACGCCGCGAGATCCGCCGATCCGGCCGCGAGCGCCGCGACGCGCACGATCTCGTCGCGGATGACGCGTTCGATCTCGCCCATGCGCTCCTCGGTCGCGTTGCGAGGCGGCAGGCCGTCGAGCCAGATGGACGCCATCAGGTCGATCTTGCTCGCGTCGAGGCTGGCGCTCATCTCGGCCGCGTCCACCTGGACCTCGCGCGTGGCACTGTCCATGAGGCGCTTGTAGAGCGTCGCGCTCTCGCCGTCGGCGAGTGTCGAGAGGAAGAGCTGACCCAGCACGCGGTCGTACTGGGTGCCGAGCGTGACGGGCGTCCACGCGAAGAGCGCCGAGCAGCCGTCGCCCTCGTTCGCGTTCGGGTACGGATACACCATCAGCGACTTGTCCGCCTGCGGGCGGCCCGGCGGGATCGCGTGAGTCTCCCGGCCGCGCGCGACGAGCGCCGGATTCGCGCTGATGGCCTCCATCTGCGCCGAGAGCTTCGCGAGGAACTCCGCCTCGGGGATCGACTCCGGCAGCGCGACGATCATCTCGGTGTCGCTGCCGAGGTGATAGTGCGCGGCGTGGAACTCGTGGACGTGGTGCGGCTCGCAGGTGCGCACGGCCGACGGTTCGCCACCCGAGCTGAACGAGAGCGGATGCCCCTCGCCCCAGAGCCGCTTCTGCATCTGCCACCACACGTTCCAGCGCTTCTCGTACGTGGACACCATCTCTTGATAGATCGTGCCCTTCTCGTCCACCGAGAGCGTGCCCGTCGCCTCGTCCTTCACCGGGCCGATGTGGCAGACCTCGCGGCGGATCTCCTCGTCCGTGTAGTCGGGCAAGAGCAGCGCATCGAGGTACTGCTCGACCGAGCGGTAGAACGTCTCCTTGCCGGCGGAGCATCCCCACGAGTAGCAGACGTCGGTCTGCGACGTCCACGCGGTCGAATGGACGAGCGACATGTCCTGCTCGAGCGAGAGCGACTTCCCCTTCGTGCCCTTGCCGAGGAGGAGGTGCTCGCCCGTGTGCGGTTCGCCGCGGTCGGAGACGGGCGGCGTGTTGAAGGCGAGGAACACCTGCGGCACGGATTGGATGCGCAGGACGACGACCGGCATGCCGTGGTCCTTGTGCAGCCAGCGCACGCCGACGACGCCGCCGTGGTCGTCGGTGTAGACGGCTTTGGCCCTGAAGTCGGCCAATTCACTGCCTTTCACGGGCTTCGAGTTCTGCACTGGAAACTCCTGCGGGCGTGGCGCTCCGCTCGATCCGCAGGCGGCTGCGGCGACGAGAGCTCCCACGGCGGCGACGCCGGCGCGAACTGATCTCATGACGAACCTCTCAACTGGACCTGGGAGGGCGGCGGTTCGGCCGCTGCGCGAGGCGGGAGACCTTACCAGCCCGGATGCCCCAACCCTCGTCGGCTTGCAACGTCTCGCGCACGCCCCGGAGCGGCGTCGCGAGGAGTTTCCGCGCCTTCGACACGTCGAGCGTGAGATCGAGCGGCCTCGGCGGTGTGAGACCCGCGGCGAGCGCCTCCTCCACGTTCCTCCGCTTCGGCACGCGGAAGAAGTCGAGGAGCAGCGTGCCGTAGTCGAAGCGCGACAGCGGTTCCGTGCCCGCGACGTTGAGCGTCCCCGCGACGTCGAGGGCGACGAGTTCCGCGAGCGCCGCGGCGAGCGCCGGCCGCGCAATCGGGCAGCGGATCTCGTCGGTGAAGAGACGGCACGGCGCGCCGGTCCGCAGCATCTCGATGAACCCGCGCAGCGACGGATCCGGCGCCGCGGGATCGTAGACGTGCGACGAGCGCACGACGACCGCGCCGGGACACGCCGTGAGCACCATCTCCTCGCCCGCGGCCTTGCTGCGTCCGTACGCGTTGACGGGGCAGGTCTTCGCGTCGTCGGCGTAGGGCGGATGTCGTCCGTCGAGCACGAGATCCGTCGAGACGTGGACGAGACGCGCCTTCGCTTTGCGCGCCGCCGCGGCCACGTTCCGCGCGCCGTCCACGTTGACAGCGCGCAGCGCCGCTTCGTCGGCGATCGCGGTGTTCGCCGCCGCGGCATTGACGACCGCCGCGGGCTTCGACTCCGTGAAGACGCGCGCCACGTCGGTCGAATCGGAGATGTCGCACGCGTCGTGGCGCGGAGCAATCACCTCGTGTCCCGCCCGCTGGAGCGCGGGGACGAGCGACTGTCCCACCCAGCCGCGGCCACCGAACACGAGCACGCTGACCATCGACGGAGTCTACGGAGACTGAGGTCCCGCGTGCGAGGAGGCTCGCCCGAGCCTCTGCCGAGTTCCCCCCATCGGGAAACGACACTCCCGCCGGTCGGCGAGCCGATAGGGTCTGGGCCGATTGCGTCGCCCGGAGGCTTCCATGCGCCCACGAGGACGTCCCCCGCTGCGATGGATCGCGGCGTCGGGCCTCGTCCTCGCGCTCGCCGCCGCGGGAGGCAGCGACTCCCCCGTCCGCGAGACCGGGGAGACCTTCCGATCGCCGGAGCGCGGAGTCGTCTGGCAGGCCGTGCGGGACGACGCCTCGGGCCAGAAGTGGTTCGAGTCCGAGCGAGGAGACCGCGCGGAGACGCTCGAGCAGATCGAGCTCCGCGAACTCGAGTCGCTGCCGCCGATCGAACGCATTCTCGGCCGTGACCTCGCGGCCGCGGCGACCGATCCCGGCCGCGCGACGGAGACCGCCGACGTCACGATCTTCTTCCGCCGCCAGCCCGCGCACGAGGCCGGAATGGACGCCCGCGCCCGCTACGCGCCGCTCTTCGCGGTTCCCCTCGCACGGTCGAGGACGATCGCGGCCCGCGCCGCGGCAGAGCGCGCGGCGGAACCCGCCGGCGGTCTCGGCGGCGCGATCGACGGCGAGGGCCGCGCGCTCACGGACAGCGAGAAGGCCGAGCTCCTCGCGGCGCGCGACGAGATTCGGACGCTCCTCGATCGGATGAGGCGCGAGGTCGCTGACCGCGCGAAGGCGCAAGCCGCGAGCGATCAGGCGAACGTGGCCGCGTGGCTCGCGGCGCGCAGCGACGTCACGCCCCTCGGACGGTCGTGGATCCTCTCCACGGTGTCGGCCCGCGTGCCGCTCTCCGCGGTCACCGAGCTCGTCGAGATCTTCCCCGAGATCGGACGCATCTCGCGCTGCCTGCGCGCGCAGGTCTCGCTCGACACGAGCGTTCCGACGGTCTCGGCGAGCTCGTGGTGGACCGCGGGTTACAACGGCTCCTCGTCGACGAAGGTCGCAGTGCTCGACACCGGCTGCGACTCGGGACATCCCGCGCTCACCGTTTCGAACGCCGCCGTCTTCCTCTCGAGCGGCAGCACGTTCAGCGACTTCAACGACAACGCGTCCTCGACCGACGACTACCACAGCCACGGGACGCACGTCTCCGGCATCGTCGCGAGCAACGACTCGACGTACGCGGGCGTCGCGCCCGGCGCAGCGCTGATGAATGCGAAGTGCGGCTACCGCACTACGTCGGGAGGCGGCTCGCTGGAGGACGCCGACATCTACTCCGCCGGGGACTGGGCGGGCGACAACGGCGCCTCGGTGATGAACTGCAGCTTCGGCGGCGGCGGGACGAACAACGGCTCGAGCGGTCTCAGCCAGTTCTTCGACGCGGCGACGTTCGACCTGTCGATCGCCGTCGCCATCGCGTCGGGGAACTCGGGGTCCTCCTCGGGCAGCGTGAACCTCCCCGCCGACGCGTTCAACGTGTTCACGGTCGGCAACTTCGACGACGCGGGCTCGACGAGCCGATCCGACGACTCGCTCGCGTCCTCTTCGAGCCGCGGTCCCACGAACGACGGACGCCGCAAGCCCGAGGTCTCGGCACCGGGCACGAACATCAACTCGTGCAGTTCCTCCTGGGAGGGCTCGGGCGGGGACTTCGTGAGCTACACGGGGACGAGCATGGCGTCGCCGCACGTCGCGGGTGCGCTGGCGCTTCTCCTCGACTACGGGACTTCGTGGGCGCCCGAGGCGCTGAAGGCACTGCTCGTCACGACCGCCACGAACACGTCGCCGGCGCCGGTGTCGCCCGACGACAACTGGGGCTACGGCGGCCTCGATCTCGCGGCCGCATACTCGTGCCGCGCGTCGGTCGCGGAGAGCACGCTCACGTCCTCGGGATCGCGCTACGTGCTGGTGCGGACGGGAACGATCGCGTCCGGCGGACGCGTGTCCATTGCGTGGAATCGTCACACGATCTCGAACAACTCGTCGGCGCCGGCGACGCGGTACGCGCTCCTCGACCTCGACCTCGCCGTGTACGACGGATCGAGCGGTGCCTCGCTCGGCACGAGCACGAGCTCCGTCAACACGGTCGAGCAGGTGAAGCTCTCGGCCGCGGCGTACGCGGCCATCGTGAAGGTGAAGCGGCCCGGCAACTGGCCTTCGGGCTTCACGACCGAGTACTTCGCCGTCGCGGCGGAGAGCAGCGGCACTTCGAGCGTCGTCGCGGCGCCCGCGCTCGCGGCGTCGTTCGCCACCTCGCCTCCGTCGGCCGTCGGACCGTCGGCCGTGTTCGACGTCGCCGTCTCCGTGACGAACTCCGGCGGCGTCACGGCGTTCGCGCCGACCGTGACGCTCGGACTCCCGTCCGGGTACTCCGTGCAGGGAGGCGCCACGCAGACGCTCGCCGACGTCGCCGCGGGAGCGAGCGCCACGGCCACGTTCGCGGTCACGTCCGCGTCGTCCGGCACCACGGGGACGAGGTCGATCACGGCGTCCGGGACCTCCTCGAGCTACGGCGAGACGATCTCCACCTCGACTCTCACCGCCTCGCAACTGCTCGACGTCTCGGCGCCGGCGGGCTCGGTCTCGGTCAACTCCGGCGCGACGTTCACGGGGTCATCGGCCGTGACGCTCACGCTGACGTCGAGCGACGCCGGCTCCGGCCTGAACGGCATGCGGTTGCGCAACGCGGGCGGGACGTGGACGAACTGGGAGACGGTCGCGGCCTCGCGCTCGTGGACTCTCACGGCCGAGGGCCTGGACACCGTGGAGGTCGAGTTCCGCGACGTCGTCGGCAACGTCACGCAGGTCTCGGACGCGATCACGTTCGACGCGACGGCGCCGATGGGCAGCGTGACTCTCGGCGACGGCAGCGGCTACACCGCGGCGACGGTCGTGCCGTTCGTGCTGACTGCGACCGACGCCGTCTCGGGCGTGGTCGATCAGCGCGTATCGACCGACGGGACGACGTTCGGCGCGTGGCAGAGCTACGGCACGGCGCAGCCGGACGTCTCGCTCGGCAGCACGGAGGGAGTCACGACCCGCTGGGCGCAGTTCCGCGACACCGCGGGAAACACGTCGGCGCCGATCGCGGGCTCCGTGACGCGCGACCTCACCGCGCC
>JANNHP010000115.1:0-1761 GCA_031404455.1 Planctomycetia bacterium | reverse complement strand
AGCACGCGCCGGCCGACTGCCGCGAGTCGATGCTCGCGAACGTCCGCCTCCGCCGCGAGATCGCCGCCGCGGCGAGGGAGCAGGGGCTTCCCCTCGCCGCAGACTCTTCGCGCGGCGGCGACGAACGTCCGGCCGGGTCGGCGGACGCGTGACGCCGGACTGCCTCTATTGGCGGAGCCAGACGAACGACTCGCCCTTCTTCTCCTTGCCGACGATGTTGCCGTCGGCGTCCAGCGCCATCTTCCCGGTGGACTTGTCTTCGAACGTACTCCCGTCGCGACCAGAGTTCTTGAACAGTTCGAATGAGTACTTTCCGCCGGCCCTGATCTTGCCGCGGATGAGTCCGTACCCTCCCCTCCCGCCGCCGATCGAGTAGCCACTCGCGATCAGCCCTTCGTCCGAGATCGTGATCGCGGTGCGCCACGAGGTCCACGCGTACGTCCCCGCGTACGGACTCACGCTCGGCGCTGCCTCGGCTGTCGGCGTGCCGACGTCGAGAACCGCCACCACCGAGAGCGCCGCCATCGCCATGCATCCGAGAAGCGTCCATCGAGTCATCGACCGCGTCATCGTCCACCTCGTCCGCCGCGTCGTCTGAGCGCCGCCCGCGCGCGGCGGCCGGGATGTCCGGTCGTCACGCGCGGGCCTGCGCCCGGGCGTGACGCACTTCGCGTCCGCGGCTCGCCGCCCGGCAAGAGGCCCTTCCGGATCCCGTCCCCGGACCGGACGCGGATTCCGCGCTTTCCTCGAGTGAACGCCCGGGGACAGTCCCCTACCGCGACCCCAGCGACCCCGGCTTCCGCTCGGTCCACTGCGCGGCGGCGCCCCCGCCGAGGGGGCCGCTGGCGACGAGGAGCCGGACGGCCGTCCCGGGCGCGCTCGCGAAGTCGAACCCCGAGATCGACACCGTGACCGTGCCGCGCTTCGTGTCCATCACGACCGACACCCTGCTCGCCGCGCCCTTCGGGCTCTTCCACGTGAGTTTGCCGCTTCGGCTCTTCCACGTCGCGTCGGCCGGGGCGATCGAGACCGCGACCGGGGCGTTCGACGGGCCCGCGAGGACCTCGACACCCTGCTCGACGGGATCGAACGCGGCGCCATCCGGCACAACGAATCCGCCCGCGACCTTCAGCTTGTCGCGCTTCAGCTTCGCGGAGTCCGTCAGCGAGCCGGCGCCCAGAGTCACCTCCCACGTCGCCGTCAACGAGGCTTCCGCTGTGTTCGAGTAGGGCGACGGGCCCTGGAGCGACAGCCCGCGCACGCGGTACACGTACGGCCATCCGGGATGGACCGCGTCGTCGTCGCGCTCGGTCGTGTCCGACGGCGTCGTCGCGAGCGCGCGGAACGCCGAGCCGCCCTCGGCGCGCTCGAGCGCGAAGCGCGTCTCGTCGGCGCTGTTGTCCGTCCACGTCAGGTCGACGCCGGCGGTGTCGAGTGCGACCGTGAGTTGGCTCGGCGCGAGCGGCGGAGCCGGCACCGGCACTCCGGCCGCTGTCGTGGCGCTCGCCTCGTTCGACCACGGCGAGTCGCCGGCGGGGTTGAACGCGCGGACGCGGTAGGTGTAGGTCGTCGACGGGTAGAGCAGGCGGTCCACGAACGAGGAGACGTTCGCGTCGGTCGCGTCGCGGCGCGCGAAGGAGAACCCGGCCGGCTTGCGCTCGATCGTGAAGCCGGCCTCGTCGCTGCCGTTGTCGGTCCAGGCGAGCGTGACGCCGACGCTCTCGGAGTAGAAGGCCGTGAGCTGCGTCGGCGCCGAAGGCG
>JANNHP010000114.1:0-16083 GCA_031404455.1 Planctomycetia bacterium | reverse complement strand
TCCACGGTGGCGCCCTTCGTACGAGCCACCGCAGCGCAATCCACGGCTACGGCACCGCCCCCAAGGACGGCCACGCGCTTGCCCTTGAGGTCACCCGGTTGATTCAGGAAGGCGATCCAGTCCAGCGCCTTGTCCTCGCCTGGGATGCCGAGCTTATAGGGGGCGTCCAGCCCCGTGGCAACCACCACGGCCTCGAACCCCTTCTCAAGCAGCGCGGAAGGGTTTTCCACGGGGCTGGAAAGGTTGATCTTGGCGCCGGTCTGGCCTTGCAGCCACTCGATATCGGAACGGAGCACCTGCTTGTCCAGCCGATGATCGGGAATCAGATTGCACATGCCGCCAGACTTGGAATCCCGTTCGAAAATTTCGGCCGTGAAGCCCTTCTGGGCCAGCATGGCCGCCGCCGCGAGACCTGCGGGTCCGCCCCCCACCACGGCCACTTTCCGGCCGTTGGGTTTGGGCTGGTTGAGAGAGGGCATCACGCCCAGTTCCTTGGCCTTTTGGATGATGGTGGCCTGGACCGCCGGGATGTTGACCGGGTGATCAAACAGGCGGTGAGAGCAGGCCTTCATGCAGTGGAAGTCTGGGCACACGGCGCCGCAGATCCCGCCAAGGGGATTGTGGCCCATGATCAGGGAGGCGGAGCGCTTGTAGTCTGCGGGGAGACCGATCCTGGCAGCCAGGATGAAGTCGGCTGGCGAGCAGTCCGCGGGGCAAGCCTCACGGCAGGGTTTCTCGGCGCAGTTCTCGCAGCGGTTGAACTCCTCTTTCAACTGGGCGTCAGAAAGAAAAGCGGTATGGGTTTTTTCCTCGAACTACGAGGCCGCGTTCCTCACGCTCGCGCACGGCGACGCGGAGTTCGAGCGTCTGGACCGCGCCGCGCAGGCGGCGTTCCGCGCCGTCCTTGGGTGAGGCGGATGGAAGAGCGAGTCGTCATCGCCGAGTACGACCCGCGATGGCCCGCCTCGTTCGCCGCCGAATCGAAGCGCATCGCCGCCGCCGCGCGCGATCTGCTCGTCGCGATCGAGCACGTGGGCAGCACGTCCGTCCCCGGCCTCGCGGCGAAGCCCGTCATCGACATCCTGGGGGGCGTGCGATTGCTTGCCGACGCCGACGCGGCCGTTCCGCGGATCACGGCGATCGGCTACGAGTACGTCAGCAAGTGGGAGGACGAGTTGCCCGGGCGGCGGTACTTCGTCCGGCGCCTGCAGGGCGTGCGCTCGCACCATCTCCACGTCGTCGAGACGACGAGCGACTTCTGGCGCGACCACCTCCTCTTCCGCGACCACCTGCGGGCGCATCCGGCCGACGTCATCCGCTACGCCGCCCTGAAGCACGACCTCGCCGAGTCGCTCGGCGACGACCGCGAGGCGTACACGGATGCGAAGGCGGAGTTCATCGCGGCGTGCCTCGCGGCGGCGCGCGACCCCTGAGAGACCGCGCGCCGGGAACGTGAGGCTACTTGACGTCCGGAGTCTCCGGGCCCTTCGTCGCCGAGCAACAGGGCATGGACGACTGGCCCGACTGCATGTGCCGAGCCATGTGGTGCATCATGCCGTCGTCACCCGCCGCGCGGCGCACGTCCATCGCGATCTTCTGGTCCACGATGGTGGTGAGGAGCGCGGCCATGAGGCCGAGCTTCTGGTCGACGGGCGCGAGGTTCATCTTGGCGACCTGCTCCGAGAGCTGGGCGTCCTGCGACTTGACGTCCTCGCGGAGCTTCAGCTTCGCCGCCTTCATGGCGTTGCAGTGCTCGGCCATCTGCGACTCGGTCAGCGCCGCGCCGTCGCCCGTGTCGTCGGACCCCGCCTGCGCGGGAGACCAGACCGCGAGCGCCAGTGCCAGCGCGAGGCTCGTGCCGATGAGCACCTTGTTGTTCGTCTTGGAGTTCATGTTCGATTGGACCTTTCCTTGGATGGACCGCTGTCGCCCACCGGCGGGCAGCGTGACCGGGATGACGGAGTCGACGCCACCAGCGCGACGGCGCAGTGTCGGACACAGGGGCGGGCGCCGACATGGGGTGGTACCCGCACCGGCGGGGGGCCGGCCTCGCGTCGCGGGGAGCCTGTCGTCAGTCCAGGATGAGCGAGACGCGCGGCGACTTCAGGTAGCGCGCGGCCGTCGTGCGCACGATCTGGGGCGCCGACTCGTCGGCGGCCGCAAGACGCAGGATCTTCCACGCGTCCTGGTCGTCGAGTTGCGCGAGCGCCCAGAGCGTGGCGCGGCGTTCGTCGTCGGTCCCGGCAGCCGTGAGGGCGTGGGCGAGGTCGTCGCGGACGGCGACGCGCGCGGCAGCGTCCTTCTCGCGGACGTTCCGGGCGATCCGTCCGAGCGCGTGCGCTGCCTCCGCGCGGACGGCGGCGTCGTCGTCGTTGAGCGAACGCCGCGCGGCCGGGACGGACGCCTCGGTGCCGACGGCGCCGGCCGCGACGAGCAGGCTCTTTCGCGCATCGGCGCCGCCGGTCGTGAGGCGGCGCTCGATCAGCGTCTCCGTCGCCGGGTCGCGCAGACGCCGGAGTGCCTCGGCGACGTCGCCGCGGACGAAGCGCGCCTCCGGTTCGAGGAGCGTGTCGACGAGCGCCGCCGCGGCCGTGGGGTGCCGCGTCGCCGCGACGGCGAACGCGAGCGCCTGCTTCGTCGTCTTGCCGATGGGGCAGCGACGGTACGCGGCGACGATGCGCTCGCGTTCGGCATTGGAGAGACCCGCGTGCAGTTCCTCGAGTCTCACGAAGTCCGTCGCAGCACTCCACGCGACGCCGGGGTCGGCGTCCTCCATCCAGCCGACGAGCAGCGTGCGGAGCGCGGGCGCGTCCTTCACGCGGCCCGCGGCATCGAGCGTCGCCGCGATATCGCGGACGATGCCGGGGAAGCGCGTCTCGGGGCCGGTCGCGCCGAGGAGACGCAGGCTGAACGCGCCGGACACGAGGCGGAATCGCTGCGGACGTCCGGCGGCGGCGGGCTCGGCGTCGAGGAAGCAGAGGTAGCGCGAGCGGAGCGTCCACGGCTTCTCGAGCCCGTGGACGGAGACGACGGCGGTCGCCGTAGCGCCCGCGGCGAGCGTCCCGCGAATGGGGTCGAGGACGCGGAGCGTCACCTCGCGCTCGCCCGAAGCGCCGGGCTCCGTCTCGCTCTCGGCGGTGCCGACGAACACCTGTGCCGCGTGCTGCGTCTGCCAGCCGAGGGCCACCGCATCGGACGAGATCGTCTCCGCGCGGGCCGCGAGCGCGGCGGCGGCGAGCAGGATCGGCGCAAGGAGCTTCCTCATCATCGTCCCTCGTCGAAGAAGAGGCGCTGGAGCAGGTACGCGATGTCGAGCGCGCTGAAGCGCTTGAACTCGGTGCCGGTGTAGAACGTGGACTCGATCGAGACCGATGCGCTCATGATGTCGTTGCCGAGGAAGTCGAGGTGCGCCGACGTGTTCGGGACGGTGGACGTCGCCTCGGTGAACGTGTTGCTGTAGTGGGCGTTGCCGAAGAGGCCCGTCTTCGGCGCGCCGTTCGGCACGAGGCCCGAGGAGTGGCCGACCTCGTGCGCGACGATGGCGCTCGTGTAGAGCGCGACCAGTTCCACCGCGTCCATGATCGCGTCGTAGCGCGCGTTCTGGGCCGCGGTGTTGCCGCCCGAGGTCCTGTCGAACGTGTCCGCGAGGACCTCGTCGTCGTCGCTGCTCTCGCCCACGGGCGTCGCGCCGGTGTTGCCGCTCACGAACTTCCCGAGGACGCGGGCGCCCCAGTTCGTGCTGGTGCTCGCCGTGATGTTCCGCTTGAAGACGCCGAGGAGGTAGATGCCGGTGATCTGGCCCGTGACGCCCGAGTTGAGGTTCGCCTCCTGGAAGAGGTTGCGCGGGTCGAAGTACGCCTGTCCGAGCGTCGCCGGCGCGCCGCCGGACTCGGCGCCGAGCGTCCCGCCGATCGTGATCTCGGAGCACGAGCTCCCGGAATTCGCGGAGTTCGTCGTCGAGTACGCGGGCAGCGACGCGAGCGAACCCTGCTCGCCGGGGAGCAGGAACTCCACGTTCACCGAGTCCGCGCTGCGCGAGCCGTCCTCGGCGATGTCGTAACGGGCGCGCGTCACCTCGCGGATGCGCTCGAGGACGAGGCGCGACGTGATCGCGTTCGTCCCGGCGGACGTCCCGTTCACGGTGGCCGCGGCGGCCGACGTCATGCTGCCCGTGCCGAGTCCGATGTAGCGCAGCGCCTGCTCGAAATCGCTCACGTTGTCGGAGGCGGCCGTCGTCGTCGCGGCGGACGAAGAGCCGGAGCCCGAGTAGGTGACCGTGTACGCATCGAAGTCCGTGCGCAGCACGACGGTCTGGCGGCTGTCGAAGAGGTCGTGGTCGCCGCCCGTGTGACCGATCGTCGCGTCGCCCGTGCAGGTGGTGTCCTTGTCGACGACGTCGATCGTGATCGTGGACGTGGCCGCGGTGTTGCTCGCGAGGTCGGTGACGGAGAACGTGAACACCACGTTCTCTCCCGCGGCGATGTCGGTGCCCGACGGGATACGCCACGTCGCGCCCGACCCTGTGACGGTGAAGTTCGAAGCGAGCTCCGCGTTGGCCGAACTGGAGCCGACGGCGACGCTGCACGTCGCCGAGAACGTCGTCCTGTCGATGCCGGAGTCGGCGTCGGAGAAGCGCACGTCGAGGAGGAAGCCGTTGCGCGGAAGGAAGACGTCGAACGCGTTGCCGCCGGTGCCCGACGAGTTCACGTACGTCCCGGAACCGTCGACGGAGGCGGGAAGCCGATCGACGATCACGGCGTCGATCGTGGCGCTCGTCGCGTCGCCGGAGTTCGTCGTGAACGTCGGGGCGGTCGAGGTGATGGCATTGCCGCACATGTCGGTGACGCCCGAGCCGATCGTCGTCGTGTGCAGCGCGCTCGCCGCGAGGCGCATGTGGGGCGTCAGCGTGACGGTGCGGAGATCGGCCGCGAGCTCGAGCGTCGCGCCGACGGCGTTCCCACCGGTCGAGAGCGCGATGTTCGTCGTCGTCACCGTGAGCGGGTCGATCTCCTCGCTGAAGACGAGCACGATCTTCGACATCCGTGCTGCGGCGCCCGCGCCGCTCGCCGGCGAGATCGTGGACAGCGTCGGCGCGGTCGAGTCGGTGGTCCCGCTCGTGACGCCGTACGAGTACTGGTCGGCACCGCCGAGCACGGCGAGCCGGACCGGATGGAGCGCGCGTCCCCCGATCGAGTGCAGGGCGTCGGGGACGCTGACGACGTACGTGCCGGTGGCGAGCGTCCCGGTCGTCCGCTGCATCACGAGCCAGCGGCCGAGCGGGCCGAACGAGCGGCCGGTGCTCACGACGCTGCCGCCCGAGAGGAACCAGAACGTGTTGACCGAGTTCGACGGCGACGTGCTGTGCGTCCCGGTCGAGGTGTCGCACGGCGCGTTGAGAAGGACGGCGCTGCGCCTCAGATTGCCCGGCAACCCCGTCGCGCCCTGGGCGGGCCACGGGCTCGAGACGAAGAACCGGGCGCCGCCGTCCGGGGCGTACGACCACGCGTTCGTCAGCGTGGCGCCGGAGCCCGATCCGGCCGGCGTGACCGTGACGCTCACGGTCGTCGAGGCCGTCGCCGAGACCGATGCGGGCTGCGGAACCGTCGTGACGAGCGTGTTCTGGTCGAGCACCTGCGTGGCAAGTGCGCGGACGGAGCCGAAGTCGACGACGGCGTCGCTCGAGAAGCCGCCGCCGTGGATCGTCACCCGCTCGCCGCCGTACGTGGCGCCCGAGGACTCGATCACCGAGTTGACGGTCAGCGTCGCGGACGAGTTGACGGTGAGCAGGTTGTTCGCCGTCGCGTTGCCGAGCGACGACGGATTCGTGACCGTGACGTTCCACGTGCCGGTCGTCGCGGTGCCCGTGATCGTCAGCACCGCGGTCAGCGTCGTGTCGGAGACGACGCTCTCGGAGTTCGTCTTCACGCTGACGCCGCCGCCGCTCGTCTTCGCGAGGGAGAGCGCCGCGCCCGTCATGAAGTTCGTGCCCGTGATCGTGACCGGGACGTCGCGCGTCGGGCCGCCGGAGCCGGTCACGGCGATCGCCGACGGGCTCATCGCGGTGACGGTCGGCGTCGCGGCGGTCACCCGGAACGCGTTCACGAGCGATCCGGCGCGTCCGCCGTCGCCGGACGAGTGCGTGACGATGAGGTTCCGGAGTCCCGTCGAGGCGCCGCCCGAGACCGTGGCGCTCGCCGTGAGCACCGTCGTCCCGGTCACGGAGACGGACGAGAACGTCACGTTCGAACCGCTCGCCGAGATGGTGTCGTTCGCGCGGAAGTTCTGGCCGAGGACCGTGACGCTGACGGACGTGGCACCCTGCGCGAGCGTCGCGTGGCTGAACGACGTCACCTCCGGGTCGGCAGGCGCGATCGTGACGAGACTCGTGAACGTGGCCGCGGGGCCGCCGCCCGAGCCGGGCGTGATCGTGAGGTCGCGCGCGCCGAGCGTCGCGTTCGAGGCGACGGTCACGCGCAACGTCATGCCGGTGTCGGGCGAACCGTTCGAGAGGTTGGTGATCGTCACGCCCGAACCCGAGGAACTGACGGTGGTGCCCGAGTTGAACCCCGTCCCGGCGATCCGCACCGTGAAGTTCGTCTGCCCCGGCAGCCACACGGAGGGATTCGTGGACGACACCGTCGGCGCGGCGGAGAGCACCGAGTACGCGGACGTCCTCGTCGTCGCGGCGCCTCCGCCCGAGGCGTGCTGCGTGTACGTGAGGTCGCGCGTCGAGATCGTGGCGCCGCCTGCGACTGAGTAGCTCGCCGTCACCTGCGTGGCGGAGACGAGCGTGAGGCTCGAGAGCGTGACGCCGGTGCCCGTTGTCGTCAGCGAGAAGCTCGAGCGAAAGCCAGTTCCGTTGACGGTGAAGGTGCCCGCCGAGCCCTGCGCGACCTGCGTCGGCGAGACGCTCGTGATCGTCGGGTCCGGGTAGTTGATGGTGAGGAGCGCCGTGCCGGTTCCGGCCGCGCCGCCGCCCGACGCGGGCTGTGTGAACGTGACGTCGCGCGTGCCGATCGTCGCCGCGTCCGCGACGGTGACGGGGACCGTCGCCTGCGTGCTGGAGTTGATCGTCGTCGAGCCGAGCGTGAGGTTCGTCCCCGAGATGGAGATCGCGCCGCCGCTGCGGAAGTTGGTGCCGTTGACGGTGAGCGTCGCGCTCGTCTGGCCCTGCTTCAGGATCGTGGGCGAGACCGACGTGACGGTCGGCGTGGGCGCGTTGATTCGCAGACCGTTCGTGAGAGTGGCCGACGCGCCGCCGCCCGACGCGGGCTGCGTGTAGGTCGCGTTGCGCAGGCCGAACGCGGCCGCCGCGCCGATGTCGGCGACGACCGTGTACTGCGTTTCCGAGTCGCGCGTGGCGCTCTGCACGGTGACGTCCGCGCCGAACGAGATCGTCGCCGCGTCGCGGAAGCTCGTCCCGGTCACGGTGAAGGACACCGACGTCTGACCCTGCAGCACGGTCGAGGGACTGAGCGCGGTGAACGTGGGGTCGGGGTGGTTCACGGTGAGCGCGCCGGTCGCCGTCGCCGCGTCGCCGCCGCCGGAGACCGGTTGCGCGAACGTGATGTTGCGCGCGCCCACGGTCGCGTTCGACGCCACCGTGACGCCGACGGTCGCCGTCGTCCCGTTCGTGACCGACGTCGAGCCGAGCGTCAGCCCCGTGCCCGAGATCGTCAGCGTGCCGCCGGTGCGGAAGCCGGTGCCGGTGACGGTGACCGTGACGTTCGAGTCGTTCTGCTTCACGACGCCCGGCGACGCACTCGTCACCGTCGGCACCGGCGCGCTGACGACGAAGGCGCTCGCCTGCGTCGCCGCGTCGCCGCCGCCCGACGCGGGCTGCGTGAACGTGGCGTCGCGCGCGCCGAAGGTCGCGGCGGCGTCGACCGTGACGGGCACCGTCGCAGTCGTGCCGTTCACGACCGTCGTCGATCCGAGCGTCAGTCCAGTACCGGACAGCGTGATCGCGCCGCCTGTGCGGAAGCTCGTGCCGGTCAGCGTGAGTGTGACGGCCGTGTCGCCCTGTCGGAGCGTCGCCGGCGACGCGCTCGTCACGGTCGGGATCGGCGCGTTGACGACGAATGCGAACTTCGCCGTCACGAAGTCGCCGCCGCCGGCGACGGGTTGCGTGAACGTGATGTCGCCGGCGCCGAGCGCCGCGTTGCCCGCGACGTCGATCGTCGTCGTCGCCTGCGTCGGCGACGTCACGGTCGTCGTGCCCACGGTCACTCCCGCGGCGGACGCCGTGATCGTGCCGCCGGTGCGCAGGCCGGCGCCCGTCAGCGTGAGGGTGACGCCCGTGTTGCCCTGGCGCGCGAAGCCGGGCGACACGACGGAGATCGCCGGGAGCGGCGCCTTCACCGTGACGGCGCCGGTCGTCGTGACCGCGTCGCCGCCGCCCGCCGCGGGTTGCGTGTACGTGACGTCGCGCGCGCCGAACGCCGCCGCCGCGTCCGCGGTGACGCCGACCGTCGCCGTCGTCTCGTCGACGATCGTCGTGGCGCCGAGCGTCAGGCCCGTCCCCGAGAGCGCGATCGCGCCGCCCGAGCGGAATCCCGTTCCGGTGACGGTGACGACCGTTGCCGTGTCGCCCTGGCGCAGCGTGGCGGGGGAGACGCCGGAGATCGCCGGGAGCGGCGCCCTCACCGTCAGCGCGCCGGTCAGCGCGACGCTCGCGCCGCCGCCGCCCGAGGGCTGCGTGTAAGTGACGTCGCGGGCGCCGAACGCGGCCGCGGAGCCGGCACCGAGATCGACGCGGAAGCTCGTGTCCGACACGCGCGTCGGACTCGAGATCGTGACGCCGCTGCCGGAGACGGCGACCGTCCCGCCGTCGCGGAAGGCGTTCCCGGTCAGCGTGACGCGGACGTTCGTGTCGCCCTGGCGCAGGCTCGCAAGCGAGATCGACGTCAACTGCGGGTCGGGCGCGAACACGGAGAACGCGTTCGGGAGAGTGACCGCGGCCCCGCCGCCGGCCACGGGCTGCGTGAACGACACGTCGCGCAGGCCGAGCGTCGCGTCCGCGGCGACGGTGAACGTCGTGACGGCGCGCGTGGGCGACGCCACGGTCGTCGTGCCGGCCGTCACGCCGGCGCCGGACACGGTGATCGTCCCGCCGCTGCGAAACCCGGTGCCGGTGCATTCGAACGTCACGTCGGTCGCGAGTTGCTTCACCGACGCGAGCGACACCGCGGTCAACGTGGGGTCGGGCGCGAGCACCGTGACATCGCCGACGCGGAACGGTTCGCCGGAAAGCGGCGGCGGGTAGGCGGTGAGCGTGTGCGGGCCGAACGGAACCGTCGCGTCGGCGCCGAGCGGGAAGCTCGCGAGGGTGGTGCCGGTCTCCGTCACCGCGCCGACGTGCAGTCCCGCGTCGTCGAACTCGAACTCGGTGCCGGGCAGGAAGTCCGCGCCCACGAGCGAGGTGCCGACGCCGACGGCGCCCTGTCTCACCGCCGCGGGAGCGAGCGACGTGACCGTCGGCTCCGGCGCGAGCGTCGCCGTGCGCTTCAGGATCTTCGCGAACTTCACCTTGATGCTCACGTCGACGACGGCGTCCGTCGCGCCCGCGTCGAGGGCGAGGCGGTACCGGCCGAACCCGCCGCCCGCGACGAGCGGGGCGAGCGTCAGTTTCGTCGACTTGCGCGTGAACGTGCCGCCGCCCTGTTCCGCCACGCCGTTCGGGCGCAGGACCGAGGCGCCGTCGATCGGGCCGCCGGACTTCTCCGTGATCGTCGCGGTGACGGTCGCGCCGGTGTCGGCGGCGAACTCGATCTCGAGCGCGCCGTTCGCGGGCAGTGCCACGCCCTTCTGCGTCACCGCGGCCGGGTGCTTGACCGCGAACGTCGCGACATACGTCCCTGCCGTCGCGTTCGCGCCTTCGACGAGGACCTTCCACGTGCCCGTGAGCCCCGCGCCTGCGACGAAGCCCTTCAGCTTCGGCGCGGCGCTGCCCGCGCCCTTCACGAGTGCCGCGACGTTCGTCTCGGCGCCGGTCGGGTCGAAGACGCGGATCGACGGGGTGAGCGGGAGCTTGCCCTTCAGCGTGACGCCGAGACTGCTCCCGGTCGCGAGGTCGACGGCGTACGCGTCGGAGTCGCCCGCGACGATCGCGGCGCTGAGCTTGTCACCCGATCGCGCGACCACTCCCGGCGGACGGCCGGCGTCGGCGATCGAGGCCGCGAGGCAGGTGAGCCCGAACACGGCGGCTCCCACCCTTGGACGGAGCGCTTCCCACATGGCGGGGAAGTATGCGAGTTGGCGGCTCATGAGGCAACCCCAACGTCGGGATTCCGATCACGTCGAAGAGAGCCTCCGCGCGAGGAGCGAGACGAACTCGGCGCGGAACGGGCTGAGCGGTGACGGGTGAGGGACCGGCGCGAGGACGAGGCGCCGTCCGCGGATCTCGACCGCGATCGTGCGCTCGAACCGCGCGTGCGCGTCGGCCCAGAGCGCCTCGACCAATCCCTCCGCGGCGTAGGGCGCGAACCAGAGCGTCGCGTGCTGACCGAGCGCCAGGACGACGTCGCCGGTCCACACGTCCGCGATCAGTCGCTCGATGAACGGCCGGAACCGGTCCACGGTCGCGCGGTCGTAGGCCTCGTTGTCGACGGGCCGGTAGGGCACGAGGTTCGTCAAAAGGACGTCGTCGAGCACCGTGCGGAACTCGCGTTCCGTCTTCGCCGCTGGACCGCGGAGCGCCTCCTCCACCGCGCGGCGCAGGCGGCGTCCGGACGTCCCGACGAGCGGTTCGCCGCGGAGCACCTCCTCGCGGCCGAGTTCGCGCCCGACGGCGCACCATCTCGCCGACATCGAACCCGCCGCGAGGATCGGCACTCGCGGGTCGCGTCCGGCCTCGGCGTACGTGTCGAGTGCCAGGTCGAACGGCGCGCGGCGGGCCTCGCGTTCGATGTCGGCGGCGATTCGCGCGGCGGAATCAGAGGTCTGCGAAGCGCGCCGCATCCTGGCCGTTCGTCAGCGTCTTGTCCTCGAGCGCCCGGATGACGCCGTCGGCGAAGACCACTTCGCGGATGAGGACGAGCCGCCACGCCGTCGCGACGCCCGCGAGCATGGGGTGCTGCACCGGCGGGAGGAGGACCACGCGACTGACCTCGAATCCGCCGCCGTAGAGGCGCGCGGTCGGCTCGAAGGGGACGCCCCAGGCCTCGGCGTCGATGCGCGAGTAACGGCCGTTCCCGCCGGAACCCGTGAGCGTCGGATCGGGCAGGACGGCCATTCCGCGCGCGCCCGATCCGGGGACGCCCAGCTCGCGGACGAGTTCCGAGTACGCGATCGCGACTTGCGGCGTGTCGATCGGGCGCATGTACGTCAGCAGTTCGTCCACGGAGCCGACGGAGACGTCATCCCGGCCGTCGCGGATCTGCATGCGCCGCTCGCGCGACGTGCCTCGGCCGCGCTCCACGGTCACGATCTGTGCGCCGTCCTTCAGGGCCGGCTGATCCCGCGTGCCGACGACCTTCCAGCCCGAGGCGCAGGCGCCGAGGAGGAGGATCGCCGTCAGGAGGTGTCGTGGTCGCATCGGGGACGAAGGACTATCCGCTTGGACGCCCCGGCGCCACTTCGCCTGCCAGTTCGGTTGCCATGGAAGTCGCGTTGCGCGCGCAGTCGGGCATCGCGATCCCGCCGCGCCAGTTGCCGAGGAGGCGGAGGCCCGCGTGCTTCGCGACGGCGGCGTCGATCCGCGCGACGCGGTCCTTGTGGCCGACGACGTACTGCGGGATCGCGCGCGGCCAGCGGGTCACGCGAAAGAGCGACGGTTCGCCCTCGAGTCCGATCGCGCGGCGCAGATCCGCCATCACGAAGTCGCGCACCGCGGCGTCCGTGAGCGACGGCGCCTCGGCGTCGAGGCTCCCGCCGGCGAACACCGTCAGGAGCACGTGTCCAGCGGGCGCGCGTCCCTCGAAGAGTTGGGAGCTGAAGATGGCGCCGAGGATGCGCACGCCCTCGTCGCGCGGGACGAGGAACCCGAAGCCGGGCGGCAGCGCGGGGACGGCGTCGCGCCGGACCCCGACGTGGACGACCGTCATCGGCGCGTACGGGATCGCGTCGAGTTCCGAGGCGAGAGCCGCGTCGATCGGTCGCAGCAGGCTCGCGGTGACGTCGGCGGGCGTCGAGATCGCGAGGGTCGGCGCGGTGAAGGCTCTGGCGCCGGTCTCGACGCGCCACGCGGCGCCGTCGCGGATGACGCGCCGCGCCGCGGCGTCGGTCGTCAGCGATTCGCCGAGGAGCTTCGCGAGCGCCGCGGGAAGCTCCGCGAGGCCGTCGCGGAAGGAGGACAGCGTTCCGCGGGACGGCGGCCCGTGTCCCTTGCGGGCCGCGCGGATCAGCGAGCCGTGCTCCCGCTCGAGCGCGACCATTGCCGGGAACGCACTCTCCGCGCCGAGGCGCATCGGGTCGCCCGCGTAGATGCCGCCGACGACGGGCGTCAGCAGTTTCTCCCGCGCCCAGCGTCCGAGCCGCCGGTCGCAGAAGGCACCCAGCGACTCCTCCGGCGCGCCGGCCGCGCGCGGTGCGATCCACGGCTCCCGGGCGAGGCGCAGCACGCCGGAGGGCGGGAGCAGTCCCGAGAAGAGGAACTTCACCGGGTGCGAGGGCACCTCGCGAAGACGCCCGCGGCGAAAGATGAAGCGGCGCGTTCCGCCCTCGCCCGAGCGAACGAGCCGGTCCTCGATCCCCGCGAGCCGCACGAGGTCCATGAACGGTTTCGCCGCGTCGCCGAACGAGTTCGGCCCGAGGTCGAGGAGCCACGCGCCCTCGGGCGTTCCGGTGCGCTCGGTCCTCAGGTTTCCGCCGGCGGCAGGCGCGGCCTCGATCACGCGGACACGCACTCCGCGCGAACGGAGCGATGCTGCCAGCGCGAGGCCCGAGATGCCGGCGCCGACGACGAGGACGTCCGCGGTCTCGTGATTCACGCGGGCGAGTATGTCCGCCGTCCGCGGCCGTCTCGCAGGCGAATTGAGCGGGGGCGCGGGCCCCTTCCTCCCGGGTATGCTCGCCCGCGCATGGAGGAGCGCCGGGCCTCGGTGGAACGTGCGGAGCCGGTCCGGGAAGGGCCGCGCACCCCGGCCGGAGCGCCGGACGAGCACGAGGAGAATCTCTACGACGCGTACCTCACCGCCGCCCTCGGCGGCGAGGCGCCGGAGCCCGCGGAGTTCCTGGCGGGCCGGGCGGGCGCGACCGAATCGCTCCGCGCGCGGCTCGACGCGCTGCGCGAGGCGACGAACCGCGGCCGCGCCCTGCGCGCGGCGCCGTCGGCGCTGAAGTCGCGCGCGGACGCCCTCGTCGCTGAGCCGGGACTTCCGTTCGAGCGCCTCGGCGAGTTCCGGCTGCTGCGGCACCAGGGCGACGGCGGCATGGGCGCCATCTACCTCGCGGTGCAGGAATCGCTCGGGCGCATCGTGGCGCTGAAGGTGCTGCGGCCGGAACTCCGCGGATCGCCGATCGCCGACGCGCGCTTCGAACGCGAGGCCCTCGCCGTCGCGCGTCTCGACCACCCGCACATCGTGCAGGTGCTCGCCGTGGGCGAGGACCGCGGCGTGCGCTTCCTCGCGATGGCCTACGTCGAGGGACGCGGACTCGACGAGATCCTCGCCGGCGCGATCGCGGCGCGCCGCGCGGTCCCCACGTCCGAGGTGCTGCGATGGGGCGCCCAGATCGCGCGGGCGCTCGCCTGCGCGCACGCGGCGTCGATCGTCCACCGCGACGTGAAGCCGTCGAACGTGCGGATCACGCCCGACGGCCGCGCGATGCTCCTCGACTTCGGCATCGCGCGGGCGCTCGACGCTCCCGCGCTGACGATGACGGGGCCGTTCGTCGGGACGCCGCTCTACGCCGCGCCCGAACAGCTCGCGGGCGACCGCGACGCCCTCGACGCGCGCGCCGACACGTACGCGCTCGGCGTCACGCTCTACGAGTGCCTCTCGGGACGTCCCCCGTTCGGCGGATCCACGGCGGAGCAGGTGCTCCACGAGGTGCTCGCGGGCGACGCGCCGCCGCTCCGGCGGCTCGCGCCGTCGCTCTCGCGCGACGCGGAGATCGTCGTCGCGAAAGCGATGTCGCGTCAGCCGTCGCAGCGGTACGCGACCGCGAACGACCTCGCGGACGACCTCGAGGCGCTGCTCGCGTTCCGTCCCATCCGGGCGCGCCCGCCGGGTCCGGCGTCGCGGCTCGTCAACTGGGCGCGGCGGAATCCGGGGCTTGCCGCGATGGCCGCGACAGGCGCCGTTGCGCTCTTCGCCGGAGCGATGCTGATGGTGAGCCAGGCGCGCGCGGCAGAGGTGCAGCGGAAGTCGGACGCGCGCCGCGCCGTCGTCGAAGCGAACGGGCGCCTCGCCGATTGGCGCAGGGCGCGCGAGAGCTCGGCCGCGCTCGAAGCGGACGTGCGCAAGCTCCTCGAGTCGATCTGGTCCGAGTACCTGACCGACGACCGGCTCGCGCGACTCGACCGGCAGGAGGTCGCGGCGGCGTCGCTCCGGCGCGAGCGCGAGGCCGCGTACTACGAGGTCCTCGACATGCTGGCCCGCGCGGAACGTCTCGATCCGGCCGTCCCAGGCGCGGCGCAGGCGCGCACGAACCTCTATCTGGAGCGATGGCGCGAGGCCGAGGCGGCGCGGGACCGCGAGGCGGCGTCGTTCTTCCGCGAACTCGTGCTCTCGCGCGACCAGGACGGCGCCGCGTCGAAGGAGATCCGCGGCGCGTGCTCCATCCGCCTCGTGACCGGCGTGCCGGGCGCCGAGGCCTGGGTCTTCCGGTACCGCGAACTGCGCGAACTCGCGGAGGGCGGCGAGCCCCGCGCGGTTCCTGTCCCCGTGCAGGACGCGCCCCCCGCGGTCGCGCCGGGGACTCTCATGCTCGTCGTCACGTCGGGCGCGGGCGAACTCCGCCGGGGCGACCTCGTCCTCGACCTCGACGGCGAGGCGATCGCGCGCCTCGCGCCGCGCGACGCCGTCCGCCGCGCGCAGGTGGGCGGCGTCGCGGCGGGCGTTCACCGCGACGGCGTCGTCGAGCGCTTGACGCTCCCGCCCGGACTGCGAGTCCGTGCGACGGCGGCACCGCTCGTCCTCTCGCCCGCCTGCCGACGCGTGGCGTCGCCCTCGGTGGAGGTCACGGGGGAGCCCGGCGAGTACCTGATCCTCGTCCGCGCGCCGGGACGCGAGGAACTGCGCGTGTTCCACGCGGTCCCGCCGGGCGCGCACCTCGGCGTGCCGATCGAACTGCTGCCCGAGGGCACGACGCCCGAGGGGTTCGTCCGCATCGAGCGACTCGGTCCCGAGCACTCGTTCTGGATCCAGGAGCGCGAGGTCACCGCGGCCGAGTACGCGGAGTTCCTGAACGACGACGCGACCCGCGCGGAGGTCGCCGCGTCGGCGGCCCCGATCCGCTTTCCGCGCGACGCGTCGACGGCGAACGAGGGCGGCTACTGGCCGCGCGGGGCGGACGGCCGGTGGTCGGTCCCGCCCGATTCCGACGCCGAGACGCCGGTGCTGGGGGTGTCCCAGGACGACGCCCGGGCGTACGCGACGTGGTTCGCCCGGCGCACGGGCGCCGCGGAGCGCGGACTCGAGATCCGTCTCCCGACGCAGGTCGAGCGCGTGGACGCCGCGGGCAGCACGACGCTGCGCAAGCTCCCGTTCGGCGAGGGCTTCCGGCCGCGCTGGGCGAGTTCCTGCTACGCGCGGCCGAAGCCCGGACCCGTGGCCGTCCTCTCGCATCCGGTCGACGAATCGCCGTACGGCGTCTTCGACATGGCGGGCAGCGCGCGGGAGTGGAGCGACGACCGCGACCGCGGACTCGGGCGTCTCTGCGGCGGATCGTGGGCGGTGGCGAAGTCCGATGGGTTCCAGTGCTGGTTCAGCCTGCTCGTCCTGCCGGACCGGGGGAACTCAGAGAGCGGATTTCGGCTCGTGGCGGTCGCCGCTGGGAAGGGACGGTGACCGCCCCGTCGCTCGCGGACCTCGTCGCGCGCCACTCGAGCGACGTCCGCGGATTCGCGGAGCGCCACGGCGGGCGCAGACTCCTCCAGTTCGAGACCGCGGACGACCTCGCGCAGGGCGTCTGCCAGCGGGC
>JANNHP010000113.1:0-2051 GCA_031404455.1 Planctomycetia bacterium | reverse complement strand
CAGGGCGCGGAGGTGTCGGACGTCGCGGACGATCCGTCGTCGATCGAGGTGCGTTTCGACCTCCCGCGCGGCTCCTACGCCACGGTCGTCCTCCGCGAGGTGATGAAAGCGGATCCGGGACGGTCCTGAACTTTCGGTACTTACGGTACATTCGAGCCCGATTCGCCTCTCGGCGCCGTATCCGCCACGCGCGGCAGGCTCGAAAGTCACGTCAGGACCGTCCCCGAAAGTATCGAAAGTCAGGACCGTCCCGGGCTCGCGGGGCGGGCATGATGTCGGCCATGCGGATGGAACGGACGGACGAGATCGCCGTGCTGCGTCTCGACGGCGGCAAGGCCAACGCGATGGACGACGCGTTCCTCGACGGTCTCGAGCGCGTGTTCGCCGAGTTCACGGCGAGCGACGCGCGCGCGGCCGTCGTCACCGGCTACTCCACATACTTCAGCGCCGGGCTGAACCTCGCGGCGCTCGCGCCGATGTCGCGCGGCGCGCTGCGCGCGTTCCTGATGAAGTTCCACCGCGTGATGCTGCGGATCTTCGCGTGCCCGCGTCCGGTCGTCGCCGCCGTCAACGGCCACGCGATCGCGGGCGGATGCGTCCTCGCGATGCAGGCGGATCATCGCGTCGCAGCCGACGGGCCGTTCCGCGTCGGCCTCAACGAGACTCAGATCGGCCTCGGCCTGCCGTCCGTCGTCGTCGAGACGATGCGACTGCGCATGCCGGCGCGCTGGTGGAACGAGGTGATGCTCGAAGGGCGGCTCTTCACCCCCGCCGAGGCGCAGGAGCGTCAGATCGTCGACGAGGTCGTCGCCCCGGATCGGGTCCTCGGCGTCGCGCTCGACACGGCCCGCCGCCTCGCGCGCGTCCCGTCGGCGGCCTTCGCGCACGTGAAGGCCGGGCTCCGCGCACCGGCGATCGAGTCGGCGTCGGCGTATGCGACCGATTCGCACGAGGCATGGCTCGACGCGTGGTTCGCGCGCGAGACGCGGCGGATGCACGCGGAGATCCTCGCGAAGCTCGCGGCGAAGCGCTGACGGGGACGGTCCTGACTTTCGATACTTGCGAGCCTGCGTCGGCTCTCGCGTCCGAGCCGCCACGCGCGGGCCGTATCGAAAGTCAGGACCGTCCCCGGCGCTACTTGTCCTTCCCCGACACGCTCCAGATCCCCGAACCCTTCGCGGCGATGAACAGGAACGCGAAGCAGTAGGCGACGGCGAGTTCGCCGCCGTTCTGGACAGGCAGCGCGCCCTGCGGCTGATGGAACTGGAAATACGCGACGGCCATCGTGCCGCTGGCGAGGAAGGCCGCGCACCGCGTCTGGAACCCGATCGCGATCGCGAGGCCGCAGACGAGTTCGATCACGCCGCCGATCCAGACCTGGCTCCACTTCTCCGTCGCGTGCTTCGGGTAGTCGGGGGGAAGCAGGACCCCGAAGAGCTTCTGCGCGCCGTGCGGCGCGAAGAGGAGTCCGACGACGATGCGGAAGAGCGCGTACGTCGGCTCGGCGAAGCGGCTCAGCCAGTTCATGGGACCTCCTCGGAGAACGTGATCCGGGTCGCAGGCTAGCGAACCGCCGTACCCTGTCGAAATCGCGCTCTGCGCGATTTCCCCTAACACCTCCCCAGCCTTCCGCGTCTCAGGGACGGAGATCGCACGACGGACGAAATGGACGAGACGACGAACGGCCGCGCGACGTGGGTGATGACGGCTCTCGACGAGTTCGAGAAGCCGCTCGTCGCCTACGCGGCGCGCCTGACGCGCGACGTCCACGCGGCCCGCGACGTGGTGCAGGAGGCCTTCCTCCGGCTCTGCGCCGAGGACCGGCATCGGGTCGAGCCGCACGTGAAAGCGTGGCTCTACACGGTCTGCCGGCGTCTCGCGATCGACGAGTTGCGGAAGGAGAGACGCATGGACCCGGCAGGCGAAGCGGTCGTCGAGGCGGCGGTCGAGAAGCGCGCGGGAAGCGGGGCGGACCCGGCCCGGGCCGCGGAGACGCGCGACGAACTGTCGCACGTGCTGCGGCTCATGGCCGACCTCCCCGAGAACCAGCG
>JANNHP010000112.1:0-23051 GCA_031404455.1 Planctomycetia bacterium | reverse complement strand
GGCGCGACGATGCGCGAGAAGAGCAGCGACGCCGGCGCGCCGTCGAACTTCGCGACGGGCTCCTCCGTGAGAAGCCACCGGTGCAGGCCGAAGTTGGTCGACCCCGCGAACTCCCGGCCGCCGGGGCCGATGAGGACCTCGTCGGGGATGCCCATGTCGTCGGTCTTCTCGACGCGCGTGAGCCACATGTACCGCCCGAGAACGTTCGTCACCTCGGTCATCCCCTCCACCTTCCAGCTCATTTCCGTCCCCGCGGCATCGATCGGCTTGAAGGCGACAGCGCTGCCCGTGGCGCCCGGCTTCAGCTCGGCGAGGATTGCCCGGTCGATCGCCGCGGGACCGAGCGCGCCGGCGGGATACGGCACCGTGCGCGCCTTCCCGTCCTCGACCGCGGAGACGACGCCGTCCTTCACCGTGCCCTCGCGCTTCTGCGGGTCGCTCGGCATGCCGATGCTCACGGACGTTCGGTACGAGATCACGGCACCCGCCTCGTCCTCGACGATGCGCGACGAACTCGTCATCGGCGACTTGAGCAGCGAGCCGTCCATGAACCGGACGATCCGCGACTCGGTCTCGGTCACCCACACGGGCTTGCCGTCCACCTTCGAACGCAGACGCCGCGTGTGGTCCCAGCCCGCCTTCACGTCCTTGTGGAAGTGGGCATACCAGTGGTCGGCGACGACCTCGTCGTCGCCGCGCGCCGCGGGAGCCATCGCCCCCGCGAGGAGAAGGACACCGATCCAACCTGTCGCCCGCATGGAGGCCTCCCTCGGCACGCCGCCGAAGGCGCGAACCTAGCACGCCGCGCGTCTCCTTCGCGTAACGGGCTCGTCACTCGGGTCGCGGACTACGCAACGAGGCCGAGACGCCGCAGGCCATCGCGCGTCGCCTCGTCCGCGAGGAGACGCCTGAGTTCCGCGACCGCGGGACGGTCCCAGCGCGACTCGGGGATCGCGAGATCGAAGCGTTCGTCCTGCACGAAGACGAAGCCGAGACCGTTCGCGGCGGCGAGGACGTCGAGCGTCATGCCCCAGTCGGCGCGGCCCTGCGCGACGGCGGCGGCGACGGCGTAATGGCTCTTCGCCTGGTTCGTCCATCCGTCGGGTCTCGCCCCGGCGAGCGCGCGATCGAGCAGGAGGCGCGTCCCTGCGCCCGGGTTGCGGTTGACCATGCGCATGCCGGGCTTCGTCACCTCGTCGAGGAAACGGTCGAGGCCCTTCGCCTCGAAGCGCGCGTCGCCGCGGCGGAAGACGAGGCCCTGCCTGCGTCCGTAGCCGGGGAGGAGACGCACGCCGGGCGGCAGGAAGCCGCGGTTGTACTCGCCGGTCATCGGGTCGAGGAGATGGACGCCCGCGACGTCGCCCTCGCCGCGCGCGAGTGCGGTGAGTCCGCCCTGCGAACCGACCGCGATCGACTTCACGAGGAACCCGGCGTCCGCGACGCGACCGAGCAGCCAGTCGAGCCCGACGCAGTGGCTGCCGATCGCGACGAGGTCCGCGGGCCGCACACCGCGTCCGAGGAGACGCACTTCGATCTTCGCCCCCTCCGGGACGAACTCGACGTCGTGCGGCACGCGGACGAAGCCGTCGGCGCGCGAGAACGCGCTGACGCTGCCCGAACCCGCGCCGATCGGGTACGCGGCGAGTCCGGCGGGCCCTTCCACGAGATCGACGAGCGTGTATTCCGTGCGCCCCGACGACGACGGGATGCGCAGCGGCGCAATGGCGGCGACCGTGGCCTCAGGATCGTCACGGCGGCCCGCGAGACGCCGGAGCAGGGGTGCCACGAACTCGTGGAACGTGAAGATCGCCGACGTCGGGAAGCCAGGCAGGATCACGACGGGACGCCCGGCGAGCACCGCGAGACAGAGCGGCTTGCCGGGTTTAAGAGCGACGCCGTGGACGAGGATGCCGGGCGAGTCCGGCAGCGACTTCGCGAGGTCAGCGACCACCCGATAGTTCAGATCGCCCGCGCCCTTCGACGTGCCGCCCGAGAGGATGAGGACGTCCGTGGCGTCCGCGCCGACGAGGAATCGCCGGATCGCCGCCGCGAGCGCGGTCGAGTCGTCCGCGACGATTCCGCCTTCGACCGCCTCGCAGCCGAGTTCGCGCACCGCGTCGGCGACGATGCGCTGGTTGCTGTCGAACACCTGCCCGACGCCGAGCGTCTCGCCGGGCGCGCGGATCTCGTCTCCGGTCGAGAGGATCGCCACGCGCGGCGCTGCGAAGACCGGAACGCGCGCGACGCCGACCGCGGCGAGCATGCCCGTCTCGCGCGACGTGAGCACCTGTCCGCGGCGCAGCACGATCTCGCCGCGGCCGATGTCGCTCCCGGCGAAGGAGACGTTCGCGCCCGGCGCGACCGCGTGCTGCACGCGGATCGCGTCGCCGTCGGGGACGGTGTACTCGACCATCAGCACGGCGTCCGCGCCGCGCGGCAGAACGCCACCGGTCGCGATCGGCACGGCCACTCCCGCCGCGACGACGAGGTCGGCCGCCGGACTCGCACCGGCCGCGAGATGCGACGACGACACCGCGAGCCGCCGCGGCGACATCTCCTCGGCGCCGAACGTGTCGGCGGCACGAACCGCGAAGCCGTCCACGTTGCTGCGGTCGAAGGCGGGCGCGTCCACGGGCGCGCGGACGTCGGCCGAGAGCACGCGACCGAGCGCCTCGCCGAGCGCGACTTCCTCCGTGCGCGGCGTGAGGTGCGCCGTCGCCGCGTCGAACCGCCGGTGCGCCGTCGCTTCGTCGATGGCGTCGAGGAACTGCTCCTGCTGTTTCACTTCGCGCTCCGCGCATCGTGAAACAGATAGACATTGGTCAACGCCCCTTCGCCCAGCCCTTCCGACTCGGGCCGGACGACGACGAATCCGTCGGCCAGGGATGCCGACGAGAGGATCGAGGCGCCGGTGATGGCGAGCGGTTCGACGAGGTCGTCGGCGATCGTGACGCGCACGTAATCGGTGCGGCCGACCTGCGAGACGATCCGGCGCCGCAGCGGGAGTTCGACGCGCCTGTACGGCAGATCGGAAGAGAGACCGCCGAGGGCGCGGATCGCCGGACCGGCGAGGAGGTCGTAGGCGGCGAGGCACGAGACCGGGTTGCCCGGCAGCAGGAACACCTTCGCCGCGCCGATGCGGCCGATGCCCGTCGGCGACGCCGGGCGCATGGCGACGCCGTGGAGCGTCAACTCGCCGAGTTCGCGGAGGAGTTGCGGCATGTGGTCCTCGCGACCGACGGACGTGCCGCCCGCTGTCAGGATCACGTCGGCGCCGGGCGCCGCGAGCGCCGCGCGGATGGCACCCTCGTCGTCCTTCAGACGAAGCGCCTGCTCGACTTCGCCGCCGTCGCGTTCGACGAGCGCCCGCAGCATCGGCGTGTTGCTGTCCGAGATCGAGTGGCCGCCGGGGCGCACGCCCGGAGCGAGGAGTTCGTTGCCGGAGACGACGATGCGGACGCGCGGGCGGCGTACGACGAGAACGGCGTCGCGACCGACGCTCGCCATGAGTCCGAGGTCCTGCGGACGCAGACGCCGTCCCTTCGCGAGGAGCAGCGTGCCCGCGCGCACGTCCTCACCGACCGCGCCGACGTTCTTCCCCGGCGTGACGTCGTCGTCCGCGAGCACCTCGCCGCCCGACTCGCGCGCGTGCTCGGCGGGGAGCACCGCGTCGGCGCCGTCGGGGACGGGCGCGCCCGTCATGATCCGCACGCACTGCTTCGGCCCGACGCGCGGACCCTGTCCGCTCCCCGGCATCGACTCGCCGACGAGCGCGAGACGCACAGGGTCGTAGAGCGACGCGCCGAACGTGTCCTCGGCGCGGACGGCGTACCCGTCCATCGCGGAGCGGCGGAACGAGGGGACGTCCACGTCGCTGGTCAGCGAGGCGGCGAGCACGCGCGCGGACGCGGCGTCGAGCGGCACCGTCTCCGCCCCGAGTTCCGGCAGACCGTCGAGCGCGACGCGGAGCGCTTCCTCGAACGACGTGCGCCGCTCGAAGCCCCGCATGCGGACGTCGCCGGAACTCATCCGCCCTCCGCGCCCGCGACGATCTCGAGGCGGTCGCCGTCCGCGAGCGCGGCCGACGTCAGCGCCGCGCGCGGGACCTCGTCGCCGTTCCTGAAGACGAGGAGATACGGGAACACCGCGCCCTGCGCATCGACCACGCGCACTCGCAGATCCGGCCGCGTGCGGAAGAGGTCCGCGAGCGCGTCGCCAACCGTCGCGCCACGCGTGGAGATGTCCGATTCGCCGCCGCCGTAGCGGCGCAGGAACTCGGGCAGGTGGACGGTGACGGTCACGGGACGCGCGAGGATAGCCGCGCGCCCGCCGTCACGGCGTGACCGCCTGCCGATCGTTTCCCGCGCCCTGCGACGCGCCTCGGCGACACTTCCCGCTCCCATGCCCAACCGATTCCCTCGCCCCGGCTCCGGCGGCCGTCACTCCGGACCGCGCCGGCAGGACGACCGCGGCCGTCACCCGGGACATCCGGCGGGTCGTCACGGCAAGCGTCATTCCGACGACGACGGCCCCGAACCGCGCCGCGAGCCGGCGCCGTACCAGACGCCGCCCACGCCGCCGCGCCCGGCCGAACTGACGCCGACCTCGCGCGAGTTCCAGGGGCTGAAGCTCTATCCCTTCCAGGTCGCGGCCGTGGACGCCATCGCCGCGGGGCACAGCGTGATCGTGGCGGCGCCGACGGGATCGGGCAAGACGCTCGTCGCCGACTACGCCATCGACCAAGCGTTCGCCGAGGGCTGGCGCGTCGTCTACACGTCGCCGATCAAGGCGCTCTCGAACCAGAAGTACCGCGACTTCCGCGCGCGGCACGGCGCCGAGGTCGGGATCATGACCGGCGACGTCACGATGAACCCGGACGCGCAACTCCTCGTGATGACGACCGAGGTCTTCCGCAACACGCTCTTCGAGGAGCCGGAGCGCCTGCGCGACTTCCGTTTCGTCATCCACGACGAGGTCCACTACCTCGACGACCCGGAGCGCGGCACGGTCTGGGAGGAGAGCATCATCCACGCGCCCGAGCAGATGCGGCTCGTGGGGCTCTCGGCCACGATCCCGAACGTGCGCGAACTCGCCGAGTGGGTGGACTCGGTGCGCGGCGAGCACGTCGAGGTCGTCGAGATGTCGCAGCGGCCGGTGCCGCTCGACCACCTCGTGTGGATCCCGGACCTCGGCCCCATCACGCTCTCCGAGGCGCAACCGCTGCTCGACCAGCCGTTCCACAAGCGCAAGCGCATGCGCCGCGAGCGCTCGCCGACGCGGATGCTCGACTGGCTGGAGAAGGAGAAACTGCTCCCCGTCCTCTTCTTCACCTTCAACCGGAAGGAGTGCGAGGCCCTCGCCGTTGCGAACAAGAGCCGCGTCTTCCTCACGCAGGAGGAGCGCCGGAAGCTCCTCGACCTCTTCGACGACCTCGCCCAGCGCTACGAGTGCGAGAAGACGCCGTCGCTCGCGAAGCTGCGGTCCCTCGCCGCGGCCGGCGTCGCGTACCACCACGCGGGAGTGCTGCCCGTCCACAAGGAGATCGTGGAGCGGCTCTTCACGTCGGGCCTCGTGAAGATGCTCTTCGCCACGGAGACGTTCGCGCTCGGCGTGAACATGCCCGCGCGCACCGTCGGGTTCAGCTCGCTGCGCAAGTTCGACGGCGAGCGCATGGACTACATGAAGTGCCGCGACTACGGCCAGATGGCCGGCCGCGCTGGGCGCCAGGGCATCGATTCGCACGGGCTCGTCGTCGCGATGGTCGATCCGGCGAACGACCGCGCGGCCGGCGTGCGGCGCGTGCTGACCGGGCCGCCCGAGCCCGTGCAGAGCCAGTGGAACCCCGACTACGGCACGATCCTCTCGCTCTACTCGCACATGGGCGAGCGCGTCGTCGCGACGTACGAGAAGAGCTTCGCGAAGTTCCAGCGCATGCGCCGTCGCGGCGCGCACGGCGGGAAGAGCGACGAGGAACGTCTCCTCGCGGCGCGTCTCCATCTCCTGAAGGAGCGCGGCTACGCGGCCGACGGACATCTCACCGAGAAGGGACGCTTCACGTCGCGCGTGAAGGGCTTCGAGATCCCCGCCGCCGAGTTCCGCGAGGCGGGACTGCTCGAGCGCCTGCCGGATCGTCAACTCGGGGCACTGCTGCTCGGCGCCGTGTACCAACCACGCATCGACGAGACGACGAGCCCGCCGCGCGACCGTCACCTCCACGAACTGCGCGACGAGGCGATCGAGATCATCGCGCGCTGGCGGACCGCGGAGTGGGAGGCGGGGCTCGTCGACCTGACGAAGGAGCCGCACTTCGGTCTCTCGGCGGTGCTGGAAGCGTGGTGGGACGGCGATCCGCTCTCGACCGTCCGCGACATGACGACGGCGAGCGACGGCGACATCATCCGCTGCCTGCGTCTCGTGCTGCAGTACGCGCGGCAGGTCAGGAAGGCGCTCGGCGAGCACGAGCACGGCATCCGGAAGAAGCTCGACGCCGTGATGGACGCCGTCAACCGCGACGAGGTGGACGCGCGGCGGCAGCTAGAGCTCGGGCAGGAGGATTTCGAGCCGCCGGTCGACAACAGCTTCGGGGGCGGGCTGGACTGAGCGGCGCGAACGACCTCGCGCGTCCATTCGAAACGATCGCTCGGTAGACAGGATGGACGCCACCGCAGCACCGGGGAGCAGACCTCTGCGGCGACAGGGATTGCTCCGGTCGATGACCGTATCCGAACGAACAAGAGCGCCCGGGCCCCAGGGCGCTTCCCCAGGACCCGGACGCGGGCGCGTGGTTCGCGTTACCGCCGGAACCAGCCGCGGCGGCCCCACTCGTGACTGCCGCCGTCGCCGCCGACCTGGACGTCGATCGTCGCCACGCTGGCGTTGCCCGAGACGTCGGTCGCCTCGAGCGTGAGCACGTAGTTCTTCGGGCACCAGCGGCTGAAGAAGTTCGTGCGGAAATCGACGGTCAGGTCGCCCGTGATCGCGAACTCCGGCGCGAAGCGGCGCCAGCCGCAGGACCGCGGCTCGTCCGCACTCTCGACCGACACGATCCGGACGGCCGGAGCCGCGTCGTTCGCGTCCGACACCGTCGCGTTGACGACGGCCTCGACCCCGGACGTGCAGCGGTAGCGACCGCCGGTCGCGCTCAGCGTGACCCCGAGCGACGTGAACACCGGGGCGACGGTGTCCACGAGTACGACCGTGAACGTCGCCGTGGCGATGTTGCCGGCCGCGTCGGACGCGGTGGCGGTGACCGTGTGGTTCCCGAGTCCGGAGACGCTGCTCGGCGAGAGCGTCACGGCCACGGCGCCGTCGATGTCGTCGGTCGCCGAGATCCCGAGCGCCGCGGGCGAGAGCGCGACCGGCGCGCCCTGCGCCTCGAACGTGTGGTTCGCGACGCCGGAGATCGCGGGCGCCGTCACGTCGGGAACCACGGCCGAGTCGGCCGTGCCGGAGAGGATCACGCGGAGTCCCGAGGGGTTCGCCGACCCGCCCAGGTTCTGGACGACGAAGTCGAGGGTGTTGATCCCTTCGACGAAGCCCTGCGAGATCGTCGATCCGTTCGTGAGCACAGCGAACGTGCCTCCGCGGACGCCGGTCGCGGCGCCGTTCAGGAGGACGTCGCTGACGGAGTTGTCGACGCCGAAGCGCAGCGAGAGCGACGCCGTCGCCTCGTCGAGGCCGGTCAGGTCGAACGTGGTGCGGTAGACGTACGTGCCCGGAGCGTAGAAGGCGTCGGTGTTCGAGGCCGGCGCGATCCAGCTCGTCCCCACCGATCCGGCGGCGTTGTTGCCGACGTAGGCGGGGTGCGCGGCCGCGACGATCGCGGGAGTCGCGACGACGGAGCCCGACGGGGACTGCACGATCGAGAAGTGCGGATCGGCGCTTCCCTGAGCGAGCACCCTGCGATCCGCTCCCACTCCCGATCCGAAGACCGGGATCTCATCCGCGCTCGCTCCGACCACGGAGCCGAGCAGCGATCCCACGACGATCCCCACCATCAGTGCCATCCGCCTCATGGAGTTTCCCTCGTTCCGGGCGGGATGGGCCGCGATCCAGACCCGCACCGCGCCGAACGTATCCCACGCGCTGCGAGGGTCGCGTCCGAGGTGAGGTCTTCTCACTTCGACTGGGCGGACCGAGCCCGGATTCCCGATTCGGGTGGCGGGTCCGCGCTCGGCTCGGCGTTCCGCGAGACCTGTCCCGTCGTTCTCTACACTCTCTCCTTCCGGCTCCGTCTCGGAGCCGGAAGGAGAGAGTGATGGACAGGCTTCTCGTCGTCGGCGCGGGCACGATGGGGCGCGGCATCGCGCACGTGGCGGCACTGGCCGGGTACGACGTGGCGATCTCCGACAAGGCCGACGGCGCCGTCGAGAAGGCCATCGCGACGATCCGCGCGGACATGAGGAAGGGCGTCGAGAAGGGCAGGCTCGCGCAGACGGACATGGACGCGGCGCTCGATCGGCTGCGCTCGTCGGCCGACCTCTGCGCCGACGCGACGCGCGCCGACGTGGTGATCGAGGCGGTGTTCGAGGACGTGGCCCTGAAGACGAAGCTCCTCTCGCACTTGGACGAGCACATGGGCGAGAAGGCGATGCTCGGCAGCAACACGTCGTCGCTCTCGATCACGGAGCTCGCCAGGGCGACGAAGCACCCGGAGCGCGTGGTCGGCACGCACTTCTTCAATCCCGTCCACCTCATGCAGCTCCTCGAGATCGTGACCGCCGAACAGACGTCGCCGGAGACGCTCCTTGCCGCGAAGGCGCTCGCGAAGCGGCTCGGCAAGACGGCCATCGTCGTGAAGGACGCGCCGGGCTTCGCGACGAGCCGCCTCGGCGTGTGCCTCGGCCTCGAGGCGATCCGGATGCTCGAACAGGGCGTCGCCTCCGCGGCGGACATCGACACCGCGATGGAGCTGGGCTACCGGCACCCGATGGGTCCGCTGAAGCTCACCGACCTCGTAGGTCTCGACGTGCGCCTCAACATCGCCGATTACCTCGCCTCCCAGCTCGGGGGCGACCAGTACAAGGCCCCGCAGACGCTGCGGCGGCTCGTCGCCGAGGGCAAGTTGGGTAAGAAGTCCGGCGAGGGTTTTTACCGATGGGTTGAGGGGAGCCCCACCCCGGTGCAGTAGCCGGGCCGAGCGGGGACTCCCGGAGGAAGTCCCCATGATCTTCGCCCGCCGCACCGCACTCGCGCTCGCCGTCGCCATGCTCGCCGCGGCGCCGGCCCATTCCGACGGGACGATCGCCTCGAGCGGCGCCACGATCGAGGCCGGGACCGGCACGCCCGCGGGCGCCGTGACGCTCGACCCCAGCGCCGGCCCGAAGTCGCCCCCCGCGGTGCCGACGGTTCCCCTTCCCTCCGCGCTCGGCGCGATGACGGGATCGATCCCCGCCTACTCGGGCGGCGGCGGCGGGTCCGCGTTCTCGGCGACCGCCAACACGACCCTGGCGGGCGGCTCCTACAGCTACACGAGCTACACCGTGAACCAGGGCGTGTACGTCACGTACTCCGGGCCGGTCACGATCCGCACGACCGGCGACATGACGATCCACGGTCAGATCCTCACGACCGCTCCCGGCGCCTCCGTCGCCATCTTCTGCGGCGGCAACCTGAACGTCGTCGCGAACCAGTACGGGACGCTCGAGGGTGTTCGCGTGACGGGCAGCACCTCGGCAGTGAACGTGGACGTGCAGGGCAGCGTGACGGCTTCATCTCCCGACACGTCGGCCTCGCAGCTCCGCGCGTTCAGCGGGAACGTGATGCTCACGTCTCACTCCTCGGGCACGGTGATGGCGCTCACGCGGATGGACCTCCGCAGCCCGACGGGCGTCACGGTGCGCACGAGCGGGGCGCTGACGATGACGAACGCGACCATCGACGTCGACGACGGCACGATGCTCGTCCAGGCGTTCGGCGGCGCCGTCACGGCCGCGAACTCGACGCTCCTCTGCTTCGGCGGCGAGCTCGCCGTCGAGGGCGCGCGCGGCGTCCGCGTCACGAACGGGTCCGACGTCCACGCCGAGGGCGTGCTCATGCTGAAGAGCTTCGGCGATCCGGCCGTCGCCGCGGGCGGCGAGGACGTGGTCATCGACGACGCGAGCGTCAGCGACTTCAGCACCGCGCCGAAGTACCTGCGTCTCGCCGTGCCGGGAAAGGACCTCTCGATCCTCTCGAGCGCCGGAGTCCGCTTCGTCAACTCGTCGCTCGTCACGCACGAGGGCATCGGCGACGTGGTGATCACCGCGCTCGGCGGCTCGGTCGCGTTCGAGGCGCCCGGGAGCCTCCACGAGACCGACCTCTGGCACGACGGGACCGGGAGCATCCGTGTCACGGCGCGGACGAACGCGCAGGTCGCCGGATCGACGCAGCTCGTCGCGCTCGACGGCTCCGTCAGCGTGGAAGCCATGGACGGTGCGCTGACCCTCACGGGCGACGGACAGCTCCGCGCCGACCAGGGAACGTTGAACCTCTGCGGCGGCGGCTCGCTCGTCGCGGGCTCGCATCCCGGCACCGGACCCGACGCGCCGCTCCTCGCCGGCGACGAGATCACCGTCGGCGCGGGAGCGGGCGGGCTCGACGCGCTCGTGCTGAGCGCGACCGCCGACGCCGGCGCGGCGTCGTTCGTCTCTGCCGGTCCGCTGCGCCTGCGCGGGCCGTTCACGTCGAGCGGAGTCCTCGCCGTTCAGTCGATCTCCGGAAACGTCGACGTCGCGGGAGCGGCGCTCACGACCTCCCCGAGCCCCGACCAGGCGACGGCCCCGATCGTGGTCGAGACCTTCGGCGGCACGACCGCGATCGACGTCTCGAACGCGACCGTCCGCACGGGCGCCTCGGGGACGGGCGAGAGCGGAAGCGTGTGGGTCGCGGTGCACAGCGTGCCGGGCCCGATCGTGAACTCGTACCTGCTGCCGAAGAAGGTGACGGTCAAGCTGAACCCGAAGGACGCGGCGCTCTCCACGCTGACCGCCTCCGGGACGTTCGACGCGGGCCTCGACGCCACCGATCTCTCCGGCGACGCGACGCTCGACATCGGCGGCACTCCGACGACCGTGACGCTCGTCGCCGACACGAAGGGCAACTACCGCCACACCGACGCCGCGATCGACCTGCGCCTCGTGCCCGGCAAGACCGGCGGTTCGCGCGGGACCTTCACGCTGAAGAAGGTCGGCGACCTCTCCGCCCTCGTCGACACGACCGGCGCGGGCATCCTCTCGCTCCGCATCACGCACCCTGCGTTCGACGCCGTCGGAACCGTGACCCTCGCGAAGGGCAAGTTCGCGCTCGGCAAGGCGCGAGGCACGCTCGTCGAGCCGAGCTTCTTCGTCACGAAGGCGAAGGGCAGTTCGGTGGGCGCGGGCCTCGACTCGCTGAAGCTCGTGACGGGGTTCACGACGAGCGGGACCACGCCCGCCGCGGCGCCGACGTTCAGGATCTCGTTCGGAGACTCGTTCGAGGTCACCGTCTCCTCGGCCGCGTTCGGGGCGCCCGTGAAGGACCGCTTCACCGCGCTCGCCCCCGCGCCGGGCATCGCGTCGGTGGTGCTCGACTACGCGAAGGAGACGATCACGGTGACGGGCACCGGACTCGACCTCGGGACGTTCACGACGGGCCCGGCGGTGCCGGTGACGGTCGGCGTCTCGTTCGGCGTCGACAACCGTTCCGTCAAGCTCCGCATGAGCCGGGCCGCGACGAAGATCTCGTACTAGGCGCACCGGACGACGGTTGCAATGCCGGGAGCGCTCCACGCGTTCCCATCAGGCTCGGTTCCGGCTCGCGCGGCGGCGGAGGTAACGCAGCACGCCACGGGGCGGGGATCCGGGCGAGACTCGATCCGTCGGTCCCTTCGAGGTGAATCCATGTCCCGAGCCCGCATCCCTCTCGCCATCGCGGCCCTCCTCGCCGCGGCGAGCCTGCCCGCGGGCGCGGCGGGAACCATCACGACCGCGGGTTCCACGATCGGACCGGGGACGGCGCCCGTGCAGGGAGCCCTCACCATCGACGCGTCCGCCGCGCCGGCGACGTCGCCCGCGGTGCCGTCGCCCGGTTCGCTCGGGGCGATCGGCTCGATCTCCGGATCTCTTCCCGCCTTCCCGGCGATCACGGGAACCCCCCTGCCGCTCATCACGCCCGGCGCGAACCTGACGCTCGCGGCAGGCACCTACCTCTACCCGTCGTTCACCGTGCAGCAGGGTTTCACGATCACCTGCACCGGGGCCGTCACGATCCAGACCGTCACCGACGTGACGATTCACGGCCTCGTCACCTCGGCCACGGCCGGCGCGTCGATCTCGTTCCAGTGCGGCGGCAACTTCCAGGTCGTCTCGCACCTCGGTGGCTTCCGCTCGGGCGTGACGACGACCTCGCCCGCGAGTCCGATCGCGATCGACGTGGCCGGGAACCTGACGACGAGCAGCGCGGACGGTTCGATCGGACTCATCGACGCGACCGCCGGGTCGGTGTCGCTCACGTCGCACGCGACGACGGGCGGCGTGCTGACGCTCGCGAACATGACCGTGCGCTCGCGCGCCGCGGGGAGCGTCGCCGTCGTCGGTGCGAACGCCCTCGGCATGGTTTTCTCGACGCTGCGCGCCGACGCCGGCGACGTCGTCGTCCAGGCCCGCGGGGTCGATGTCCTGCTGCAGGCGGCGACGCTCCTCGCCGCGAACAACGTGTCGGTGGAGGCGGCCCGGGGGATCGACGCGGGCGGCGCAACGTCGGTCAGCGCGCAGAGCACGCTCGCGATGTCGGCGTTCGGCGGCGACGTGAAGGTCCAGACCGTCGGACTCGTCTCGCAGACCGGCGGCACGGGCGACGTGTCGCTCCGCGCGAGCGGCAACGTGACGGTCTCGGGCGCCTCCACCGTCGAGAACCGCGGCACCGGCGACGTCGCCCTCACGGCGTTCGGCGGAAACGTCACCGTCGAACCCGCGGGCACGCTGCTCGCGTCGGTCGTCCGCAACTACGGCTCGCGCGACACGAAGCTCTCGGCGTCGGGCGACGTGATCGTCGCGGGCGCGAGCGACGTCCGGTCCGACGGCCGCGACGTGGCGCTCCGCTCGACGGGCGGCGCGATCTCGCTCCTCGGCGACTCGACGGTCGCGGCGCCGCTCGGCGCGCTCGACCTGCGGGCGTCGTCGTCGGTGGCCGCCGCCGCCGACGCGGGCGTGGCGCAGGGACCGCTCCCGGCGCTCGACGGCGCGTCGATCCTCATCGCCGCGGGCGCGGGCGGCGTCTCGCTCGTCGCCGATCCGATCACCTCGCACGCCGGCGCCTTCACCGCGATCGCAGACGGCGCCGCGCACGTCGGGTCGCAGGTCACCGCGTTCGGAACTCTCTCCGTCCAGAGCGTCTCGGAGAGCGTCGACGTCTCCGGGCAGACGTTCTCGACGGGGACCGTCGGCGGGAAATCGGGCGACGTGCTCGTCGAGACGTTCGCCGGCTCGCGGACGGCGATCGACGCGCGCAACGCGACGATCCGCTCCGGCGATCACCCGACGGCGAGCGGCGACGTGACGCTGCGCATCCACGCGCCCGGCGCGGCCGCGTCGGGCGGCGCGATCGTCCCAATTCGGGCGAAGGCGAAGGCGAAGCAGGGCGATCCCCTCCGCACGCAACTCAAGATCAACGGCGTGATCGACACAGGCGCGGCGTCAGTGGACCTCACGGGCGCCTCGCACCTGACCGTGGGCGATCTCGAGTTCGACCTGCAGTTGACGGCCGACTCGCGCGGACGTCCGACGCACCGCGACGCGAACCTGACGCTGCGGCTCACCCCGTCGAAGGCGAAGAGTTCGCGCGTCGCGTTCTCGCTGAAGGTGGTCGGCGACGTGCGCGGGTTCCTCGACGCGTCGCACGACGGCGCCGTCGGCCTCAGGCTCACGCGCGGCGGACTCGACGCGGTCGGCACCGTCCGTCTCGTCGGCGGCGCGTTCGCGGACGGCGCACGCCCGGGCGCGCGGATCGCCCCGCTCCTCCACGTCGCGAAGGCGCACGCGACCGTCAAGCCCGGCGCGAAGGACACGCTCGATCTCGTCCTCGGCTTCACGACGACCGGCGCGCCACCGTCGTCCGCACCCGACGTGACCGTGAGCTTCGGCTCGTTCGGCGTCACGCTGCCCGCGTCGTCGTTCACGTCGCTCGGCGGCGGCCGCTTCGAGGCGAAGGACGCGTCGAAGGCGGTGCAATCGCTCGTCCTCGACTACGCGGCGGAGACCGTCACGCTGCGCGCGCGCAAGGCGGAACTCGGCGACGTCGCCGCAGGCGCGACCCTGCCCGTCGCGTGCGGCCTCACGCTCGGCGCCGACGCGCGCACCGTGACGATCCGCGTCGCGCATCGCGGTTCCGCGCTGATCTACTGACCGAGAAAGCGTCGGTACCGTCTCCGACCCGTTTTCGTCGCTTTCTCCCGGCGTCGCCCGTTCGCGCAACGATGGAAGGGCCGGCGGCGTCTTCCTTGAGGATGGAACCGCGCATGCCGGCAAGGACGACGCCCGAGACGCTCCTCGCCGAGCGGCAGTGGATCGAGGCGCTCGCTCGGCGCCTCGTGCGTGATCCCGGTTCCGCCGACGACGTCGCGCAGGAGACGTGGCGCCGCGCGCTGACGAACCCGCCGGAGCGCGTCGAGAGTCCGCGCGGATGGCTGCATTCCCTCGTGACGAGCAGCGCGCGCGACCTCCACCGCCGCACGTCACGGCGCGAAGCGCGGGAACGCGTCGCCGCACGGCCCGAGGGCACGCCCGCGGCGCACGATCTCGTCGCCCGCGCGGAGGCGCAGCGTCTCGTCCTCGACGCGGTCCTCGCGCTCGACGAGCCGTCGCGCCGAGTCGTCCTGCTCCGGTTCTTCGAAGGCGAGACGCCGGCCGAGATCGCGCGGCGTCTCGGCGAGCCGGCGGTGACGATCCGGAGCCGTCTGCACCGCGCGCTCGCGGTGCTGCGCGGGCGTCTCGACCGCGAGTACGGGGGAGATCGCGCCGCGTGGGCGCTCGTCCTCACCGGCACTCGTCCGCCCGCCGCCCCCGTCCCGATCCTCGAAACGAAGGGAGCCCTCCTCATGACGACGACGAAGACCGCGATCGCGGGCGCCTTGCTGGCGCTCCTCGCCTTTCTCCTCTGGAGCGCCGACGACGTCCCCGCGGCGCCGCAGCCTGTGAAGCAGGATGAACCCGCGCCAGCGCCGAAGCCGCGCGCGAAGTCCGAGCCCAGCGTACCTGCCGAGGCCGAGCCCGCGACGACGGTCGCGGGCTCGGCCCCGCCTCCGGCCGCGGAACCTGCGGGTCCGACGCGTCTCGCGCTGCGGACGCTGCCCCACCGCGAGCCCGAAGCGCCGCCTGAGATGGCGGGGAAGAAGAAGCTCGACGACAAGGGTCAGGTCGTCGAGATCGACGGCACGGCCGACTTCGGCGAGATCCAGTTCGGCGAGGGCGGCATGGCGATGACCGGGTGGTCGAAGTGGAAGCCCATCCCCGAGAGGGGCACGGCCGTCCTCACGGGCCGCGTGCTCGACGCCGCGGGTGTCCCGATCGCGGGCGCCGAGGTGCTGCGCATCGACCCCGAGGCCGGCGGCGCCGAGGGCGACGTCGTGAGCTTCCGGCACATCGAGAAGATCGGCGCCAGCGGTGCTGACGGCTCGTTCGAGTTCCGCGACCAGCCGGCGCGCGCCTACCGCCTCGCCGCGAACTGGCACAACGTGATGAACCGCCCGCGCGGTCTCCTCTTCTCGGGTCTCGTGCCCGTGTCGCCCGCCGAGCGAGGGACCGTGGCCTCGCTGGAACTCCGCGTGCCCGTCAACTCGCGCGACTTCGGCGCGATCGTCGGGCGCGTGACGGGCGTCGACGGCGCACCCGTCCGCGCAGAGGTCTACGTCGGCCACTCGGTGACGCGATCGGCCACCGACGGGACGTTCCGGCTCGAGGGCGTCGCCTCCGGATCGAGGATGCTCGAGGTCTCGAACTACGACCACCGTGCCTCCTCGACGGCCGTGACCGTCACCGCGGGCCGCGACGTCTCGTGCGACGTGAAGCTCGAGCCGAAGCGCGCGGGCGAGCACGAGATCTCGGGCGTCGTAAGCGACACGAAGGGAAGGGCCGTCGCCGGTCTTACGATGTGGTGCGGCGGGATCGAGGGCGTCAGCAGGAAGTGCGTCACCTCGGCGGACGGGTCGTTCCGGTTCGGGAAGCTGCCGGCGGCGCCCGAGGGCGAGGGCTACACCGTCTGCGTCATGCCCGACTTCGACAAGCCCGACGTCCCCATGGCGTCCGTCTCCGACATCGACGCCCCGTCGAGTGACGTCCGCATCGTGGTGGAGCGCACGTCGATGCTCAGGATCGTCGTCAGAGACGCCGCGACCGGCGCCCTGCTGCCGCTCTTCAACGTGAACCTCGAACGCCGCCGCACCGTGGACGGCATCGAGCAGTCCGTCCCCTTCCACAGCGCCGCGCTCTACGAGGAGGACGGCACCTGGGAAGTCCCCGTGCCGCGCACCGAGATCATCCTCTTCGTCGAGGCGCCCGACCACGTGCCGGTCCACGCCGCGGTGGACGTGCCGGACAGCGACGGACCGTTCGAGGTGATCGTCGAGATGCAGCGCTGAGGGATCGCCGGGCGAACTCGCCCCGTAGACTCGCGGCGTGGCCACTCCCGCCCGCCGTCTCTCGTCCAACGTCCCCGGCGAGTTCTACGTCGACTCGACCTGCATCGACTGCGACACGTGCCGGTGGATGGCGCCGGCCACGTTCACGCGTCGCGGCGAACAGGCGGCGGTCCACGCGCAGCCGGCGAGCGACGCCGACGCGCGGCGCGCGATGCAGGCGCTCGTTTCCTGCCCGACGGCGTCGATCGGCACGACGTCGGACCGCGACGCCGCGGCGGCCGTCGCGGCGTTCCCCGACGAGATCGCGCCCGGCGTCTTCCACTGCGGGTTCCACAGCAAGTCGAGCTTCGGTGCGGCGAGCTATCTGGTCGTACGTCCCGAGGGCAACGTCCTCGTCGACTCGCCTCGGTTCGTGGCACCGCTCGTGAAGCGGATCGAGGCGCTCGGCGGCGTGAAGACGATGTTCCTCACCCACCGCGACGACGTCGCCGACCACGCCAAGTTCCGCGCGCACTTCGGTTGCGAGCGAGTGCTGCACGAGGACGACGTGGAGGACGACACCGCGGACGTCGAGGTGAAGGTGCGCGGCGAGGACCCCGTGCGAATCGCGGCGGACCTCGTCGTCATCCCCGTCCCCGGCCACACGCCGGGCTCCTCGTGCCTCCTCTGGAAGGACGAGTTCCTCTTCTCGGGCGACCACCTCGCGTGGAGCGCGCGGCTCGGCGAGCTCTACGCCTTCCGCGACGCGTGCTGGATGGACTGGGGCGTGCAGATCGCGTCGATGCGGCGCCTCGCGGCGTACGACTTCTCGTGGGTGCTGCCGGGACACGGACGGCGCTGCACGTTTCCGAAGCCGGAGATGCGCGAGCGGATGGCGCGCTGCATCGCGTGGATGGAGACGTCGCGGGCGGGCGTGGAGTGGTGAGCGCCGCTACTCGACCGTGAAGTCCTTCACGTCGAGGGCTCCGTTCGTCGCGTTCAGCGTCAGCGCCGTCGGGCCGAAGCCGTCCTTCGCCGTGAACGAGAACGTGCCGGTGATGCGCTTCGCGGCGAGGTCGAACGTCGTCAGCGTGAGCGTGGCCGTGCTCGTGAGATAGCGGTTCGAGATGGTGACCGGGTCCGTGCCGACGCTCACCGCGACTTCGACGTTGAACGTGCCGGTCCCATTGATGGGATCGAGGCTCCCGGACGACATCTGCACGTCGATGAAGCGGCCGTTCCTCGACGAGTTGCCGTCGATGAAGAGCACGGGTCCCGACGCCGTGTAGCGCACGGTCGTGTTCTGCGCCGTGAACGACTCCGCCGCCGCGGGGACGAACTCGAGCGACGCGGAGACGGTCTCGACGAACGGATCCTTCGCCGCGTACTTCCGGCCCTTCGCGATGAATTTCGCCGCGCTCTTCAGGATGGCGAACGCCTCGAACGGGTCCGCCGCGGCGGCCGCGAGATCGAGTTCCTCGCGCGCCGCAACCCGCTGCGTCTCGGCCCGGTCGTGGAGCACCGTGGACTTGATCCCCGGCACCGCGGCCGCGAGCGCCGCATACTGCTGCTCGGCCGCGAACCGGAGGTCGCTCGCGAGGAACGCGACCAGCGTCTGGAAGTCGTTCAGCGCCTTCGGGAACTCGGCGGGGAACGCCTTCGCGAGCGACTTCGCGAGCGTCGAGGCGACCTTCACCTGGTCGGCGAGCGTGTCCGCCGGCTTGTCGAGGAGCTTGAGCGCGGCGTTGACGGCCTTCAACTGCTTCTTCCCCGCCTTGTCGAGCGTGCCCGCGAGGTCGACGTCGCGGCGCAACTCGAGCTCCTCGCGCAGGAGGGTGACGGCGCTCGGGCGTGCCGACGCGGATCCGGCGGGGAGCACGAGGAAGAGCGCGGCGAGGCAGAGCACGGCGAGGCGTCGGATCATGTTCGCTCCTCAGGGGTTCGCTAGGGCGGCGGAGGATAGGCCGAGGCGGCGGCGGCGCCATGGAGGAATCGGGTTGCGCGCCGGGGTAGTCTTCTGCGCATGCCGAGCGCCCGGTTCGCGGATCTGACCTCGATCGACGCGGCCCTCGCCGCGCCCGAGTTCCTCGTCTTCAAGCACTCGTTGATCTGCCCCGTCAGCGCCAAGGCGTTCGCCGAGTACGAGGCGTTCTGCGCGGCTTGGCCGGAGGTGCCGACGGCCTGGATCGACGTCATCGCCGAGCGGCCGTGGTCCCTGCACGTCGCGGCGGCGACCGGCGTCCGTCACGAATCGCCGCAGGCGATCCTCGTCCGCAAGGGCCGCGTCGTCTGGCACTCGTCGCACAGCGCGATCCGGCGGTCGGCGCTCGTGGACGCGGTCTCCGCGGGGCGCTGAGGCGCGTCAGCGGGAGGATCGAGACGCTCCGCTTCCCGCGTCCGACCGTGTCGCGGCACCGGCGAACGCCACGCGCAGCAGTCCGATCGCCTCGCGGACCGACGGTCCCGGCGCCGTGCGCGCGCCGCGTCCTTCGGCCGTGGTCCACTCGCGCCAGACGAAGAGCGTGAGATCCGCGCCGTCGGGCGACATCGGACGTCCGTGGGCGCAGAGGGCCCGCACGGCCGCGTAGCTCGCGTCGCGATGGAAGTCCTCGACGAGCCACGGGTAGACGGGGATCAGGTGGAAGTGCACCGACCACCCGGGCGAGTGACCGTAGCGGCCCGCGTAGACGCGCTCGGCGCCGAGCGTCGTCCGGATCACCGACGTCGCGTGCGCGAGCAGCGGCCCGAGTTCCGCGAGCGCCTCAGCCGGGAGATCCACGAAGTCCGCGCCGGACCTCGCCGCGACCATCAGGTAGCCCGGCAGCACGGCGTGCATGCCGTGGTTGACGATCCAGTGCGCGGTCTCGTGGACGACGAACGCGGGGTCGATCGTGGTCATCGCGGCGGCTCCATCGCAGGATGGTCTCGCAGCACGGCGCGGCGCGCAACCCCGTGGTCACGGCGACCGCCGCGTCTCCGGACCGGCGGTTAGACTCACCGCCATGACGACCACCGCAGTTCGCCGCGCGAAGCCCCGTCGCAAGCCCGTTCGTCGGAGCCGAAAGGCCGTGGTCCACAGCGATCCCGACATCATGAGCGGCATGCCGGTCTTCGTCGGCACCCGCGTGCCGTTCAAGAATCTCATCGACTACCTCGCCGGCGGCGATCCGCTCGACGAGTTCCTGGACCAGTTCCCGGGCGTGAGCCGCGAGCAGGCGATCGCCTCGCTGGCGCTCGCGCAACGGCTCGTGGAGGAGCATGCGCGTCCTCCTCGATGAGTGCGTCCCGCGCGAACTCACCATAGATCTGCCCGGACACGAGGTCTGGACGGTCCGCGGAATGGGTTGGGCGAGCTACAAGAACGGCGCGCTCCTTCGGCTGGCGGCGGGCAGGTTCGACGTGCTCGTGACCGTTGATCGAGGCATCCATCGTGACCATTCCGTCCCGCCTGGAATCGCACTCGTCACGATCCGCGCCAAGTCCAACCGGCTTCCCGACCTGCGTCCGCTCGCAGCAGACCTGCGTCGCGTGGTCGAGCAGGCGGAGCGAGGGCGTCACTACTTCGTCGGCGGGTAACCCCCGCGGCGCTTCGTCCGCATCGCCGATTCGAACTCGGCTCTCGACGGCGTGTCCTCGCCGAGGAACGCGACCAGGTACCGCGTGAACTCGTGGGCGTCGAAGTTCGTGCACTCGAGGGCAAAGTCAACAGTCTCCGAGATCGGCTCTCGCTCGTGCCACGACGTCATGATGAACGTCTCCGGTGGCGGGTCGAGACCAGGGTGGGACTCGATGTACGACATGTCGACCGACGTATCCCACTGCGAGCACTCGTGTCCGGCCGCACAGACGTAGCGGCAACCGCTCCGCACGATCTGGTCGCTCACGGACACCCGTTCGTCGCTCGTCACGTTCGGATCGCAGACGACGAGCAGCAACACGAACGGCTCGCCGCCGAACGGGCTCTCGAACGTCCAGGGACGTGAGAGGCTGATGGCCCGCACGTCGCGGCCGGGCTCGTCGATCCACGTCTCGAATCGCCCGCGCGCCACGGAACGCCCTACCCCGTCCCGCCGTCCGCCTTCTCCTCGGTCCGCGACACGCCGGCCTTCGCGTACGCGCGGTTCATCTCCGCGATGAACTTCACGTCGATGCCCTTCGGGCACGCCTCCATGCACTCGTAGTGGTTCGTGCAGTTGCCGAAGCCCTCGGCGTCCATCTGCTCGACCATGCCGACGACGCGGCGGTCCTTCTCGGGCTTGCCCTGCGGCAGACGCCCGAGGTGCGCGACCTTCGCCGCGACGAAGAGCATCGCGCTGGCGTTCGGGCACGCGGCGACGCAGGCACCGCAGCCGATGCACGCGGCGGCGTCCATGGCCGATTCGGCGTCGTGCTTCGGGACGGGGACGGCATTCGCGTCCGGCGCCGACCCCGAGTTCGTCGAGATGAAGCCGCCCTTCTGGATCACGCGGTCGAAGGACGAGCGGTCCACGACGAGGTCCTTGATGACCGGGAAGGCGCGCGCGCGCCACGGCTCCACGTGGATGACGTCGCCGTCCTTGAAGTTGCGCATGTGCAACTGGCAGACGGTGGTGAGCTTCTTCGGGCCGTGCGCCGAGCCGTTCACGATCATCCCGCACGATCCGCAGATGCCCTCGCGGCAGTCGTGCTCGAAGGCGATCGGCTCCTTGCCCTCGGCGAGCAGGCCTTCGTTGACGAGGTCGAGCATCTCGAGGAACGAGATGTGCTCGCTGATGCCCTTCGCCGCGTACTTCTCGAAGCGGCCCGGGGCCTTCGGGCCCGTCTGCCGCCACACGTTCAGGGTGAGGTCCATTACTTGTAGCTCCGCGTCGCCAGGTGGACGTTCTCGAAGGTGAGAGGCTCCTTGTGCATCGCCGGTGCCTTGCCCTCGCCCAGATGTTCCCAGACGCTCGCGTGCGCGAACTTCTCGTCGTCGCGCTTCGCCTCGCCCTCCGAGGTCTGGTACTCCTCGCGGAAGTGGCCGCCGCAGCTCTCCTCGCGCGCGAGCGCGTCCTGGCACATGAGCTCCGCGAACTCCAGGAAGTCGGCCACGCGGCCGGCCTTCTCGAGCGTCTGGTTCATGTCCGAGGCGCCGCCGGGGATGCGCAGGTCCTTCCAGAACGCTTCGCGGATCTCGGGGATCTTCACGAGCGCCTTCTTCAGTCCCGCCGCCGTGCGCGCCATGCCGCACTCGTCCCACATCACCTTGCCGAGCTCGACGTGGAACGAATCGGGCGAGCGCTTGCCGCCGATGCCCATGAGCTTCCTCCCGCGTTCGTCGACCGCTTTCGCCGCGGCCTGGAACTCCGCGTGGTCCGTCTTCACGCTGCTCGTGCCCGCGGTCGCGAGGTAGCCGCCCATCGTGTAGGGCAGCACGAAGTAGCCGTCGGCGAGTCCCTGCATGAGCGCCGACGCGCCGAGACGGTTGGCGCCGTGGTCGGAGAAGTTCGCCTCGCCGATGACGAAGAGCCCCGGCACCGTGGACATGAGGTCGTAGTCCACCCAGAGGCCGCCCATCGTGTAGTGCGGCGCGGGGTAGATGCGCATCGGCACCGCGTACGGGTTCTCGCCGGTGATGTTCGCGTACATGTCGAAGAGGTTGCCGTACTTCTGCGCGATCTGGTCCTAGCCGAGACGCTGGATGGCGTCGGCGAAGTCGCGGTAGACGCCGCGGCCGATTGGACCGACGCCGCGGCCCTCGTCGCAGACGACCTTTGCCGCGCGGCTCGAAACGTCGCGGGGCGCCAGATTACCGTAGCTCGGGTAGCGGCGCTCGAGGTAGTAGTCGCGCTCGCTCTCGGGGATGGTGTTCGGCGCGCGCTTGTCGCCGGGCTTCGAGGGCGCCCACACGCGGCCGTCGTTGCGGAGCGACTCCGACATGAGCGTCGTCTTCGACGCGTGCTCGTCGGCGGCGGGGATGCACGTCGGGTGGATCTGCGTGTAGCAGGGGTTGGCGAACCCCGCGCCGCGCTTGTGCGCGCGCCAGATGGCGGTGGCGTTGCACGCCTTCGCGTTCGTCGAGAGATAGAAGACGTTCGCGTAGCCGCCGGTGCCGAGGACGACCGCGTCCGCCGCCCACGTCTCGATCTTCCCGGTGACGAGGTGCCGCGTGACGATCCCGCGCGCGCGTCCGTCCACGACGACGAGGTCGAGCATCTCCACGCGCGTGTGCATCGTGACCTTGCCCGCGGCGATCTGCCGCGAGAGGCCGGCGTAGCAGCCGAGGAGCAGTTGCTGCCCCGTCTGGCCGCGCGCGTAGAAGGTGCGCGACACCTGCGCCCCGCCGAACGAGCGGTTCGCGAGCGTGCCGCCGTACTCGCGGGCGAACGGCACGCCCTGCGCCACGCACTGGTCGATGATGTTGTTGCTGACCTGGGCGAGCCGCCAGACGTCGGCCTCGCGGGCGCGGAAGTCGCCGCCCTTGATGGTGTCGTAGAAGAGCCGGTAGATGCTGTCGCCGTCG
>JANNHP010000111.1:0-24722 GCA_031404455.1 Planctomycetia bacterium | reverse complement strand
AGGGTCAGGAGATCCTCCTCGCCACGCAGAAGGGACAGGCGATCCGGTTCGCGGAGAGCGACGTGCGATCGATGGGACGATCCTCCGCCGGCGTCGGCGGCATCAAGCTGGAGAAGGGCGACGAGGTCGTCTCGCTGGTGGTCCTCGAGGCGGGCCGCTCGATCCTCACCGTCTGCGCGAACGGCTACGGCAAGCGCACCCCGATCGACAGCCTCGATCCCAGCAACAACTCGAATGGCTACCCGCTCCAGGGCCGCTACGGCAAGGGCGTCATCAACATCAAGCTCGGGCGAAACGGCGATGTCGTGGCGGTGAAGTCGGTCGCCGAGAGCGACGAGTTCATGATGATGACCGAGAAGGGCATGGTCGTCCGCACGCGCGTCAGCGACACGCGCACCATCGGCCGCAACACGCAGGGCGTCACGCTGATGGACGTGGACGAGGGCGACCGGATCGTGTCGGTCGCGATGATCGAGCCCGACGAGGCGGCGGACGAAGGCGCGCCGCCTGCCGAGGGCGGGGCCGCCCCGGAGGGCGCGCCGCCTGCCGAGCCGCCCACCGAGCCGAACGCTCCCGAGCCTCCGCCCGCGACGTAGGCTTCGCTCCGAACGGGAATCTGAGGGACTCCGCGCGCCCGGGCGCCGCCCGGCGGGCCGCGCGCGGAGGCAGCCCGCTCGCGGTGCCAGACCGCGGGCGCGCACTCCGGCACATTTTTCCGCCACCGGCGGAAAGTTCGGCGGGCGGACGCCAATAGGGGTGCAACACGCGTCGGCGGCGAGGCGTGGATTCCGGCTACAGGAGAAACCAGATGAGAACGACTTCCCTCCGACTGCGTCCCGTCGCGTTCGTCGCGGCCTTCGCGCTGGCGCTCGCTGCGGACGCGAGCTTCGGCGCGAGCGGTTCGCTCACGCTCGTGCGCGACTTCACGAACTACTCGGGCATCTACAACGGCGGCGAGATCGGCGTCTCGCAGTTCGACGGCACGGTCGCAGGCATGGCGAACGGGGTGGTCTACTCCGGGAACCGCTTCCAGACCTTCTGCCTCGAGCGCAACGAGACCCTCGCCGGAAGCGGCACGTGGACGCTCAGCACCTCGGCGAAGTCGGGCGGCAACGCGGGCCAGACGAGCCCGGGCGAGGATCCGCTCTCCCCCGAGACGGCCTACCTCTACGACGCGTTCTGCCGCGGCCAGTTGACCGGATACGACTACGCGTTCGGGCAGGGCCGGCGCGACTCCGCGGACGAACTCCAGTGGGCGGTCTGGATGCTGGAGGAGGAGGTCTACCCGAACCAGCTCGACCCCGCGGTCTTCCCGCGCGCCTTCGCGTGGGTGGAGGAGGCGTTCAGCGCCACCTACACCGGCGCCTGGTCGGGACTCGGCGGCGTCGGCGTCCTGAACGTGACCGACGCGTCCGGAGCGTTCCGTCAGGACGTGCTCGTGCTCACGGAGGTCGCTCCTCCTCCGGCCGGCGGCGGCGGTCACACGCCCGGCTTCTGGCGCAACAAGAACGGACAGGCCCTCATCGGGTCCGACGACCTCGCCGCCCTCACGGCGCTGCACCTCTGCGACGGCTCCGGCAACGCGTACGATCCGTCGTCGAAGTCGAACTTCGGCACGTGGCTGAAGAACGGCAAGGCCGTGAACATGTCGTACATGCTCTCGATCCACCTCGCCGCGATGCGCCTGAACGTCCTGAACGGGTTCGTCGCCGGCGGCGCACTCGTCTACGCGCCGGGCTGCGGCAACACGGGACCCGGCAACGACCGGATCTCGATCGTCGACCTGATGTCCGCCGCCGACGCGGCGCTCGCGGCGGACTCGTACACGCCTTCGGGCGACGCGAACCGCTCGTACCAGGAGTCCCTGAAGAACGCTCTCGACGCCGCCAACAACGACCAGAACTGGGTCCCGTAGTCCGGCGAGACCGGTCGCGCAGCGAAGAGCAGGAGAGACGGGAACCGGACGGTCGGGCGAAGCACGCCCACCGAACCCCTGTCGATCCTGCTCGTTCGATTCGATCCGCGCCCGCAGCCGCATCAATCGCCCGGGGAACTCCTTCCTCGAACGCCTCACTTGCCTTCCCCTCTGCCCCGTGGCCAGGAAGAAGAAGCGACGCGAGACCACCACGTGCCCTCAGTGCGCGGGCGAGTTCCCGTCGGGGAGGCTCGCCTGCCCGCACTGCGGCAGCGACGCGCAGACCGGATGGCGCGACGAGTCGGATGCCCATGACTTCACCGACGACGACTACGATGAGGTCGTGGCGGACATCCAGGGCCGGGACGACCTCAGCTCCCCGAAGTGGCGGCGGCGCAAGCGTCTCATCGTCGTGACGGGGCTCGTGATCGTCGGGCTCTTCCTCTTCTGGCTCATGAGTGTCGGCTCGTCGGGATGGTGACGAGCCGGCAGCCCGGCGAATTGCCGTTGCGGCCCGTTCCGTTCGTCCAAGGCAGGACGGACGTGACGTGACACTCGTCGCGCCGGCGGACGTTAGAGTCGGGACGCTTCTGGGGACCGGTTCGGCGGGGGTGATCCGATGCGCGTCATCCGAGGACGAGTCGCGTGGACGTCGATCGCGGCGCTCGCGATCGCAGTCGTGGGTTTCGCGAGAGCGGACGAGGGCGGGTCGAAGCCGCCCGCGCCCCCGGCGCCGGGCAGACCCGCCGCGCCGTCCGCGGCCGATTCGTTCCCGTGGATCGACGGCTTTGCCGCCGGGCGCGCGGCGGGCAAGGCGAAGGACCAGTTCCTCCTCGTCTACGTCTGCCAGCGCAAGCCGCCCTCGGAGATGTGCGAGAAGCTCGAGCGGAAGGTGTTCGCCGACCCGCGCGCCCCGGACATCGCGTCTCGCTTCACGCCCGTCCGCCTCCTCGCCGGCGACGAGCTCACGCCCGACGTGAAGGACTTCCTGCGCCGGTACGACGTCGCCGCGTACCCGTGCCTCTTCGTCATGAACGCCGACGGGCACCTCATCGTCCGCACGATGGACATGACGGTGGACTCCGTGCTGCGCGCCGTCGACTTCGCGAAGGAGGACGCGAAGGAGTACGCGCAGTGGCTCGCCGTCAAGGAGCCCGCCGGGCGCAAGAAGCTGCGCGAGATCCTCGAGAACCGCTGCGCGTGGGAGCCCGTGATCGCGCTGCTCAAGGCGGAGATCGAGAGGGAGGCGACGCCCGAGCTCCTCACGAAGCTCGCCGACGCGCACCGTCACGCGGGCCAGCCCGCCGAGGAACGCGCCGCGCTGACGCGCGCGGTCGAGACGTTCGTCGAGGCGGGCGAGCGGACGCGGTGGCGCATCCGTCTCGCGACGCAGGAGCTCGACGTCCTCGACAACGATCCCGACAACTTCGCCGCGTGCGTCATCGACCGGCTCGAGCCCCTCGCCGCGGCGCTCGCGAAGGAGAACGAGCGCGCGGGCGAGGCCGACGTCCGCCTCCTCCTCGGCGACTACCACGCCCGCCTCCACCGCTGCGACGAGGCGCGGCGCGAGTTCAACGCCTCGATCGCGCTCGCCCCGACGGCGCGCTCGGCCCCGAAGGCGCTCCTCGGCATGGCGGGCTGCTCGTGGTGGGAGCTCGACTACGAGACCTGCAAGTCGATCTGCGAGCGCGTCGTCCAGGACTTCCCCCGCAGCGAGGAGGCGCGCGCCGCCCGCCGCACGATCCGGAGTTGCGACGAGGAGATGGCGAAGAAGTAGGCGCCGCGGGGGCCTTCCGAGGCGCGACAGGTGGGCTGCCGTGCAGCGGAGGGTTTCCAACCCGCCCCTGCCGGGAATCGGTACGCGAAGAACCCGCAACGCCTTGATGGACCGTGGTCGCGCAACCCTCCGGGCCCGGACGGTGTATCCCTCCCCGACGCGCGCGGCTTGCGCGCCGAGGAGGCACGATGTACACGGGCAACGTCTGGGGAATTGCGCTCCTCATCTCGGGGTTCCTGGCCACGCTGATCGGGTTCCAGCTCCTCGTCGCCGCGCTGACGCCCCTTCGCTCCGCGCAGGCGCTGCGAGCGCTGCGCGAGCGACGGGCCGGAACGCTCGTGTCGGGCGTCGTGACGATCCTCGTGCTCAGCGCGGTCGTGGCACTGCTCTCGACTCTCGGGGGCCCCGGGAAGTTCCTCTCGGGCGTGGTGATGGCGATCGCGTCCTTCCAGGTCGTCGGCGGGCTCGCGGTCGTCTCGCGCCTGGTCGGCGAAGCGATGCCGTCGCCGGTCGACGCGGTGAGCCCGTGGCGCGCCACGCTGCGCGGCGGGGTGACGTGCGCTCTCGCGTTCGTCGTGCCGCTCGTCGGCTGGTTCCTCGTCCTGCCGCTGGCGATCGTGATGGGCGTCGGCGCAATGGTCCTGTCCAGGTTCTCGCCGTCGCCCGCAACGGCCGCGACTCCGCCGCTCCCGGCTGAGTCCGGAGCCGCGGCGTGACGCGACGCTCCTCGCGTCGCGAGGTGCTCCGCGCGGGCGCGGCGCTCGCCGCACTGGCGGCACTGCCCGCGTGCGGGCCGATCGGGGCGGGCGTCGCGCGCTTCGTCGAGGGCGCGGGCGGGCCGCTCGACCTGCCGAGGGGCGACGCAGTCGACCCCGTCTTCCACCTGCTCTCGCGCGCTTCGTACGGCCCGCGCCCCGGCGACGTCGAGATCGTGAGGAAGATGGGCCGCGACGCGTGGATCGAGGAACAGCTCGCGCCCGGCGACATCGACGACACCGCCTGCGATCTGCGCCTCTGCGACTGCGAGCTGATCGAGGACATGCCGCAGGACCTGATGAGCGTGCCGGAGCACGTCGTGGACCGGCATCTCGCGCGCGCCGCGCTCATCCGCGCCGTCCACAGCAGGCGCCGTGTGCTCGAGGTGATGACGGGCTTCTGGACGGATCACTTCTCCATCGACACCGGCAAGAAGGGCTGCGTCCAGACGAAGCCGATGGACGACCGCGCGGCGATCCGCCCGCACGCGCTCGGCAAGTTCCGCGACCTCCTCGGCGCGTCCGCGCTCTCGCCCGCGATGCTCTTCTATCTCGACGGCGCCTCGAACGTCGGCGGGTCCGCCTCGGACCGGCCCAACGAGAACTACGCCCGCGAGCTGATGGAACTGCACACGCTCGGCGTCCGCGGCGGCTACACGCAGCACGACGTCGAAGAGGCCGCGCGCTGCCTCACCGGCTGGACGATCGAGGATCGCGGCGGGCTCGCGCACCTCCTCACCGGTGGCGACGTCGTCTTCCGCGAGGACCTCCACGACGACGGCGAGAAGACCGTGCTCGGCGTCACGATCCCCGCGCGCGGCGGCGGCGCGGACGTCGAGCGTCTCCTCGACGTCGTGGCGTCGCACCCCGCGACGCAGCACCGCATCGCGTGGAAGCTCTGCCGGCGCCTCGTCGCGGACCCGCCGCCGGACTCGGTCGTGGCGCTCGCGACGATGGAGTTCGCCACGACCGGCGGCGACATCGGCGCGACCGTGCGACAGATCCTCGTCACGCCGGAGTTCGAGGCGTCGGCGGGGATGAAGGTCAAACGGCCGTTCGAGTTCGTCGTCTCCGCACTGCGCGTCACCGGCGCCGAGTGCCGCGGCACCGACCGCGACTTCGACTTCCTCACGCGCATGGGCCACGTGCCCTTCCACTACCCGACGCCCGACGGCTACCCCGAGGAGCCCGAGCCGTGGATGGGGACCCTGCTCTGGCGCTGGAACTTCGCGCTCGCGCTCGCGACCGGACGTCTCGGCGACACCAAGACCGACCTCGACGCGCTGGCCCGTCGCGCGGGACTCGATCCGCGGCGCAACTCGCCTGCGGACCTGGCGCCGCTCTTCCTCGGCCGCGCGGCGACGCCCGCCGAGCGCGCCGCCGTCGATGCTTACGCGACGCGGACCGTCGGCGACGCCGCCGCGCGCCGTCGCGAGGCCGCGGCGCTTCTCCTCGCCTCCCCCGCATTCCAGGTGAGCTGATGGAACCCCGCACGCTCGTCGTCGTCTTCCTCCGCGGCGCGCTCGACGGCCTCTCGGCAGTTCCGCCCGTGTTCGACGACGACTACCACCGCAACCGCCCGGGCCTCGGCATCGACCGGCCGAAGCCCGGCGACCGCTCGGGCGCATCGATGCTCGACGACCGTTTCGGCCTCCACGCCGACCTCGCGGCGCTGCTTCCGCTCTATCGCGACGGGCGCCTCGCCGTCGTCCACGCCATCGGCTCGGACGACGACACGCTCTCGCACTTCGAGGCGCAGGACCAGATGGACCACGGCGCCTCGCGCACGCAGCCCCTCGCCGGCGGATGGCTCGGGCGATGGCTCCGCACGCGCGGCGAGAACGATCCGCTCGCAGCGATCGCGTTCGGCTCGTCGCTCCCCGAGTCGTTGCGCGGCGCGCCCGCGGCGTGCGCCGTCGAGTCCCTCGACGACATCGGCGTGTCCACGGCGACCGGCGACACCGACGGCGTGCAGACGGCGCTCGCGTCGCTGCACGACGCGCCCGGCGACGGGAAGCCCGCGACGGCGCTCGTCTGCGGCGCGGCGCGCAACTCGCTGAAGCTTCTCTCGCGCGTCGCCGAACTCCGCGCCGACAAGGGCACGGGCGGCTCGTATCCGAAGACCGACCTCGGCCGCGCGCTCTCGCAGGTGGCCCTCCTCGTCGGGAAGGACGTGGGACTGCGCGCCGCGGCCATCGACCACGGCGGGTTCGACACTCACTTCGGGCAGAGCGTCGCCCTGCCGCCGCTCCTCACGGACCTCGCGGGGTGCCTCGCGGCGTTCGACGCCGACCTCGGCCCGCTGCGCGACCGCGTGACGACGCTCTGCATCACCGAGTTCGGCCGCCGCGTGGAGGAGAACTCGTCCCTCGGCACGGACCACGGTCGCGCGAGTTGCGCGTTCGCACTCGGCGGCGGCGTGAAGGGCGGCCGGGTCGTCGCGAAGTGGCCGGGGCTCCGTCTCGAGGACCTCGACAAGAAGAAGGACGTCCGCGTCACGACCGACTACCGCGACCTCCTCTGGGAGACGCTCGCCGCGCGCTTCGGCCAGCGGGACCCGGGTCCCGTGTTCCCGGGGCTCGCGCCGTCGCCGGTCGGCGTCATCGGCACGGAGTAGCCCGTTCGGACGGTGTCCCCGTTCGGAAAACGCAGGCTCGGGCGCCGCTCGCGCGTGTAAGGTCCGCACCTTCACGGGGAGGGCCGTCGCCTTGAGTCTCGCCAAGATCCAAGCCTGGGTTGCCAAGGAGGGTCGTTCCGACCCCGCGAAGGAGCGCAGCCCCCGCGAGCTCGCCGTCCTCGACAAGTTCTGCCGCATCGCGATGGACCTGTCCGAGGTCGTCCCCCACCAGGGCTCGAAGGCCGGCAAGGGCGGGTCCCACCACGACCTCGACTTCGGCCGCATGGTGAAGGGCCGGAAGACCCCCGTGGTCTTCTGCGGCATCCTCTTCAAGGTCAAGAGCGGGCAGTTCGAGCGCCGCAACGACATCAAGACGCCCGACGCCGTGCGCATCTACATGAAGCTGTCGGAGGCCGGCGGCGCGAGGACGCCGTGGAAGGACTGGGTCCACGACGACGACGGCCTCAAGCCCGAGCCGGAGTGGCGCTACGTCGAGATCCCGCCCGAGGCGAGTCTCGACGGCGAGGAACTCCTCAACATGCTCGAGGACGCGTACTTCGAAGTCGTCGGCATCTGAATTCGCGATCGCGAGGTGCGATCGCGGATTCAGACAGGATTGAATCACCGGACGATCCGGTTCGATGGGCACAGACTGGGACCCCCGGCAGTACGAGCGCTTCCGCGAGGAGCGCAGCCGCCCGTTCTTCGACCTCGTCGCCCTCGTCCATCCCGCGCCGGCAATGCGCGTCCTCGACCTCGGCTGCGGCACCGGCGAACTGACGCGCGAGATGCACCGCCGCCTCGCCGCGCGCGAGACGCTCGGCATCGACAGCTCCCCCGCCATGCTCGCGAAGGCCGTTGCAAGCGACGGTCTGACGTTTGCGCAGGCCGACATCGACGGCTTCGCCGACGCCGCGGGCTTCGACCTCGTCTTCTCGAACGCGGCACTCCAGTGGCTCCCGGACCACGAACGTCTCTTCGCGCGAGTCGCCTCGCTCGTGCGTCCCGGCGGCCAGCTCGCGGTGCAGATTCCCGCGAACCACGACCACCCGTCGCACGTCGTCGCCCGAGAGGTCGCGCACGAACCGGAGTTCACGGCGGCGCTCGGCGGACACGAGCGCGTGTCGCCGGTCCTTGCGCCCGAGACGTACTCGACGCTGCTCCACCGTCTCGGATTACGCGAGCAGCACGTGCGGCTCCAGGTCTACGCCCACGAGCTCGCGTCGCGGGACGAAGTCGTCGAATGGGTCCGCGGCACGCTGCTCACCGACTACCAGAAGCGGCTTGCGCCGGACGTGTTCGAGCGCTTCCTCGCGCGCTACCGCGACGCGCTCCGGCCCCACCTCGCCGACGAACGGCCGTTCTTCTACCCGTTCAAGCGCGTGCTGATGTGGGGACGTCGCGGGGCGTAGGTCTCGGCGTCACTTCACCCACGTCTCGAGGAACCACGCGAGGAGCGGCGCCGCGGGCTTCCCGCGGACGACGAAGCCATCGGTCAGCTCGACGGAGACGTGCTCGACGTCGCGGTGCGCGGGATCGAGCGTGACCGTCCACGAGTAACTCTCCGTCGGCTGAAGCGTGACGAGCCGGTCGGCGGGAGTCACCGCGATCGCCCCCGCGCAGCCGAGCCGAACGGCGACGCGCGTGTACGCGCGGTCGACGCCGGGGCCACCGTAGACCTCGTGGCGAGAGAGTTCCGCGGTCGCGTGCCTGAGCGCCACTGGGTTGACGGTGATCGGTGTCGCGCCCGCGTTCGTCAGCGAGAGACGCAGCCACTGCGCCACGAGCACGCCGCGGATCCTCACGCGCGCGCGCACGTCGTCGGCGAGCTCGACGCGTCCGGGGTCTGGACACTTCACGTCGGTGAGGAGCGGCATCCGCTCGCCCGTCTCCACCTGGTCCAAGAGGCCGAGGATCGACGTGTCCGTGCCCGCGAACGCGAGGTCGTCGCTCGCGAGGTCCTTTGCGATCGTCGCGAGAGCGTCGCCGACGCCGGGACACGGCGCGCCGCCACCATCGCGACCGAAGAAGAAGGACGCCGCTGCGGCGAGGATCTCCTCCCGCTCCGCCGTCTCGGCGGCGTCGAGGCTCGAGACGAGGATTCCCGCGATCGCGGCGAGCGTCCGGCCCGTTGACGGCTGGTCCGCGCGCCGCTCGCCGATCCGGCGGCAGATCGCGGACGCGAGCGCCCGCTTCAACTTCGGCTCGGTCGCGTTCGCGAGCGACGCCAGATGAACGAGCGTCGCGACGTCAAGCCCCGCCGCCACGAGCGCCTCGTCGCGCGCCGCAGTGCTCATCTTCCCGATCTGATCCACCAGCGCCTCGCGGCGCACGTGATCGAGCGCGCGGCAGAGGACCGCGAGAGCCCCGCGGGTCCGTCCGGGGACGACGCGGGCGATCTCGGCGCGCAGTCGCGGCTCGGCGACGGCCGCGCCGGACCATGCGAGCGCCGTCAGGAGCCACGGGTTCGCGGGCTCGGCGTCCGCGCGGCGCGCGAGGTCCTGGACGGCCTGCCGCGTCGCCGCGCACGCCTCGCCGATCGCCTCCGCGACCGAGAGCCGTTCCTCGTCGCCGAGTCCCTTCTCGTCGAGCGCCGCGAACGCCTTCCTCAGATCGGGCCTCGCCGCGGCTCGCAGCCGTCCGCCCCTCACCAGGGCACCGAACTTCGGCGGCGCGTCGTCGCCCGGCCGCGCTGCAAGGCCGGGATCGTCGGACCGCGGGACCGCGCGTATCCGGATGACGCCGTCCACCTCGACGATCGCGGCCTCGCCCCCGGGGACGACGACGTCGCCGTCGGTGAACGACCAGAGGAAGCGCACGAGCCTCCTCACCGGTCCGCGGAAGCGCTCGCCCGCGGCACGCGTCGTCACGACGTACCACGCCTCCTCGAGGACGGGGCGCAGTCGCGCGTCGCCCGCCGCGAGAAGCCCGTTGACGCGCGCGGTCGGCGACTCCCCCTCGCGCGGCCTCGTCCCGGCGAGCGCCTGCACGAGCGCGTCGACGTCCGCGCGCAGCGCCGGCCGCGGATCGTCCGCCGCCTCCGCGCCGCCCGCGACGAGCGCGAGCGCCGCGAGCACGCCTCCCGGAGCGGTGCGCGGCAGCATCGGGGACGAGACTACACGTGCGTGGACGACGCGAGCGTCGCTGCATCACGGCGGCGCGAGCGTTTCATCGTCGGTTACCCCCCGCGCAGACGCTTCAGGTAGTCCGTGAAGTCCTTGTCGAGCGCCTCGGCGGAGTCGTAGCCGAGGAAGCTCCAGCCGGGCGTCGGCGCGCGGCCCTGGTAGTGGAGGCGCACGTAGTCGACGAAGTTCTTGCGCACCTCGGGGCCCTTCGCCTGCAGGAAGAAGAAGGACAGCGCGCCGGCCTGCTCGTACCAGAGGCCGCGCTGCGTGTACTGCTTCGACGTGAACGAGTTGCGCAGCTTGACCGTCAAGAGATAGCTGTCCTGGAGCGTCGCGAAGTCCGCCTGCGTCATGTCCACGAACTTCTCCGCCTTGAAGAGAGCGCCCGCCTTCTCGGCCTGCGCCGCGCCGTCGAGACCGGGCACGGTCTCGTCGTCGAACTTCAGTCCGCGCTGGTCCATGCGGAAGGCCTGGTACTGCACGAACTCCGCCATGCCCTCGACCACCCAGAACCCCGCGCCGCCGCCGGACGCGCCGTGCATCCAGCGCACGTTCATGTAGTGGTGCGTGAACTCGTGCGTGAGGACCCGCGTCAGCTCTTCCATGTCGGCGACGCCTTCGTCGCGGTCCACGTAGAACCGCGAGATCTTCTCGGCGGGCGAGAAGTTCCCCGCGCTCCACTCCGGCGTTTTGCGGCCCGTGCCGGTGGTCTCGGCGAGGTAGTCCGCCTTGTTCCTGTGGATGCGGATCTCGAGACGGTCCGAGTCGCCCGCGACGTCGTCGGCCTCGCCGTCGTTCAGGAACACCTGGAGCGCGCGGACCGTGCCCTCGGAGAGTTGGAGCGCCCTGCCGCAGAGGGCGGGGTCCTGGTCGCGGATGAAGAGGAGCACGTTGCGCGTGCGGAAGCCGAGGGTCCCGCCGTCGTTCCAGGGCTTCTCGTCGAACTTGCCCCAGATCCCGTCGTCCTGCGGGATGAACGCCGACGACGACGGCAAGAGCGCGTCGGCCCACTTCATCCACTGCTTCGTCGCGTCGGCGGCGCTCTTCCACGGGAACCCGTCGGGGATCTGCGCCTTCGCGCGCTCCTCGAGGGCGGCGTCCACGCCGCCGCGCATGCGCCCGGCCTCGTTGAGCAGCGCCGTCGCTGCGGTGGAGAGCTCGCGCTTCGCGCACCACTCGGAGCCGGCGAGGAGACCGTCGAGCATCGCGGTCCGCGCCGCCTCTTCCTGCGGCGCGAACTTCTTCGCGCGCGTGGCATCGGTGCGCGGCGACTTGCCGTTCAAGGACGCGTCGAGCTTCTGCATGCGCGCCTCGGCGGCGCCGCTGTCGCGCATGCGCTGCATCACGCGGCGCGCGTCGTCGAGCATCGAGGCCTTCGCGTACTCCTGGAAGATGGTCTCCATCGTGTCGCAGTAGGCGCCGCGCACCGCGCCGCGCCACACGCGGAACGCCGCGGCGTCGTCGCCGCGGATGTCCACCTCGCCGGCGATCTCCGCCACGACCACGCTCGCGCGCGAGACCTCGAACGATTCGCCGCCGTCCTTCGGGTGGATCGTGACCTTCGTGCGGCCGGTCCGCTCGAAGGTGCCCTCGATCTGGCGCCCGTCGTCGAGGAGGACGCCGTCCTTCATCTCGCCCGGCATCTTCATCGTCGGCGCCGACGCGGCGGGCGCCTTCGCGGTGCCGCCGCTCCCCGCCGACGTCGTCGCCTCGGGGACGGGCGTCTCGGCGATCACGGCCGCGTCCGCCACGCAGACGAGTTCGTCCTTCGTCGCGAAGACGAGGCGCTTGTCGCCGACGGGGATCGCCGCCGTGACGGGCTCGCGCTTCAGGCTCCAGATGACGCGCCGCGCCTCCACATCCACCGCGAAGTTGCCGAGGAAGACGACGCCGCCCGCGCGCGTCGCCGGGCCGGGCTTCGCGCCGGGCGGCGCGTTCGACGCCTGCACCAGCGTCTCGGTCTTGCCGCTCGCGCGCCACGTCTGCAGGTCGCCCGACCCGCTGAAGGAGAACGCGACCGCGTCGAGCACCGCGGGCGCCGTGACGAGGTTCAGCCCCGAGGCCTTCGCGGCGTCGGGCACGAAGCGTCCGGTGCCTCCGCTCGAGAACGGCCGCGGCGAGAGCACGATCCAGGCGCCCGGGGACCTCAAAGTCTCGCCCTCGATCCGGCACGGGACCATGTCCCAGCGGTCGTCGTCGGGGATCGCGCCCGGGAACGTCCCGATCACCTCGGTCTGCGTGTAGCGCATCTGCGTCTTGCCGCCGAGGTCGTCGACGCGCGTGCGCGAAAGCATCGCCACGTTGTCGAGCGTCGCGACGTTGACGGCGTAGACGACGCCGTCCGCGCGGTTCCTGTAGACGCCGACTGCGCCGCCGACCGCCTCGCCCTTCAGCGCCTTCGTCTCGTCGAAGCCCGTGATCGCGGTCGGCGACACGACAGGCGCCTTCGGAGCCCTCGCCCCGTTGCGCAGGATGTCGAGGCAGAGGAGGTCGGGGCCGTCGCACACGAAGGCAAAGCCGCGGTACACGCAGGGCGGCCCGCTGAACTTGCCGCGCACGGACCATCCGGGAGTGAACTTCGTCCCCGAGTGACGGAAGGAGCGCAACTGCTCCGCGTCGAGCGCCATCACCACGCCCTGCCACGCGGCGAGTCCCATGCGCCCGCCGGTGCCGAGATCCTGGCTGCCGAGCGGTTCGCCGGTCGCTGCGCGGAAGGCGAGGAGGCGCCGGCCCTTGTCCTTCTGCGCCGCGACGAACACGACGCCGCCCCACGAAACGGGCTCCGCGATGACGGGCCCCGGCAGCGCCTGCTTCCACGCCTCCACGGGATCGCCTGCGAGAGGCGCCACCGCGGAACCCGCCGTGCGTCCCGAGTTGCCGCGCGCCTGGGACCACTCGCGCGCGGCGGGGTCGACGTCGTCGTCCTTCGCGGACGCAGCGGGCCACAGCGACGCGAACGCGATCGCCGCCGCGGCGGCGGCGGACACGAGTGTCTTCATGACGCTGACCTCACGGAGCCGGGACGGGCGCGTACGCTACTCGTACCACCAGATCGACGTCGCGTGTTTGGTCGGCTGCGCCATCGCGTGGCCGAAGCTGTCGTCGGGCCCGATGAGCACGGGCTTCGACGCCACGGTCTCGACCGCGCCGGTGAGGAACCCCACGACGAGGTTGACCGGCGAGAAGAGCAGGCCGATCGCGGGCATCCGGTCCTTGTCGAAGCCGGCGCGCACGCCGTCGGCCCCGCCCTTGGCGCCGCCGCCGATCAGCTTCCAGGGCAGGTAGACGATGTTCTCGAAGGGCGTCAGCGCCCATGCGAACGCGCTCGCGCCGCCGCCCGACGATTCGGCCTCGCCGCCGCCGTCGCTCTTCTCGCCGAACTTGATCTTCGGGTTGCCCTCGCCGCCGTACGTGGAGGTCTTGGGAGCCGCGTTCTCCTTGGGCGTGGTGGAGCAGGCCGTGCCGGCGAGCGCCAGCGCGGCGAGGAGCACGAGAGCGGCGATTCGCATGAGATGCCTCCGTCGGACGATTGTCGCAGCCTCCGTGTCAGACGACCGTCACGGCCACCGTCACGCTCACGAACACGCCCCCCATCACGCCGGCCGTCAAGGCAGGTCGCCGAGCCTCTGCCTGAGAAGCGACGCCCGGGCGATGTCGCGCTGCTTCGGCTCGAGCGGTCCTGTAGCGAGCTTCTGCAGGTGCGCGGGTTGAGAGGACACGAAGAGTTCGTTCACGCGCTCGATGGTGAGCGTCTTCGGCAGGAGCTCGAGGTTCACGCCGAGCCGGATCGCCGAGAGCATCTCGAGCGTCTCCGTGCTGGTGATGGTCCTCGCGGCGCGGAGCGTCGCGTACGCGCGCCAGACCTTGTCCTCCAAGGCCGCGCGGTCGCTCTTCGCGAGCTGTTCGCGGACCTTGCGCTCGTACTCGACGAACTGCGGGACGATCTTCGACAGCCGGTCGAGGACGTCGGTCTCGGCGACGCCGAGGCAGACCTGGTTCGAGATCTGGTAGAAGTCGCCCTCGGCCTGCGTGCCCTCGCCGTAGAGCCCGCGGACAGCGAGGCTCATCTTCCCGCCCGCCTGGAACACCTTCTCGATGTGCTTCGTGTAGACGAGCGCCGGGAGGTGGAGCATCACGCTCGCGCGAAGGCCCGTGCCCACGTTCGTCGGGCAGCACGTGAGGTAGCCGAATCGCGTCGAGAACGCGTACTCGGCCTGCTTCGCGACGAGGTCGTCGAGACGGTCCGCCGCCTCCCACGCCGCGTCGAGCTGGAAGCCGCTGCGCAGCACCTGCAGGCGCAGGTGGTCCTCCTCGCAGACCATGATCGACGTGCTCTCCGCCCTCGAGTAGCAGACCGCGCGCGGGCCCTCGGCGCGGGCGAGCTCGCGCGAGATGAGGTGCCGCTCGACGAGCATCTCGGAGTCGAGCGCCGCGGCGCTCTGGAGCGAGAGGTACACCATCTCCTCGCCGAACTCCACGCGGCCGAGCACGGCGCGCAGCTCCTGCTCGATCTCGGACTTCTCCTCGTCCGAGGCCTGGATGAGGAAGCGGTGGCCGCGCACGTTGCGGGCGAGCCGCACGCGCGACGAGATGACGATGTCGGAGTCGAGCCCCGTGCCCGAGAGCCACTCGCCGCCCGCGGCGTCGCGGCCCTCGAACGAGTCAGCGATCCGCATCGGTCGCCTCCGCGGCGATCTCGGCCTTGCGCAGGTCGTCGCGGAGCTTCGCGGCGAGCTCGTAGTTCTCGCCCTTCACGGCGGCCTGGAGTTGCCGGCGCAGCGCCACGAGGTGCTTCTCGCGCGACCGGTCGCCCGCCGGTGGCCCGCCCGGCGCCTTGCCCACGTGACGTCCCGAGCCGTGGATCTTCTCGAGGAGCGGTTCGAGCGACGCGCGGAAGACCTCGTAGCACTGCGGGCACCCGAGCCGTCCGCGGCTCCGGAACTCCGAGTACGCAAGACCGCACGAGGAGCACTTCTGCTCGGCCGTCTCCGGACCCGCGGTCTTCGCCGCCGGTCCGAAGGCCGACGAGATGAGCCCCATGATCTCCATGCCGCTCGTGCCCGTGCCGTGCTGCTGCGCGCACTGCTCGCAGAGATGGAGCTCGCGCTTCTCCTTGTTCCCGACGATCTCGGTCAGGTGGACCGTCGCCTTCTTCGAGTGGCAGGACTGGCATTCCATGGCGGCGGGGAGTGTAGCGGGGGCGGGAGGCGGGCCGGTACTTGCGGGAGGCGGAGTTCGGAGATTGCGGACCGCCCGGGGGTCAGGCGCCCGCCGCTGTCCTCGAGACGAGTTCGGCGACGCTCTTGATCGTGTCCTGGACGTAACCGCGGTAGATCGCGCCCCAGATGTGCTTCGACGAGAGCGTGCTGCACTTCCCGGTCGCCACGTCGAGCAGCGACGGCACGTGCATCACGCACCAGCGCTTCTCGAACCTCGTCCGGACGGCTTCCTCCAGTTCGACGGGGAAGCCGGTGCCGACGTAGACGGGGAGCAGCGCGTAACCGCACTGCAGACCGCGCGGCAGGAACGTCTTCTTGTTCCGCGCGGCGAAGGCCAACTGCCCGTCGTAGTCCGCCGCCAACTCGTCCCAGGACGTCACCTGCTTGCGGATCACGAACACGAACGTCACGAGCTGCGTGAACACCCACGAAGCCCGGAACGGCTCGCGCCGGAGCGCGAGCGACGCGTCGCCGAAGCGGAGGACCTCGAAACCGAGCGCGGCGAAGTCCGACTCCGGCGGCAGAGCGATCTCGTGCGCCATGACGACACTCCTTCGCCTATCGGGGACCGTCCCCCGCCCCCGTCACCCCCACCGCCCGCGCGAACGCCACCGCGCGGTACTCGTAGTTCTTGAACTGGTCCCAGCTCGCGTGGCCGGGCGAGAGCAGCAGGACATCTCCCTCCGCGGCGCGGCGCATCGCCGCCGCGACGGCCTCGTCGAGCGTGGTGACGAGTTCGACGTCGGCGACGCCGCCCGCGCGCATCGCGGCAGCGAGCGCGGGACCGGTCGCGCCGTAGCAGAGCACCGCTTTCGCCCGCGCCGCCGCGGCGACGACCATCGGAGCGGGGTCGAGATGCTTGTCGTACCCGCCCGCGAGGAGCAGCACGGGACGGTCAAACGCGGCGAGCGCGGACACCGTCGCGTCGGGCGTCGTCGATTTCGAGTCGTCCACGCAGAGCACGCCGCGGACGGTGCCGATCGGCTTCAGACGGTGCGGCAGTCCGTCGAACGCGCGGACGCCGTCGCGCACGGCGGACGGCGCCGCACCGAGCGACATCGCCGCCGCAGCGGCGCTCGCCACGTTCCACGCGACGTGCTCGCCGAGGAGACGCACGTCCGCGCGACGCAGCACGGACTCATCACGTCCCGCGATCCGCGCGAACATCTCGCCGCCGCGCCAGAAGACGGCGTCGCCTGGCGGCGGCGAGTCGCTGCGCGACGTCCACATCACGCGGCACGGCGCGGCCCGCGCGATCGCGAGGACGCGCGGATCGTCGGCGCACGCGACGAAGAGCCCGCCCGCTGCAGGGACGATGCCCGTCTTGTCCTCGGCGTACGCCTCGATCGTGCCGTGCCAGTCGAGGTGGTTCGGCGCGATGTTCGTCATCACGCCGAGGGAGGGCCGCAGGTTCTCGCGGCGGAGCCAGTGGAGCTGGAAGGAGCTGAGTTCCAGCACGACGACGTCGTCCGCGCGGATGTTCGCGATCTCGTCGAGGAGCGACACGCCGATGTTCCCGCCGAGGTGGACGCGCACGCCCGACGTGTCGAGGCACTTCGCGAGCAGCGCGCTCGTCGTGCTCTTCCCGGCGCTGCCCGTGACGCCGGCGATGCGCCCGCGGCACGCGCGGACAAACATCCCGATCTCGGTGTCGATGGGAACGCCGCGCGCGACGGCCGCCGCGACGAATTCGTTGCCCGGCGGCACCGCCGGGTTGACGACGAGGAGGTGCGTGTCGGTGAAGTCCGCGAGGTCGTGCCCGCCGAGACGCAAGCTGACGGGGAGACCGCGCAGCGCCTCGACCGACGGCGCGAGCGCCTTCTCGTCGCGCAGATCGGTGACGGTCACGTCGTACCCGAGTTCGGCGAGGTGCCGCGTCACGCCGACGCCGCCGCCGAAGAGCCCGAGGCCCATGACCGTGGCCCGCCGGCGCGGAGAGACCGTCACTTCTTGGGCGCGTCCCCGGCGGGTGGCGGCGGTGGTGGGGGCGGTGCCACCTTGCCCGGCCCCTCGGACCCGCCCGCGCGGTACTCCTCGGCGCGGAGCTTCAACTCGGAGAGGCGCCTCTTCGCTTCCGCCTTGAGATCGGGCGTGAGTTGCGCCGCGTACGGCTCCAGCTTGAAGTCGAACGCCTGCGTGTCCTCGATCGTGCCCGGCCAGAGGAACTCCGCGCCGATGTCGAGCGGGAAGTACGTGTACCACGGGTCCGAGAGCTCGGCCGTCGTCTCGAGCACGCGGCACCCCGGCGCGGAGAGCGTGACCGAGCGCGTGCCGCCGAAGTCGAACGGGACCTCCGCGGGCGTGCGCGTCTCGAGCGTCTTCCCGTCGAGCGTGATCATGGCGCCGGGCGGATCGGAGCGGATGAGCATCTTGCGTTCGACGCATCCGGCCGCGGCGATGAGCAGGGCGGCTGTGGCCGCGACACGCAAGGGAGACGGGCACTTCATCCGGGCGTTTCCTCCGGGGCGTCGAGGCAGGAACATAGCACGGACGCGAACCGCGCGCCCACTACACTCGCGCCTCCCCCGAGCCAAGGAGTCGTGAGCGATGGCCGCCCTCTTCAAGTACGACATCGTGGTGATGGACTCCTCCGCGACGAAGGAGCGGGAGGAGCAGGTGTGGGAACTCGGCCGCAGCGGCTGGGAACTCGTCTCGGTGCTCGCCGGCGACTGGAAGTCGGGCAAGTCGGACGACCTCACGAAGATGTCGTGGTTCGTGAAGCGTCAGGCGACGCACGACATCAACTTCTGATCTTGCGCGCGCAAGTCGCGCGCAAGATGCAGGCTTCGAGCCGTTGGCGCGCGGGCCGGCTCCGGAGGGTTCTTGAACGCGGACAGGTCGAACCGGGTGGCGAGTCTCGGCCGCGCCGAATGATCGACTCGGTGGGCCGGGAACGACGGTCGAGGGAGTGCTGCGCGCCATGAAGACGGTCCTCTTCTTCCGCCGCCTCCGCGGACTCACCGGCGGCCACCTGAAGGTGTGGGACTTCTTCTGCCACACGCTCGCGTCGGGCGATCACACGCCGCGCATCGTGTTCACGCCCGACTCCGTGTGGACGGAGGAGAACCCCTGGCGCAACGTGCGTCAGCACGTCGTGCCGACGCGCGACGCGGTGAAGCCCGACCTCTACTTCCTCGGCGCGCTCGACTGGGAGCACCTGGCTCCCGACGAACGCGCGAACTCGAAGATCCCGATCCTCAACCTGATCGCCGGAGTGCGCCACGCGAACGACGGCGACCCGCGCCGCGCGCTGCTGCGCCACCGCGCGATCCGTATCTGCGTGAGCGGCGAGGTGGCCTCTGCCATCCAGGAGGCAGGGCCGCCGAACGGGCCGGTCGTGGTGATCCCGAACGCGGTCAACGTGGGCGACGCGCCCGCGGCATCGGCGCGCGACACGGACCTCCTCGTCGTGGGAGTGAAGCAACCGCTCGTCGCGCGCAAACTCGCGAAGCGCCTCACCCGGACGGGCCGCAGCGTGTCGCTCCTCGACGCGCGCCTGCCCCGCGCCGAGTTCCTGGCCCGGCTCTCCCGCGCGCGGACGGCGCTGTTCGTCCCGCTCGCCGCCGAGGGCTTCTATCTCCCGGCGCTCGAGGCGATGGCGCTCGGCGCTCTCGTCGTCTGCCCCGACGCGATCGGCAACCGCGAGTTCTGCGTCGACGCCGTCAACTGCCGGATGCCCGCGTTCGACGAGGACGCGATCGTCGCCGCGACGGAAGACGCGCTCGCGATGCCGCCCGCGACGCGCGACGCGATGATCGCCGCGGGCCGCGCGACGGCCGCGCGTCACGGACTCGAGGAGGAGAGGAGGAAGTTCCTTGAGCTTCTTCGGCAAGCGCCCGCCCTCTGGTAGCGGCGCGCGCGACGTGCTCGTCACGGGCATCCCCCGCTCGGGGACGACGCTCTCCTGCCATCTCCTGAACAAGCTCGACAACGTCGTCGCGCTCCACGAACCGATGGACGTGAGCCGCTTCTTCGGCGTGACGGACGCGGAGGAGATTCGCGGGATCGTCGAGCGCTGGTGCGCGGAGACGCGCAGTTCGGTGCTCGAGCGCGGCGTCGCTCCGTCGAAACAGGTCGACGGCAAGGTGCCGGACAACCCGGTCGGCGCGGAGATCGGCGCGTCGGGCGCGCGGCGCCGGATCGTGACGAAGGGCGAGGTGACGATCGAACGTCCGGTCACCGACGGCTTCACGCTCGTCGTCAAGCATCCGGCGCTCTTCACGGTGCTCGTCGAGGCGCTCGCCCCGCGGTTCCCGATGATCGCGATCGTCCGCAACCCGCTGCCGGTGCTCTGCTCGTGGAACAGCGTGGAACTCCACATTCGCGACGGCCGCGTCCCCGCGACCGAGCGGCTCGTCCCCGGACTCGCGCAGACGCTGGAACGACTGCCCGACGCCACCGCGCGTCAGCTCCATCTCGTGAACTGGTACTTCGAGCGGTACGCGCGCCTCTTCGACCGCTCGCGGATCGTGCGTTACGAGGATCTCGTCGCGTCGCGCGGGAAGGCGCTCGCTGCGCTCGTCCCCGCGGCGGCGTCGCTCGACGAGCCGCTCGCGAGCCGCAACCGCAGCGAGCTCTACTCGGCGGAGACGATGCGCCGTCTCGCAGACCGTCTGCTGGCGGACGACCGTTCCGAGAACGGCGGCGCATGGCGACAGTTCTACGCGCCGGCCGACGTCGAGGACCTGGCTCGGGGACGGTCCTGAACTTTTTAACTTTCGATACTTCTCGGGGACGGTCCTGACCTGTTGACGTTTGAGGCTGGATCGAGCCTCGGCGGGGGGACCGCCGGCGGCGCGGGAAAGTCCGAAAGTCCAGGACCGTCCCCGAAGTACAAGGCTCTGCATGTCAGGTCCGGCGTGGCTCGGGATCGGCGCGCAGCGATGCGGCACGACGTGGTTCGCCGAGCTCCTCGTGCAGCATCCGGGCGTGGCGCTCGCAATCGACGGCCGCAAGGAGGTCCACTTCTTCGACCGGTTTCTCGTCGAGCCGTGGACGGACGCCGCCGCCGCCGAGTATGCGTCGCTCTTCGACGCGGGCAGGTGCGCCGGCGACTTCACGCCGTCGTACCTGCGGTGTCTCTGGGTCCCGCCCCTCGCCCGGCGCGCGTGCCGCGACGACGTCGCGCTCATCGTGCTCCTGCGCGATCCGGTCGAGCGCTTCGCTTCGGCGATGCGCTGGTACGCGGGCCGTCCGGGCGTGCCGTCTCCGGACGACCGCCGCGTCTTTCTCGGATGGACGCGCGACAAAGGCAACGACTCGCTCTGGGGCGGGATGTACGCAACGCAGCTCGCCGCGTGGGCGCGGGAGTTCCCGCGCGAACGGTTCGTCGTCCTGCAGTACGAGGCCGTCCGCGACGCGCCGCAGGCCGCGGCCGATCGCGCATGGCGCGCCATGGGCCTCGAGTCGCACCCGCTCCGCACGGCGCAGGAGCGCAGTTGGACGTCGACCGACGGCGGCGGCCCCGATCCGTGGCTCACGTCGCCCGGGATGAAGGAACAGCTCCGCGCGCTCTACGCGCCCGAGGTGGATGTCCTCGTCCGCGATTGGGCCATCGACCGGGCGCTCTGGCCGAACTTCGCGTAGGCGAGCGACCACCTGATGCGGGGCGCGGGCGACCGGGCAACGACAATTCGTGTAGGGGTGGGTTTCAAACCCGCCCGCGGACGCCTGTCTCCCGGATCGGACGGCATCTGAGCATCCCTCCGCCGAGGGCGGGTTCGAAACCCGCCCCTACGAGCGAAAGCGTGCGACCTGCTCCGCTTCGATGACCGGCACTCGGGTCCTCTACCCAATCAACTCCTCGACGCTCTCGCGCGAGTAGAAGTGCCAGTACGCGCCGTCGCTCGCGAGCAGGCGCCGGCCGATCGCCTTCATCGCCTCGCCGTCGTAGAGCTTGTTCTTGTTGCGGCTCTCGAGCGGTTCGTCGAGCGACGCCGCGAGCGGGTTGATGACGGCGAGGCGCTTGCCGCGCGTCGCGACGACGTCCTCGTACTGGATGATGCGCTCGGCCGGCAGCAGGTCGCGGTAGCGCCCGTAGAACCACTGGAGGATGCGGATCTGCCGGTCCACGACGTCGTCGATCTTCGCGAGGTCGTCGCGCAGAGCCGGATCGAGCTTCTCCGCCGCGGGCACGTGTCCCCTCCCGACCTCGAGCGAGATGCTGTTCCACGAGCCGAGCACGCCGAGCGGGTTGCGCATGACCGCGAAGACCTCGAAGCGCGTCACCAGCGAATCGAGGAGTCCCGTGAACGAGGAGTTGTGCTTCACGACGAGCATGAAGTCGGTCGGGAGCGGCTTGTCGATCTCGATCTCGCCGCGGTCCATCCCCTCGTTGGTGCGCTTGCCTTCCTCGTTGCGCTTCGCGCCGACCGGGTTGTCGGGGACCTTGCCCTCGCTGTGCTTCGAGAACGCCGTGCCGCGTTCGCGGATCGACTGACGCTGCTTCTTCAGGAAGCGCTCGATGTCGCCCAGGATCTCGTTCCGCGACCGTCCGTCGGTGAAGCGGCGGAACGCCATCGGCTCGTGCAGCGCGACGGTGTCCGGAAGCTTCTGCAAGAGGTGACACGTGAGCGTGGTCCCGGATCTTGGGAGTCCGGTGACGAGCACGTCGCGCGGACGCGCCACGATTCCGGTCTTCTTGAGCGCTTGGCGGAGCAGGCCCATGCGCGATGAAGGCTATCCTCGTCGCCGTGGGTAGACGCGATTGGAACCATCGCGTCGGGCGCCATGACCTTCGGCAGCAAGTTCCTGCCGACCACGCTCTTCGAGGTCGACGGATTGCCGAAGCGAACGACGGTGCGTCAACTCGAGCGGGGCGTCATGGGCCTCTTCCGCGACTTCTACAGCGAGACGGAGTACGTGAGGCGGCGGCGGCGGCGGCGGTGCATGGAGATCGTGAAGGCGCGGGAAACGTAGCGCCGCGCGCGATATCCTCCCGGCCGATGGCACGGGGACCCTTCCGCAGAACCGCTCCGGGGCTCGCGCTCCTCGCGGTCCTCGCCCTCGGCGCGACGGACGTCCTCGCGAAGGGCGGGACAATCGGCCGCGTCCCCGTCGTGCCGGATACCAGCGCCGGCTTCGCGAGCGAGGTAGCGAAGGCGGAGGAGCCCTTCATCGCGCAGCTCGAACAGCTCGGGCAGTGGTGCGAGGCGTCCACGCTCTTCATCGAGCGCGCGCAGGTCGCCGAGGCGCTCCTCCTCATCGACTCCGACAACGAGAAGGGCCGCGCGTGGCTTCGGTTCAAGCGCCAGAAGGACCGGACGTGGAAGCAGACGTCCACGAAGCCGTTCTTCGACGAGAAGAAGGAACTCCTCCCCGAGTGGGAGAAGCGGCACGCGGAGATCGTCGATCCGATGCGCGAGGCGCTCGAGCCGTTCCTCGCGCGCGCCGAGGACTGGCACACCGCGGGCATCCGCGACCGCGTGCTGCGGACGCTCGTGGCGCTCTATCCCGACGACGAGGGTCTGCGCGACCGCAGCGGCGAGAAGCTCGTGGACGGCCGCTGGATCCTGAAGGAGTCGGCCGATCTGGCCGCGCGGCGGCGGCGCATCCGCGAGTTCGCGGCCGAGGCGAAGAAGACCGCGAAGCCCGCCGCGGCGGCGCTCCCTCAGAAGACGTCCGAGTACGCGGCCTGCCTCGCGACGGCCGACTTCACGCTGAACTCGCGCCTCCCGCTCGCCGACGCGCAGGCCGTCGCGGCGACGGTGATGGGCGCGCGCCTCCTCTACGAGAAGGCGCTCGGCGTTTCGACGCAGTACAGGAAGGGTCTGATCGTCGACGTGGTCGCAAACGTCCGCGAGGGCGAGCGTCTGCTCGATTCGCACCCCGAAGTGTCCGACGGACACAGGAAGTCGGTGCGGGGACTGACGTCGTACTGGCTGGACCGGACCCGGCTCGTGATCGCCAAGGAGGACCCTGCCGAGCGGCTCGATTCGACCGCGCGGCACACCTTCGCGTCCGCCGTCTGGAGCCCCGACGTGGGGCGCCTCTTCGACGCGCCCGGCTGGCTGAGCGAGGGCGCGGGCATGTACCTGACCCACGCGCTCCTCGGCACGCGGCTCACGGTCTTCGTCAAGGAGACGAGGTATGCCGACGACTCGGTCTCGCGCGAACTCGCCGACGGCGGCTATGATTGGGTGCTCACTGTGAAACGGCTCGTCGTGGAGAAGGGCGTCGCGCCGAACCTTCGCGTCCTCACGGGTCTTCCGCTCAACTCCATGACGAAAGACGACGGCCTGATGGCGTACGGCCTCGCGGCTTACTTCCTGGCGGGCCGGCCCGAGGACCTGCGCGAACTGCTCGCGCGGCTTGCGAAGGGCCACGAGTTCCACGAGGCGCTGGCGCTCTCCTGCAACATCGACGTCGAGGCGCTCGAGGGGCGTTTCGTCCGCTGGCTGCGGGAGATGAAGTAGCCGCGCGCGTCTTGGTCCTTGCTCCGGCCCCCTGCCGCCCGGAGCATCGCTCGCCGAAGGAGGGCCGAACGATGCGATCGATCTCGCCGGGGATGCTCCGCCGCGCCGTCACGCGTGCCGCCCTGCCCGCGCTCTTCGTCGTCCTCGCGGGCTGCTCGCTCATCTCCAGCCACGACCCGCACTCGTTCGAGACGGCGACGAGTCTCAAGGCCGAGGCGATGGTCCTCGTCGAGCAGGCGACGGAGCCGTACGCGGAGCACGCGGCGAGCTGCGACGCGCTCGTCCTCGGCATGCGCAAGGCGTACGAGTACGAGAAGGGCAAGGCAGAGAACGCGGAGACGGTGGCGCAGTGGGCGCTCATGCGGGACCCGAAGGGCCACCTGATGGGCGGCTTCGTCGAGCGGTGGAAGGGAACGTCGGCGCAGGGCGCGCGGCTGTCCCCCGCGTTCGTGAACGAGGCCGCGGGCGAGATCGAGGGCGCGTTCGACCGGATCATCCGGCTCGAGCAGGGCAAACCGGCGGAGTGAACCATGGGCAAGAAGGCGTTCGTGAAGGGTCTCGAGAAGAAGGTCGCGGCGTTCGCCGCCGCGGAGGCGGGCGACCACGCGAAGTCAGCGACGAAGGATGCGAAGGCGTTCCTCGCGGAGAGCAGCGCGAAGATCGAGGAGTGGACGGCGCTGCTCGTCGCCGGGGAACTCTCGAAGGACGACTTCGCGTGGCTCGTCCAGTCGCGCAAGGACAACGCGAAGATGGAGGCGCTGGCGCAGGCGGGTCTCGCGAAGGCGAAGATCCAGCGCATCGTGAACGGCGTCCTCGACATCGTCGTCACCGAGGCGTTCAGGCTCGTCTGACCCGCGGCGCCGCATGAGCATCGCGCCGATGAGACACCTGGCCGCCGCG
>JANNHP010000110.1:0-22300 GCA_031404455.1 Planctomycetia bacterium | reverse complement strand
GCTCGACGTCCACGATCTCGTCCGGGATCTGCCGCCGCGGTCCGTCGTCTGGAACGGCTCGATCTCGCAGTCGCTCTCGCGACGCGGCGGACTCGTCTCCCTCGCGGTGCGGCGCCTCAGGCCGAAGACGGTCTTCCCGCCGGAGAGCTACGAGTGGGTCGAGGGACTCGCCGGATGGGCGGCGAAGAGCGGGAAGGCGGCACCCGAGGCGTTCGTCCGGCGCCGGCTCCTGGCGAACGTGTCGTCGTACTCGGGCGGCGGACCGACGGCGCAGAAGACGCTCCTCGTCTGCTTCACCGGCATGGCCCGACGGCTCTTCATGCCGATCCCCGTCTTCCTCCAGCATCTCGACGCCTCCCGCTTCGACCTGCTCGTCCTGCGCGATCCGTCGCGCAACGGCTACCGCGACGGCCTCGCGGGCGTCGCGGACGACTTCGAGTGTCTCGTCGCCGAGATCGGGCGCATGTTCGACCGTCGCGCGTACCGCGCGGTCGTGACGTACGGCACGAGCGGCGGCGGACTGCCCGCGATCGTCACGGCACTCAGGTACGGCTTCGACAAGGGCGTCTCCGTCGCCGGGAAGGGACCGCTCGATCCGCGCTGGCAGACGGTCGGCGCCGGGGGCGCGGGCGAGATGCTCCGCGACCTCGTGCGGGCGTCGGCCGCGCCGCCGAACCTCCTTCTCGTCCACGGCGCGGACTGCGAACCCGACGCGGAGGGCGCCCGCGCGCTGTCGAAGTTCGTGCCGGCGAGCACGCTCATCGTCCACGGGCGCGACGGCCGGAAGATGGGCCACAACGCGGTGTTCCCGCTCGTCCTCGAGTCGCGCTTCGGCGAGTTCGTGGAGTCGGCCCTCGACCCCGGCGTCGTCGGGTTCGGCCGGGCGCCCGTGGAGTCCAGCAGCCGGATCGAGGTCTGACGCTCCTCAGATCTCGACGCCCGGGGGGCGCGCCGACGCGTCGCCCGTGTCGACGAGCCGTTCGAGCGTCTCGGCGAAGAGCGCGAAGAACACCCTCAGCCGCGCGAGGTCGCTCACGGCTCCGTGGGTCGTCAGCACGAGTTCGTCGGCGCCCTCGGGGAACTTCTTCCCGAACCAGCCTTCGTCGTCCTGCACGGAGAAGGAGACGTCGCCCGCCCCCGCGAGGAGCGAGCGCAGTCCGGGCGTCTCGAAGATCGCGCGCAGACGGCTCTCGTCGTTGCCCTGCACGACCCACGTCTCGTCGAACTCGGGGACTCCAATCACGACGTCCTGCATGCCGAACGCCTTGCCGATCTTCGCGAAGAAGCCCTGGCGGAAGAGCTTGAAGCGGAAGCCCGTCGCGTTGACGTACGGAGCCCTCAGGCGCGTGTAGGTCTGGCTCGTCTTGCCGGTGCTCACGACGTAGATGTCGAGCGTGAACGTCCAGTCGCCCACGTCCACGTCCACGCGCGAACCGGTGCCCCAGGAACCTGCGCGGTACCGCCCCTCCATCTCCGCGGCGATCGCCTTCCACGACTCCTCGTAGTCGAGACCGAACCACTTGCGGAACCCGCTCATCGATGAGTCCTCCTGGGAACTCATCCTCGGTCACCGGAAGGGACCGCGCACGCTTCGCCCGCCGCCGGCGCGCGGCGCGCCGGGGCGTTCGTCATCGCTCAAAGCCTACGCCGTCCATGTAGGAGTCCGGCCGAGGTCGTGACTCGGACGGATTCCTAGCGCGAGGCAGCCGAAGGCCGCGACTTCGTCGCGGGGCGCGTCGCGGGCCGAGTCGCCGGTCCCTTGCGGCGCGCCTTCAGGCGCGCCCGGCCCTTCCTGTGCTTCAGCTCGATCTTCCTCGTGCGGCTGTTCGACATCGTGCAACTCCCTGTGGACGTGGTGGTCCGGGACTCGGGCGCCCGTGGGCCGCCGTCTCTTCCGGACCGAGCACCACGGCGTACCGTGGACCACTTGCCACGCGGGCACCGTAGCAGTTCCTCGTCGACACACCCCACCCTGCCCGCGAGCCGAACAGACCGAGGGCGAAACCTCTCGCCCGGCGAGCCGGCGGTCCGCGCCTGGCAACCACGACCGCCTGCGAACGTGGCTCCCTGCGCAATCGACGCCCTGACACCGCACCCGTCCCTCCTCGACGGCGGGCGCCCTTGACGCCGGTTCCGGGTGCGCCGCGGGCGGTCGTCGCCGGTAGCCTTGCGCGATGGAACGACCGCCCCGGAACGCAGGCCTCGCCGCGATCTGCGCCGCATGACGTCCGGCGACTGGGTCGATCTCGCCGACGAGCAGTTGCTCGACCGGCGGCTCTCGGGGCTCGGGCTCACGATCGAGGGAACCGACGTCGAAACGCTCGTCCGGCGCCTCCACGAAGAGCTCGCGGCGAAGGGCCTCGCGTTCCTCCCGCCGTGCCACGTCGGCGACGAGTGGTTCGTGCCGGTCGGCGTGCCGGCGATCTTCGTCCCCTTCTTCCTCGTCCACGAACGGCTGCGGAAGCTCGAGCGGAAGATCATCCTCGAGGTCGAGGGCGACGACCCCGAGTGGTTCATGCAGTTGATCCGCCACGAGGCGGGTCATGCGTACTCCTACGCCTACGGGCTCTACAGGCGTCGCAAGTGGCAGGAGACGTTCGGCCTCGCGTCCACCGAGGAGACCGAGTTCTACCGGCCGCGCCCGTACAGCCGCTCGTACGTCGTCCACCTCGACGACTGGTACGCGCAGAGCCATCCCGACGAGGACTTCGCCGAGACGTTCGCCGTGTGGCTGGCGCCCGGCACCGACTGGCGCGCGCGCTACGCCGGATGGAAGGCGCTCGCGAAGCTCGAGTACGTGGACGAGCTGATGAAGTCGCTCGCCGGGAAGCCGCCGGCGCACCAGCCGGCGTACCGCGTGTCGGAACTCGACTGCCTCGGCGTCAAGCTGAAGACGTACTATGCGGAGAAGCGAAAGCTCTACGAGGACTCCTACCCGGACTTCTACGACCGCGACCTGAGAGTGCTGTTCTCGGCGGGGCCGGACGTGGCCGGGCGCCTGAAGGCGTCCGCGTGGCTCAGGAAGCGCAGGCGGGTGCTGATGAACACCGTGTGCCGCTGGACGAACGAGCGCAAGTACCGCGTGAACGGTCTCCTCACGCGACTCATCGCCCGCTGCGACGAACTCGACGTCCACGCCGGCGCGGACGCCGCGGACCTCGAACGCGAAACCGCGGCCTACGTCGCGACGCTCGTCATGAACCACCTCTTCACCGGCAAGTTCAAGCGGACCAAGTGACCACGCGGACGCGGCAGCGGCTGAAAGTGCTCGCGCTGTTCGACGCGATCGCGCCGACGACGATCGACCAGGATCTCTCGGCGGAGCTCGCGACTCCGGAGTGGCGGACGGAGTCCGACGTGCTGCGCGCGCTGCGCTCGCTCGGCCACACCGTCGAGCATCTCGCGATCTACGACGACCTCGACCTCCTGCGGCAGAAGGTCGCGTCCTACGCGCCCGACGTGATCTTCAACCTGGCCGACCAGTTCAAGAACAACCGCGCCTTCGACCAGAACATCGTCTCGTACCTGGAACTGCACGGTGTGCCGTTCACCGGCTGCGGCTCGACCGCGCTGACGCTCTGCAAGAACAAGGCGATCTCGAAGAAGATCCTCGGCTACCACGGCATCCGGGTGCCCGACTTCGCGACCGTCGCGCGGGGCGACCGTCCTGCCCGGCCGAAGCGGCTGAAGTTCCCGATCCTCGTCAAGCCGCTGAACGAGGAGGCGTCGCTCGGGATCGCGCAGGCGTCGTTCGTGGAGACCGACGAGCAGTTCAACGAACGCGTGCAGTTCATCCACGACAGCATCTCGGCCGACGCGATCGCGGAGGAGTACATCGCGGGTCGCGAGCTCTACGTGAGCGTCCTCGGCGACCGGCGGCTCCAGGTGTTCCCGATCCGCGAACTCGTCTTCAAGAAGGTCCCGCCCGACGAGCCGAAGATCGCGACCTTCCGCGCGAAGTGGGACGAGGCGTACCGGAAGGACTGGGGCCTCGAGAACCGCTTCGCCGAGGGCCTCGACCCCGCCGTCGTCCGCGCGATGGAGCGCACGTGCCGCCGGATCTACCGGCTCCTCACTCTCGACGCCTACGCGCGCATCGACCTGCGCCTCACGGCGTCCGGCGAGCCCGTGTTCATCGAGGCGAACCCGAACCCGGTCCTCGCGTCCGACGAGGACTTCGCGGAGTCGGCGGTGGCGACGGGCATCACGTATCCGAAGCTGATCGGCCGGATCGTGCGCCTCGGGCTCGGGGCCGTCCGCGCCTGACGCCGCGAGCGGCGGCTCCTCGAACGGGCTGTCGGCTTCAAAGCGGAGGCGCGACGCCGGAACGACGATTCGTTCCGGGTACCGTGTGGTTCGGAGGCCGCCCTCGCGCTCGGACGGTTCGCGCCGCTGTCGCGGGGAGCGGACGGCGTAACCTCGGTCGGCATGTGGCGCTGGCTGTCACGCATTACAGGCCGATCCCAGACACCCGCGTCCGCGCCGTTTCGTCCGAACCCGCGAGACGCGCCCGGCGACTTCTATTGCGCGGAGGACGTCTGTCTCGCGTGTGGCGCGATGGAACACGAAGCCCCGGACCTGATCGGCTTCGAGGGACACAGTTGCTTCGTCAGGAAGCAGCCCGCGAACTCCGAGGAGCTGTACCGGCTGCTTCAGGCGATGAGCGTCAACGAAGTCGAGGGCCTTCGATACCGCGGCGACGATCCCGCGCTGAAGCGGAGGATTGCGGAAGCGGGGATGGCCGCCTGCTGCGACAGACCGTGCGGGAAGCCGGGATCGGCAACGGCACGGACTCGCGCGAGGATCACACTCAAGGCTGCGGCCTCGGACGGGTTGCAATCAGTCGTCGACGCGCTCTATGCGGCTGTCGCTCAGACCAACGTCGGCGGCGGCGAGTCGGACAAAGCAGCCAGGGTCGCGACCGTCGTCGCCGCGCGCGGCCAGGCTGGGCGTCCCGCTCCGATTCCGTCCCTGGAGCGGATCGATCTCGGGGAGTTCCGATTTGATCTGCGCCCATTCCCCGCCGCGGCGACGACTACGGTCTTCGTCCGCCAGAGCGACGACGCACCTAACGCTCTCGACTTGCGGATCGCCGCGACCGGCTTCTACGAGAGACTGCGCACGTCCGTTCGACTGGACGACGTACTCCGAGTCCAACCCGGCGTTCGCTCCATCCGCTGGTACACGGAGTCGGAGTGGGCGGACGGGCGTCGTCAGGGACTGGAGTTTCCGTACTGACCCTGGCCGGCGGCGGGTGTGCGCCGCCGGTCGTGCTGCCCGCCGAGTCGATCGAGCACAGGCCGTCGGCCTCGGTTCCAGGCCTCGACGCCGGCCCGACGACCTGTCCCGGGCCGCCGATCGTCGGCGCCCGGGCTACCCGCGGAGGTCGCGGTAGAAGTACGTCGTGCTGCCGACCCCGCCCCGCGGGGAGAGCGCGTAGCCGGGGATCTCCCCCACGCGGACCCAGCCGAGGCGCGCGTACAGGCGTTCCGCGTCGCCGCCGGTGACGGCGTCGAGCACGAGGAGCGACTTCCCGCACTCGCGCGCCGTCGTCTCGGCGGCGCGCATCAGCGCCGCTCCGAGTCCCTGCCGCCGCGCACGGCGGTGCACCAGCATCTTGCAGAGGTCGGCGCGGTGCGGCTGGTTCTCGGGCTGCGCGAGCACCAACTGCACGGTGCCGCACACGCCGCGCGCGTCCTCGGCGCAGAGCAGCGCGCGCTCGCCTGAGGCGACCTCCCCCGCCAGGCGGCGCCAGAACGACGCGGCGCGTTCGCTCGTCAACGGGTGCAGGAAGCTCACCGACGCCCCGCCCTCGACGCAGTCGATCAGGAGGCTCGCGAGCTCCTCGATCCGCGCGTCGTCGAGCGCGTGCAGGCGACGAATGGACCAGACGGGCGTGCTCATCGCGTCGCGGGCGGATCGTAGGCCGTCGCGATCGGCGGCGCGCCTCTTTCCGCGCGGCCGGGCGGCGACGGGGACGGGCCGCCGGCTGTGAATTGGGGCTCGGGGACCGTCCCTGACCGGCGAACGATCGACGCGTCGGCGCCTATCGATCTGCGTCTCACTCCGAGCGGCGAACCGATGTTCGTCGAAGCCGACCCGATTCCGATTCTCGCGGCTGACGAAGACGTCGCCGAGTCGGCGGTCGCGACGGGCGTGAAGTTCCCGAGTCCGATCGCGCGCATCGCGCGGCGGAGACTCGGCGCGACGCGAGGCTGAGTGTCCCGCATCCGGGCTCCGCCGGGCGGCGCCCTTGCGGCGTCGTCCGCGAACGGCTCTGGGATCCGCGCGGCTCCTCGTGTTCGCGCACTTCGCGTGTCGCGACGCGGCGACCAATCTGAGAACTCTCTCGCGCGCTACATCCGCCGCGGCGCCGCGCCGAATCGAGAAGTGGGGACGACCCCTCGGTCGCCACCCGGACACAACGAGGTGCGCAATGTCGCGGAACGCTCTGAACGGCATCAGCCAGGTCATCAAGGCCAACACGACCGAGAAATCGATCGACGATCTGCGCGCCGAGGGCAAGAAGCGCGTCCGTGTCGTCTCGAGCGAGCGGGTGATGGCGATCATCCAGGCGATCGTGGACGACACGATCAGCTCGGAGGTCGGCGAGATCACCAAGCGCGACCGCGACCGGATCGTCAGCGACACGCAGGAGCGGTTCAGCCGCGTCCTCAAGATGCAGCAGGACCTCGAGCAGGACGTGGACGACCTGCGCGGATCGCTGCGCGAGGCCGAGCTCGAGCGCGAGCGCCTGCGCGGCGAGAAGACGCTCCTCGAAGCGCAGATCGAGTCGTCGCGCCGCGCGGGCGGCGAGGAGGACGCCTCGGCCCGCCTCGCCCGTGAGATGGCCCGCCTGAAGGACGTCGTCGAGCGCACGTCCCGCGAGCCCGGGACCCTCGACGAGGCGGCGCTCGGACGCGTCGTCGAGAAGCTCGCGGCGCGCGACACGCAGAGCGCCCGCCGCCTCGCCGCCGATCTCGAGGACATCCGCGCGCGCCTCGACGCGGTGGCCCGCGACGCCGTCGCGACGCGGGACTCCTCGGTGGAGAAGCTCGTCCAGCGTCTGAACGTGCGCCTCTGCGAGTCGGACGCGCACCTCGAGCAGCGCCTCGAGCGCGGCTTCAAGGAAGTGGCGGGCCACGTCGCGCAGATCCGGGGACAGATCGGGCGGGCGCCCGCCGCCGACGACGCCGTCGCTCGCCTGCGCTCCGACTTCGACGCGCTCGAGAGCCGCATCCACGGACACGCGAAGTCGTCGTCGGACGAGGCGGAGCGCGTCGCGAAGACGGTGATCGACTGGCTCCGGGAGCGCGACGCCGCCGAGACCGCGCGCCGCAAGGCCGAGACTGGCGAGGCGGCCCAAACTGCGGAGGCGATCCGCCGCGCGCAGCGAGCTTCCGAGGAGTCGCGCGAGAGCATCCTCCGTGAGTTGGCGCTCCTGCGCGACGCGGCGGACGAGACGAGCGTCCGCCCGGTGAGCATCGACGCCGCGCAGTTGCACGACCTCCTGGAGCGCGTCGCCGCCTCCGTCTCGGAGGCGAACGACGGCGTCGCGCGATCCGTGGACCGGGTCGCCGAACGTCTCGCGTCGCTCGACGGATCGCTGAAGGCGATGCGTGACGAGGCGGGCGCCTCCGACGTGACCGGCGAGATGGCGAAGGTCGCCGATCGGCTGGCGTCGCTCGACGGATCGTTCCAGGCGATGCGCAGCGAAGCCTCGGGCGGCGCGTCGCAGGCGACCGCCGCACTCGCCGAGGCCGTCGACCGGATCGAGCAGCGTCTGTCGGCGCTCGACGCGGCGGTCCACGCGATGCGCGACGACGTCGCCTACGCGGCCGACCGCGCGCCGACGGTGGACGCGACCGCATCGCAAGCCGAAGCGGCTTCCCGGCTCGACGACGCGATCGCTGGAATGCGCGGGGAGCTCACGGCGCTGACGGCGCGCGGAGCCGAGGCGGCCGATCGTCAGGAGGCAGCGATCAGCGCGCTGCGCGAGCACGTCGCGCAGAGCGCAGCTGTCCAGTCGGGCTCGCTGGAGTCGACCTTCAAGGGCGCTCTCGAACAGGCCCTCGACAAGATCACGCGGACGATGGAGCGAGCGACGGCCCGCCCGATCGAGATGACCGGAGAGGCGACCGACGTCCTCCTCGCGAAGATCTTCGACGTCCCGGACGGCGAGATGACGAGCAACCTCGACCAGCTCGACGTGGAGGAGCGCCGTTCGAAGGCCACGATCGGGAAGAGCGTCGGGCGCCTGAAGGAGATGAACGGCCGGGCGAAGCCCGCCGGGAAGTGACCGAATTCATGTCTTCGCCGGGATGTTCCGGCGGGAACGAGAGAGACCAGCACCCCATCTGCGCAACTGCGCAGGGACCGACAGGAAAGGACCTGAAGCCATGAGCGCGAACAACAACGACGTGAGGTTCGGCGAGCCCGGCGCCAACGGGACGACGGGAACCGCCACCAAGGGCAAGAACGCCAAGGCCCGCAGCGCCAGGACGGAAATCGAGACGCCCGACGCGCAGCGCGACGTGACGCCCCCCGCGCAGCAGCGGGTCGCATTCCAGGAGCCGGTTGTCGCGACGAAGTCCGCGCCGGCGGCGCTCGGCCGCGGCCTCGACGTCGGGACGGCCAACCTGCTCTCGGTGCGCCAGGTGGGCGCGGGCGACCTGCTCGTCCTGCGCGAGCGCAACGCGTTCCTCGAGATCCCGAGCCAGTTCGTCGGCAACCGCGAGATGCTCACGAAGCTGCGCGTGCCGTACGTCCAGTTCAAGGACCGCCTCTTCGTGATCGGCGACGCGGCCTTCAACCTCGCCAACATGTTCGGCAGCGAAGTGCGCCGTCCGATGCAGCACGGCTTCCTCTCCGCCGGCGAGCAGGAGGCGATCCCGATGATGCGCTTCATCATCCAGCGCCTCCTCGGCGAGCCCGAGGTCGCGGGCGAAGAGGTCTGCTTCTGCATCCCCGCCGCGTCGATCGACCGCGAGAACGACACCGTCTACCACGAGGGCATCGTCAGCGGCATCCTGCGCAAGCTCGGATACACGCCGCGCTCGATGAACGAGGCCCACGCGATCGTCTACAGCTCGCTCGGCGAGCAGGACTTCACCGGCATCGGCATCTCGTGCGGCGCCGGCATGTTCAACGTCTGCGTCGCCTACAAGACGATCCCGGCGCTCACGTTCTCCGTCGCGCGCGGCGGCGACTGGATCGACGAGCACGTCGCGAAGGTCATGGGAATCCCGAAGGTCCGCGCGACGGCCATCAAGGAGAGCGAGATCGACCTCATGTCGCCGAACTCGCGCGAGGAGGAGGCGATCGTCCTCTACTACCGCAACCTGATCGGGTACGTGCTCCAGAACTTCAGGCAGCGCTTCATGCTCGCGCGCGACGTCCCGCAGTTCGAGAAGCCGGTCGAGATCGTGATCGGCGGCGGCACGAGCCTCATCGGCGGCTTCATCGACGTCTTCGCCGACGAGATCAAGAAGGTCCAGCTCCCGATCCCGATCGCCGGCGTGCGCCGCGCCGACGACGCGCTCTCCGCGGTCGTCCGCGGCTGTCTCATCGCCGCCAACCTCGACCAGCAGAACGCGAACGGCGCGGCACAGTAACGACCGTCCGCGCATCGTAGCGACGGCCGGCGAGGAAGACCCCGCCGGCCGTCTGCGCGTCCTCGTCCGCGTTCGGCGCCGCAATCTCTGCGGCGGGTCCGGGAGTGCGGTGTCAGCCTGACCGCCGTCGAACCGAGGACGCGAACCATGCGAGTTTCATTCCGGCGCCGAGTCTTCGTCGCCGTAATCGTGGTGTTCGGATTCGCGGCGGCGGGCGTCGCGAAGGACGAGGCTCCCTCCCGGGTCCGCGACGTGCCGAGTCGCGCGGATCTCGTGGCTCCCCCGCGGGTCTGCGCCGCGCCGGACGCCCGCGTGCTGGTCGCGCTGCCTCTCGCGGACGGCATCGACGTCGTCGCCGCCGAGCGCCGGAACGCGGCATTCGCGGAACCGGTCCGCGCCGTGCGCAGGAGCGACCTGCTCGTGGGCGCACGCCGAGGCCCGCGCATCGCCGCGACGCAGAAGACGGTCGTCCTCGCCGCCATCACGCGGCACACGAAGGACGGCGGCGGCGATCTCCTGGCGTGGCGATCGTCCGACGGCGGCGCGACCTGGAGCGACGCTGTGCGCGTCAGCGACGTGCCGGGCTGCGCGCAGGAGGGACTCTTCGACCTCGCGGCCCTCGGCGACGGAAGGTTCGCGGCGGTCTGGCTCGACGTGCGCGGGAAGGGCACGCGTCTCTGCGCGGACTTCTCCGCGGACGGAGCGGTGTGGGGTGCGGATGCGGTCGCCTACCAATCGCCCGACGGCTCGATCTGCGAGTGCTGCCACCCGGAGATCACGGCGTCGGGCGGCGGCGGCGCGGTCGTCGCGTTCCGCAACTCGGTGCAGGGCGAGCGCGACGTCTGGACGACGCGCCTGCCCCGCGGCTCGGCGAAGTTCGACGCGGCAGCGAAGAGCGGCCGGGGTTCCTGGCGTGTCCCGGGATGTCCGATGGCGGGTCCGGCGGTCGTGACGAAGGGCGACGACGTGGTGTCGGCGTGGCGGCGGGAGTTGAACGTCTTCCTCGCGGTCGGCGGGGGCAACGAGCGGGACCTCGGCGAGGGCACGGAGCCGCAGCTCTTTGCCGGGGAAAGCGGAATCCACGCCCTCTGGATCGCGAAGGGCAAGCTCCTCCACCTCGCTCCCGGCGCAGCCGCGACCGAGGTGGTCGCCGACGGCGCGGCCTTCCCGGCGACGGCGCGCGCGATCGTCCCGGGACTTCGCGGACTCGCGACCTGGTTCGACACGACGACGAAGCGCGCGCGGCTCGCGTTCCTGGAGTGACTCCGCCGACTCGCGCGCTCAGGGCGCCGGGAGCAGGCCTTCGAGGCGCTCGCGTGCTGCCGGTGCGCGGTCCGCGACGTCGTCGAAGCCGTGAAGCGCCGGACTCGGGCCGGTGAAGAGCGGGCGTGCGACGGTCCGGTCCAGTTGGCGGAACTCCACGCGGCACAGGCAACCGGTGTCCGGCGGGGTCGCGGCGGCGCAGGGCCGCGGGCCGCCCGATCGAGCGTACCCGCGACCCGTTCCGCGACGTCGACCGTCGCCGGCTACTGGGTCACTGCCTCGAGCAGGTCGGCCGACCCGCGGCTCGACGGGTTCGCGTCGGCGACGACGTCCGTGGCCGTCGTGAGCAACGACTTCATCGCGGCGGGCGTCATCGCCGGGTGGTCTTCCTTCACGAGCACCGCCGCCGCGCTGACGAACGCGCACGAGAACGAAGTGCCGCTCCACTTGGCGTACGAGTCCGCCGTCGCCCCGCCGAGCGGTCCGACCACGTCGACGCCCGGAGCGAACACGTCCACGAGCTCCTGGTTGGGCGAGAAGCTCGCGACGAAGAGCGAGTTGCTCACGGCACCGACGGTGATCGACCGGTCGCGCAGGAACTGGGAACCGAACGGACCGGCGGGGTCGTTGCCGGCGGCAGCGATGATGGTGATTCCGGCGTTCACGGCGGCCTGGATCGAAGTCTCGAGCTGCGACGTGGTCGTCGAGGAGACGAGGCTCAGGTTGATGACCTTCGCGCCGAGCGCCACCGCCTTGTCGATGCCGCGCGCAAGTGCTGCAGGATTGCCCCGGCCCTCGTCGTCGAGGACCCGGATCGGGAGGATCGTCGCGTCGGGAGCGCACGCCGCGATCAGGCCCGCGACGAACGTCCCGTGCCCGACGTCGGAGTCGGTGAGGCCGTCACCGTCGTCATCCGTCCCGTTGCCGAGGTCCTGGGCCGCGCCATCCTGGTCGAGTGCGTCCCACTGCGCGCCGAGATGACCATCGAGGTACTCGTGCGTCAGGTCGAATCCGCCGTCGAGCACCGCAACCGTGACGCCCGCACCGGTCGCGAACTGTGCGGCTGCCGGCGCCGAGACGACGGACATCGAGGCCTGCGAACCGACGTCCGGCGACCGCGCGTCCCAGATGATGACGGGGGTGTTCTTGGGGGCGCCGCGCACGACCCCATCGTGATCGACCGACTGCACCTGCGACGCGCTCGCGCCAACGAACGTGAGCACGAGAGCGAACGACCACCGGTTCAAGAATCGCATGCAATCCTCCCGTCGCGATCGGAGCCGTACGCCGCCTGCCGGAAGCACTCCGGGCACGACATGGCGCTACGAACCGTGCGTCAGCCTGCTCGGGCCGGCTCGTCGGCGCGGCGCGATCGCCCGCACCCGGACCGGCTCCCTCGCGCACGGGACGGCGCGACACGGACCTCCGTGTCGGATCACACCGCCCGCCTCCCGTCGCGGCGCCGCGCGACGACTCTTTCGTCGCGCCGGCACCGTCCGAGACGCTCAGGTCATACGCCGAGCGGGGCGGTTGATACGCCTGCGCTGAGAGAAATCGCGCTGCGCGGGTCGCCCATGAGCACGAACGGCGCCCAGTAGTACGGGTGCGGCCGGAGGCGGCGGACGGCTCGGCAGGCGTCGAGGTAGGCCTCGCCGACGGGCCTGCGGGCGGCGAGTCCCCCGTAGAACTCCCCCATCCACTCGGCCGTCGCCCGGTCGTCCACGCGCCACCTGCTCGCCACGACGCGACGCGCCCCGGCGCAGAGGAACCCGCGCACCAGGCCGAACGAGTCGCCCGAGGGCTCGTAGCGGGCCGCGCCGGAGTCGCACGCCGAGAGCACGACGAGATCGGCGCGGACTCGCAGGCGGTAGACGTCGAAGCGCGTGAGCCATCCGTCCGCGAGCCGCACGCTTCCGCCGACGAGGGAGTCGGTCCGCGACATGCCGTGTGTGGCGATGTGGAGCACACCCGCCGCTTCCGACGCCGCCTGGAAGCCGGGCCAGTCCGCCGCCGCGCCGAGCCGGACGACGACATCGGGTCCGAGAGTGGCCGCGATCAGCCGAGCCTCGGCTGCGATCTCCGGCACGGACGGGTCGGGAACCGCGAACACGTGCGCCGGCCCGGGCCGAGCAGGTGCCGCGCGGACACTGGCCGCATACATCGCGCCGCTCGGCGCGTAGAGCACCTGCGACTCGTCGGCCCACCAGGCATCGCCCTTGGGCATGGCGTGGAACGGCACGCCCTGCAGTCGTCCATCCGGTGCGACGATGACACGCCGAGCGCCGCGCGGCAGATCGAGTGGGTCGATGAGCAGGCAGCGCAGTTCCTTCAAGTTCGCCCGCACGGCGTCGACATCGGTTTCCGGATCGCCGGCGCGCGCGCCGGCGGAAGCGGCCGAGACGTGGAACGAGAACTTGCGGAGTCGGCGCGCGAGTTCCGCTCCGTCGACAGCGAGTCCTACCCGGCGGACGCCGCCGCGCGTGACGACGAACGCATGAATCGCACGCGAGCCGAGTGAGTACTCCACGAGCACTTCATCCGCAGTCAGACATTCGCGGATCGCGGCGGAGGTCTGGGGCGGGGCAGCGACTTCGGAAGCCCTCGGATCGAGCATGGCCCGCCGAGTGAGTTCCGTCAGTTCCCGCTCGATGCGAGCCGCCGCCAGGCGTGCGCGATCGAACTGGCGCGGACTGCCGCTCCCCAGGGCAAGCTCGTGCAGTCGCGTGTAGGCCGCACCGAGATCGGTGCGCAGGCGATCGAGCCTCGGCGCCTCTGCCGGATCCACGTTCGCCCCGCCGGCCATCATCATGTCGTGGAGTGCGCGGCTCTTCGACGCGGAGGCCAGTTCGAACGCACGATCGTGGAGCCCGAGGTCCACGTGGGCGTCGATCGCCTCGCGATAGAGCGGCGCATGGCGGGAGAAGAAGGCCGACCGCAGCGCATCGGGCGGGAGGAGCGCGCGTCGCGCATCGAGGTCGCGGACCGCGCGGTCGAGCAACCTCGCCGAACCGGCGGCGTCTCCCCGGGCGGCCAGCACCACGGCGCGGTTGCGGTGCAGTTCGACCGATGCCCAGGGGAGCGCCGACACCCCCGGACGCGCAGCGGCGCGAGCGAGTGCGGACTCGGCACCCACCAGATCGTGGAGTGCGAGGTCGGCCCGGCACAAGGCGAAGTCGGCCGCGCACGCAGCGGCGCCGGCCCTGAGTTCGGCGAAACGTCCGACGGCCATCGCGGCTGAGCGGTGGGCCTCCTGCGAATCGCCCGCCGCGAGCGCTGCCGCGGACTGCACGATGAGGGCCTCGGCAGCGCCCCGCAGGTCGCCGAAGTGCTCGAACTCGCCGACGACGGTCGCAGCGGCCTCGTGCGCCGCCGTGACATCGCCGTCCTGGAGCGTCGCCAGGGCGAGGAGGTATCGAGTCCTCAGCCGGTCCTTGACGGACAGTGAGTCACCGGCAGCCACCAAGGCTCTCGTCGTCCAGCGGCGCGCCTCGGACGTCGCCCCGATCTCGAGGAGGAGTTCCGCTCGGTCCACGCAGAACGCCTGAATCAAACTCGTGTTGGCCGTCCGCTCGAACACGTCGGCGGCCCGCGCGTACAGTCGCAATGCGTCGGCGTAGCGTCCTGACTTCACGTGGACGTACGCGCGATTGGAGAGCGCCTTTGCGGCCTCGACTTCGGCGCCGATCGAGTCGAACCGAGCACCCGCCGACCCGAAGAGTCGCAGCGCCTCCGCGAAGTCGTACAGGCCGACTCGGCTGTTGGCTTCGGCGTCCTCGAGGGAGGCCAGCACGAACGCGGGAGCGTCCTCGCCCATGGCCACCCGCTGAGCACGCATGTGATTCACGGCTTCTGCGTGGCGGCCCGCCTCCGCCGCCGCCTGCGCGAGGAGAGCGTGAGCGATCGACTCGCCGCGCAGGTCGCCCGCGCTGCGGAAGGCGGCGAGCGCCTCGCGGCACTCGCGGCGAACGTTCTTCAGCCGCCCGAAATGGATGAGCGCCGAACCGCGCGCGAGTTTGGTCCGCGCGCGCAGGATGGCGTCGGTCCTGGCGGCCGGGCACTGAAGCGCGCGATCGACGATCGCGAGCACCGCCGCCGGCCTGCGTCCGATCGAGGCGGCGTTGGAGAGCGCCCAGTAGCCGCGGAGCTCAAAGGTCGCGTCACCCTTCGACCGCGCCGCCCGGATCGCTCGGATCGCGAGCCGGGCCGCAGCGCGCGGGTCGCGCGGGAGCACCGTGCGCGACGCGTCCAGCAGGGCGAGTGGCTCTTCCTGAACCGCGCTCGCGCCGGACGAACCGCCTCTCAACTCTCCTGTCCCGGTTCGTCGATGCGACGCGTGAAGTCAGCGAGCGCGATGTGCACGGCGCCGGCACCTTCTCCCACGCAGACGCCGAACGCGAGACCGCGCCGGTCGTCGAACGTGAACTCACCGCGCTCGTCGGTCACGACCGCCTCCCGCAACCTGCGATCGACGTAGAGCGCGACCGGGCGCGCGGAGACCGGTTTTCGGTCAGGCCCGAGGAGTCGTCCGGTGACGGCGCACGCGCCACCGTCGTCCTCGACGTGCACCTGCGCGAGGAGCTCGCCCCCGCTGAACACGCACGCGAGCAACTGATCTCCGGCGCTCGAGCGGATGCCCGCGCCTGCCAGCACCGGCGATGCCACGAGCCACGAGACGTCGACCTCGGGCTCCTCCGCCCGTCGCGCGGCGACCTCGCGCTGCAGCCAGGCCTTCAGCTCGGGCGGCGCGGCACCCGCCTCGATCCGCGAGAACACGTCGCGCAGGCGGCGGTGCGTCTCGACGCGGCGGCCGACCGGTCCGTCGGCACCCTCTCGAGCGATGCGGCGACCGACGCGGCGCGAACCATCGTCGACCTCTCCCCACAGGGCGTTGCGGACTTCGTCGATGGGATCGGAATCGTCGTTCGACATGATTGAAACTGCCTCCTTGAGCTGTCCCGGCCGCCCGGTGACGCAGCGACGCGAACCAGAGCTTACTTGCAGGAACGGACGCCCGGACCGACCGAGTCCGTCGGCCCGCCGCGGAACTGCTCCCGCGGAGGACGACCCGGGCCGGCCAGCGTCATCGGGCCAACTTCTCGCGTGATACGATGCGAAGCGAATCGTCCGGGGCACGGTCGTGTCCTGGATGCGCTCGAAGCGCGAGCCCGTCGCCCGTGACCGGTGTCCGAGATGCGTGGAACCACCGACTACCCGATGCGTCCAGCCGCACTCGTGGACTGGGACGCCGTCTCCAAACGGTACGCCGACCTGGTGTACTCCGTGGCGATCAAGTTCCGGCTTTCCGAGCACGACGCGGCCGAGGTCTTCCAGAACACCTGGATCGTGGCGCTCGGCAAGGCGAACGCGCCGGAGGATTCCGGCATGGCGCCCTGGCTTGCCTCGATCGCCTGCTGGCAGGCCAGGCATCTTCTCAGGAAACGCAGATCCTCGCGGATCGAGGACGACGCCTACGCGGACGTCGCCGATCCCGACGAACCTCAGCCTCACGAGGTGATCGCGGCCGGCGAGGCGGAGCAGGGTGTCCGCGACGCGCTCGCGGAGTTGCCTCCCCGCGACCGGGCGCTGATCCAGGCCCTCTACCTCTCGGACACGCCCGTGCCCTACGCGGACATCGCCGCGCGCCTCGGCCTCGCGATCGGGAGCATCGGGATGCTCCGGCAGCGGGCGCTCGACCGGCTGCACGACGCGATGACGCGCCGCGCCGCGGTCTGACGGCGCGCGGCGATCGCCGGGCCGCCCGGGCCGCGAGGGCACCACGGGCATCCTGGGACTCACGGTTCGACTCCCGGTCCCGCGTCGGCTTCGAGATGCACTCGCGACGATGCCGCCGCTCGCAGCCCGTCCGGAGCGTACGTCATCACGCGATCGAGGATCCCGCGCGCCTCCGCCATGTGCTCCTCCGATCCCGTCGCCCGCCAGAGGAGAGTGTGCGCTTCGATGCGGTCCGACGTCGCGATCCGCGATTCGTACGCGCGCAGCGCCGTGTTCGCCGCCACGGCGTCCCCGCCCGGCAGGACTGCGAGATGAGCCGCCGCGAGGACATGGCCGCTCGTTCGCCCGATCTTGCGGGACAGATCCAGCGCTTCCCGCAGCGCAGTCTGCGCAGCGACGGGCGCCCCGATCGCGGCACGTATCCGCCCGATCAGGATCAGCGAGTCCACGATGCCGCCGCGGTCCTCGATCCCGCGTCTCAGCCCGAGAGCAGTGGCGGCGCTCTCGAGCGCACTCCGGTTGTCGCCGCGCGCCTCCGCGATGGTTGCGATCCCGTGCAGCACGCGAGGGTGCAGATGCCGGATCTCGTTCTCCCGGCAGAGGTGGGATGCCGCGGAGAAGTGACGGCGGGCGTCATGGATGTCGCCCACGGCGATCGCAACGTCGCCGAGACCGGCGTGCGCGACGGCCTGATCGCGCACCGAATGGACGAGCTGGGCGTCCGTGAGCGCGCGCGCGAGTTGCCAGCGTGCATCGGAGTAGCGCCCGAGCGCGAAGAGGGATCTCGCCGAATGGAACTTCATCTTGAGCCGGGCGAGCCGATCGCTGACCCCTCGCGCGAGCTCACGCTCGCGCCGGAAACATGTGTGCGCCGTGCTGTAGCGGCCCTGTTCGCAGAACGCCTCGCCGAGCCGGCCGTGGGCTGCCGACTCGCGCAGGGCGTCGCCCGCCTTTCCGCTGAGCGCCGCCTCGCGCCGATGCTCGGCGACCGCCTGGTCGAAAAGTCCCGATTCGAGGTAGAGCCGGCCGAGCACCGCTCGGGCCGACGCTTCGACGCCGCCCTCTCGCGACTCGACGCCCAGACGGATCGCCTCCTCGAGCGCCTTCCTGGCGTCGTCGGGCAACGCCGCGTCGAGGAGGCTGCGGCCCACGGCCACGAGCGCTCGGGCGTGGTGCACCGGGCCGGCGTCATGCGCGCGGACGAGATCGAGTGCTTCGGCGGCAGCCGCGCGCTCGGCCGGGTATCGCGCGAGGATCGACAACCGGTCGGCCTGCCCGAGGAGCATCTCGAACCGGTCCGCGCCGCTGACGACTCCGGGGAGCGCGAGCGCTCGCGCAACGAGGAGGACCGCCCTGTCGGTGGCGTGGATCGAAGCCAGTTGCGCGAGCGCGGGCGCAATGTGACGCAGCGCGCGCGGGCCGTCGCCCGCATCGAGGAACAGTTCCGCGAGATGCGCCCTGTCGCCGTCGTCCTCCGCTCCGCCGTCGACCCGGAGCTCGAGAGCCGCGCCGAGAGACGCCTGGTACTCGCGCCTCAGTGCGTCGGGAATCGCCGAGAAGAGAACCTTGTGCAGTCCGTGATGGTCGAACACGAACCGGTCGCCGACGGCGTGGACGACACGGTGGGTGCGCTCCAGCCTAGTCAGTCGCTGGAGCACCGAAATCCGCACCTGCCGCGTCGCCTCGCTCAGGAGCCCGGGGTCGAACTCGGCTCCGAAGCACGCGGCGACGTCGAGCATCTCACGGTCTTCTTCCGAGAGCTCCGCGATGCGGGCTTCCAGCGCGTCCTCCACGGCCTGCGGCAGGCAGAGGTCGCCGACCAGTCGCGTCAGGCGCGGGCGTCCGTCGGGATCCGAGACGAGGACGCCGCGATCGCGCAGGCTTCGCACGAACTCGAGCAGGAAGAACGGATTGCCCCCCGACTTCTCGACGACCTGGAATCCCAGCTCGTTGGCGGTCTCCTCGGATTCGACGGCCGCGATCAGGAGACGCGCCGCGTCCTTCAGTCCGAGTCTCCGCAGCGCCACGCGCCGCGCGTGGCTGCTCGCGAAGAGCGCCGAGGTCCACGCCTGCGGCAGGCCGGACCGCGCGGTACCGAGGATCAAGATGCGTCTCCCGGCGGCTGCGGCGGCAGCCGCAGCGAAGAGCCAGAGCCCCTCGGGAGGTGCGAACTGCAGCGCGTCGATCAGGAGAATCGTCGGGCGCTCTGCCGAGAGCGAGCGAAGCGTCTGGACGAGGGCCGTCGGCGAGTGGACGGACGGGGCCACCGCGGTGCCGGCCGAAGTGTGCGCCACGCCCCGGTGGGCCGCATGGCGGTCGACGACGTTGCTCTCGCCGAGGAGTTCCTCGAGCGCGGACTCGAACGCGATGCCGGCCGTCGCGGCGCCGCCCGGCGGATACGTTCCGAACCGGAACGAGAAGTCGTCGCCCCTCTCGCGCAACCTGGAGATGAACTCATCGACGAGGCGCGTCTTTCCGATTCCGGCTTCGCCCTCGATGAGCACGACCTGTCCGTCCCCGCCGGCGGCGCGCTCGTAGAGCGCGGTCAGTTCGGCGAGTTCCATGTCGCGTCCGACGAGGCCGGTCTCGCGTTCGACGTCGATCCGTCGCGTTTCGGGCGGCGCCTCCGAGACGGGCTCGTGCCGCGGACGCGATCGCCACCACGCCGACTCCTCGCCATCGCTCAGGATCGCGATGACCTCGGCCGCGGAGCCGATGCGCCGGTCCCGGTCCTTCACGAGCAGACCGTGAACCAGTTCCGCGAAGAGCGGGGTCACTTCCGGCTTGATGGTCGTGAGGCGCACGGGAGCCTCGGTGAGCACCTTCGCGACGATCCCGCCGAAGTCGTCGGCGTCGTGGGGCGTGCGGCCGGTCGTCATCTCGTAGAGCACGACTCCGAGCGCGTAGAGGTCGACACGTGCGTCGAGCCCGAGGTGTGCGTCGCGGAACTGCTCGGGCGCCGCGTAGAGTGCGGATCCCACGAAGACGCCCGTGCGCGAGAGGCGAACGTCGTCTTCGATCATCCGCGCCACGCCGAGATCCATGAGCTTCACGGTTCGGTCCGCGCCGATGAGGACGTTCTCGGGCTTCAGGTCGCGATGGACCACGCCCTGCGCGTGGATGGCCGCGAGTCCCTTCGCCAGTTCGCGGCCGAGATGACGGGCGAACCTCTCCGGGATCGGCCCGAGTTCCTGGAACAGGTCCCAGAGGTTCTTGCCCTCGACGTACTCCATCGCCATGTAGAGGACCGTCTCGTCGCCCAGCTTGATTCCGTCGAGGTCGTAGGTCGCGACCACGTTGGGGTGACGGATGCGCTTGCCCACCTCGCCCTCGCGCAGGAAGCGCTTGAAGAACCCCGGGATGTTCAAGAGGTGCGGGTGCACGACTTTCAGTGCGACGATCTGGCCGACTTCGAGACCGGCGACGCGTTCCGTGACCTCCGCCCGGTAGACGGCGCCCATCCCGCCCGCCCCGATCTCTGCGATCACGCGGTAACGGCCGACCTCGGCTCCCGGGAAGACTCCCGTCACGGCGCTCATGCGAACTCCGGACGGCGCGGACGCCGCAACGTCCGAGCGATCGCCGGGAAGGGTGGATCCGGGTGCCGGGTCATACGGTCGGCCTCGGCAACGCCACGATGCGGGTGAACTCCGAAGCGAGGGCCGGCTTCGCGAGCCATGCGTCTGCCCCCTCTCTCCGCGGGGACACCCCCGCGGCGCACCGGACCAGGGCAGCACCGGGAATCATCATGCGCACGATCGTCGCGACCTCGGCGGCGGGAACGTCCGGGAGTTCGAGGTCGAGGACGATCAGCGAGTACGCGCGATGCAACCGCTCGATCTTCGTAAGCGCCGCGAGTCCGGTCGGGGCGTCTTCGCACGAGTACCCGGCCTGCCTGAGCCCGGACAGTGCGCGCCCTCGCAGGACTTCGTCGTGGCTCACGACAAGGGCCCAGGATCCTGCCGGAGCTCGCTCGAGAATCTCCGCTGGGGCTCCGCCGTTCGCACTCGGATCGCCCGGACCGGGAGGTCGGTGGGCGTCATCTGTCGCGTCCATCGAGCACCCTCCTGCTCACCTGAGGACCCGACGCCGCCCTAGCGCCGCGGAGCGGTTCGCCGAGCCGGCGCCCGGACGGCGCGAGGACGAGCAGCGCGAGCGCCGTCTCGACCTCGGGCGAGTAGACGCCGCTGCGATACTCCCCGGGATCCCAGCTCCCGTCGGCACGCTGCAGGCCGAGGAGCCGCTTTGCGCCCGCGGCGTGCCACGCCTCGCCGAGCACGCGGTCGAGTCCGAGCAGGGCCGTCACGCGCGACCCGACGAACAGTCCGTAGACCGGCTCGCCGAGGAGCGTCTCGCTGCGGTCCGCAGAGCGTGTGTCGGCTTCGGGGTGCGCTTCGATCCATGCGAGGCCGCTCCGGACGAGCGGATCGAGCAGGGCCTCGCCGGGGCTGCTCCAGAGCCCGCGGATCTCGCCCGCCATGAGATACGCCGCAACCGAACCGCAGGTACCTCCCCAGTACGGCTGACGCGGTCGGACGTGCCTCGCCGGTTCGTCGGCGAAGTAGAAGAACCCTCCGTCGGCGGCCTGCCGGTCGCGCAGCGCCGCGAGGCAGAGATCCAGCCCGCGCCCGTCGATCGCGATCCCGCGTTCGGACGCGGCGCTGAGCCCGGCGATCGCGTAGAGCGTCGCCGAGACGTTGCCGCCGCCGCGTCGTGGCGCGGCGCACGCCTTGCGCACGTCACCGCCCTTGCGACGAGCTGCGGCTGCCCACGCCGGACGATAGTCCCAGTACCCGTCGGTACCGTATGCGTCCTCGAGCATCCGCACCGTGCCGAGAACCGTCCTGTCGTCGGCCCACGATCCGGATTCGAGCAGGAAGGTCACGGCGAGCCCCGCCGAGTAGACATCGATCGACGGCATGTCCATCGAGGCGGACCACCGGGCGCGGATCTCGTCGACCACGAAGTTCCGGGTCCGCAGCACGTGCTCGTCGTCGCGCGGGACGCCGGCGTGCAGTTGCGCGAGGCCGCAGAGCGCGGCGACTCCTATCCCGAAGCTGTCGTCGGCCGAGCCGTCGCGGTAGCTCCAGCCTCCGTCGTCTTCCTGCACGGACGACAGCCACGCCGCGCCCGATGCGAGCGCCGATCGGACGAGGCGGTTCGGATCGTCGCGATCGAACAGCGCGCCGAACGGCTCGCCGTCGGACACGCCCGGCGGCCGCGCGGTGCCGCCGGGCGAGGCCGCCGAGCACCAGAGGACGCCCATGGCGGCGAGTGAAGCGCCGAGCAGCACGGTGACGGGCGGCAGCCACGCGGCGCTCGCGGTCGCCTCGTTCGAGGACCCATCGCGCCTTTCGACGGATCGCACCATCGCCTAGCCTGCCTTTCCGCGGCACTGGCTCGAATCACCGCGCTCCCGGCGCGCGTGATGGGCGCACCCGTTCTCAGGGTGAAAGGCCGTCCGTCTCGGGGTTCGCATCTGGGCTCGAGAGCGCGTCCGATCCGGGACCGATCCGATCGCGGCTCCGTTGGAGGTAATCCCGCCACCCGGGCCGGAAATACACGCGCAAGTCGAAATCCCGGGGACTGAGTGCGCGGAGTAGCGCGCGTGCCCCCGCAGGCGGGCCGAGCGCGACGCCCCGGCGCGGCCGACACCCCCGCGCGCCCCCTCGAAGGATTGTCGCGCCGCG
>JANNHP010000109.1:0-1721 GCA_031404455.1 Planctomycetia bacterium | reverse complement strand
GGCGCGAATCTCGGCCTCGTGCTCGATCGCGAGAACCCGGAGACATGGAACGGCCGCGTCGAGGAGGAAGGGAATCTTGGCCGGACCGACCTGCTACTCGCCGCAGGGCTCGGACGACCGGTGGCTCCCGCCGGATTCCTCGGGCTTCAGGTGCGTGTGCCGATCCGGACATGGGCGAACGGGGATCAAGTCAAGTATCCACTCCTAGTTTCGCTGGGATGGAGCCGATAGCGAGGCCGTGAACATCGACACCCGGGTCGCATGACCCGAGTGTCGACTTTCCGCTTCGAGGGGGCTAAGTTCAACAGGTGTGTAAAAGGCTGAAGGCGACGTAACCTTCTGGTTCGACCAAGAACCCGGGCAGGTGCCCGAAGAGAAGGAGACGCCGCCGTGAGGAAGAAGATACCCGCAGCCCCCGTTTCGTCAATGCCCACGTGGGACACGCTCGAGGCGTTCGTGCGCATGCAGATCCAGGCGACGATGCAGTCGGTGTTCGAGGAGGAGCTGTCGGTGTTCCTCGGTCGCGGCAAGTCCGAGCGCCGGGCGGACATTGATTCCGCCGCCGGTTACCGCAGCGGCTACGGCAAGCCGCGTCGCCTGGCGCTCTCGTGCGGCACGATCGAGCTGCGCCGGCCGCGAGCGCGGAACCTGGACGAGCGGTTCGAGAGCCGGGTGCTGCCGCTCTTCGCCCGACAGAGCCGCGAGGTGAACGCGTTGTTGCCGGAGCTCTACCTGCACGGGCTGTCGAAGGGCGACTTCGAACTGGCCCTGCGCGGCCTCCTGGGCGACGGCGCCACGCTGTCTCCGGGATCGATCGAGCGGCTGCGCGCCAAGTGGCAGGCCGATTACGACGCCTGGTCGACGCGCGATCTCAGCGATCGCGAACTCGTGTACGTGTGGGCCGACGGCATCTACGTGAAGGCTGGGCTCGAGAAGGAGAAGGCGGCGCTGCTGGTGGTCATCGGCGCGATGGCCGACGGAACGAAGGAAGTGCTGGCCGTCGTCGCCGGCCACCGTGAGAGCACGGAGTCGTGGAAGACGCTGTTCGCCGACCTGATCAGGCGCGGACTCGACGTGCCGAAGCTGATGATCGCCGACGGCGCCGCGGGCGCCTGGGCTGCGGCGAGCGCGGTGTGGCCGGAGACCCGCGAGCAACGCTGCTGGAATCACAAGATCGTGAACGTGCTCGATGCTCTGCCGAAGCTGATGCAGGCGATGGCGCGCGAGCTGCTGTGCGCGATCCCCTACGCGAAGTCCCGGGCCGAGGCGCTCAAGCTGCGCGAGCGGTTCGCGAAGGCGTTCCGCCGCACGCACCCGCGGGCGGTCGAGATCCTCGAGCGGGACTGGGATCGCATGGTGGCGTTCTACGACTTCCCGAAGGAGCACTGGAAGCACCTGCGGACGACGAACGTGGTCGAGAGCCCGTTCGCCGCGGTGCGCTTGCGCACCGACGCTGCGAAGCGGTTCAAGAAGACGGCCAACGCGACGGCGATGATCTGGCGACTGCTGCTCGTCGCCGAGAAACGCTTCCGCAAGATCGACGCGCCGAGCCTTGCCAGCGCGGTGTACCGAGGGGTCGTGTTCGAGGACGGAGTGAAGGTCGTGAAGCAGAATCAGAGGGTCGCCGCCTGATGTCGTTTACACACCGGTTGACTCAAGCCCCGACTTCGAAGTCGCGAAGTGAGGAGGAGAGAACCATGAACGACGTGAGCAGTCTCGAG
>JANNHP010000108.1:0-5974 GCA_031404455.1 Planctomycetia bacterium | reverse complement strand
CCGTGACGCGCGGCTCGCGCGTCGTCTTCGCCTGCATCATGCCGTCGAAGAGGAGCGGCCGGTAGACGTCCGGGTCGAGCGCGCCTGCCGTGAGGAACGGCTTCCCGACGCGCCACGTGCGGACGAGCACCACACGATCGACGCCGAGCGCCGCGATCTCCGGCCAGAGCTTCACGAGCGACTTCGGCCTCGGCACGGCGAGGACGAGGTCGACGAGCGGACGCGGCGGCGGCTCGGCGTCGAACGCGCAGTCGAGGACGACGCGGTCGCCGGCGGTCTCGACGACGCGGCCCGTCCCGAGCGGTCCTTCGAGGAGTCCCACCCGCAGTTCGCGGCCGGGTTCGGCGTGGAGCACCTCGCGGACGTGCCGGGCGCGGTCCCCGCCGAGCACGAATCGCCCGCCGGACTCGCGGTCGCCGTCGAAGAGGAGGATCAGGTTCACCCGCCGACTAGTAAGCAGTCGGGCTCCCGGCCGCAACTTTCCGCTCCCGACTCCGCGCCGCGGCCGTACTTTGCCGCCGTGACCAAGCGAGACGCCTGGCAGCGCTGGGCCGCCGGACGGGTGACGCGGAGCGCGAAGCGCGACGCGAAGGCGCCCGTGTTCCCGGTGCCGTACGCCGAGGCGATCGAACTCTCGTCGCGCGAGCGGAGCCTCGTCGAGACGCTTCCCGAGCGCGCGTCGGACCCGGAGGGCCTGCGGAAATCGCTCGGGGCGCTCCTCGATCGCCACCTCGCGAACGCGCGTTCGCCGCGGTTCCTGAACCAGCTCTTCTCGGGCACGCTCGACGAGGCGATGGCCGGGGCGCTCGTCGGCGTCTTCGCCAACAACACGATGTCCACGCGCGAGGTCGCGCCGCTTCCGACCGAGATGGAGCGCGCGGTCATCTCGTGGATCCTCGGCCGCATCCCGTGGGAAGGCTCGATCGCCGGCGGCACGGCGACGCCGGGCGGCTCCTTCTCGAACTACCTCGGCGTCTACCTCGCACGCAAGGCCGCGGTCGAGCACCACGGCGAGAGCGTCGTGCCGATGCTCGCGTACTTCACGTCGAAGGCGGGGCACTACTCGGTCCCGAAGGGCGCCGACCTCGCGGGAATCTCGCTGCGCGGGCTCTTCGAGGTGGAGACCGACGCGCAGGACCGCATGCGTCCCGACGCGCTCGCCGAGGCGGTCAGGGTCGCGCGCTCGCGCGGACTCGTCCCGTTCATGGTCAACGCGACTCTCGGGACGACCGTGGCCGGGGCGCTCGATCCCGTGCTGCGGATCGCGAAGCTCGCGCGCGACGAGAGGCTCTGGCTGCACGTAGACGCTGCATGGGGCGGGTTCGGGCTGCTCGGGCGCCGCGCGCTCCGTTTCCGGTCAGGGCTCGAACACGCCGACAGCATCACGTGGGACGCGCACAAGCACGGCGGCGCGCCGGTCGCGTCGTCGTTCCTCCTCGTCCGGGACCGCTCGCGGCTCGCGTCGCTGCGTCCGCCGACGGGCGGCGGCTACCTCTTCCACAAGGACGACGCGCCGTGGGACGAGCAGGACCTCGGCCTCACCTCGATCTACTGCGGCAAGCCCTTCCTCACGCTCTCCACGTGGCTCGTGTGGAAGTCGCTCGGCCGCGAGGGTCTCACGCGACGCGTCGCGCAGGCCGACCGCCTGACGCGGCGGTTCCGGAAGGCGATCGAGGCGTCCGAGCACTACGAGCTCGCGATCGAGCCGGTGAGCTGGAGCGTGTGCTTCCGTCCGCGCTCGCGCCCCGGCGCGACACCCGAGCAGCGCCGCGACCACGCCGTCCGCACGCGCACCCGCATCAACGAGAGCGGAAGCTTCATGATCAACCTCTGCCCGCTGAAGGACGAGCACGTGCTCCGCGCCGTGTTCGTCAACCCACTGATGCGCAACGCGCACGTGGACGAACTCGTCCTCCACCTCGAGGCGTCGCACACGAAGGGGTGACGGGCGCAGACGGACGGTAGGCTTCCCCGCGAACGGAGGACGCCGATGAAGCCCCGGATCGTCGAGCACGGTGCGTTCCACGTCGTCGGCGTGCGGGAGCGGTTCCTCCCCGGCAAGATCGAGGGGATTCCGGCGCTCTGGGACCGGTTCGTCCGGCGCATCGACGAGATCGACGACCGCATCGACGGCGTGCACTACGGCGTCTGCGTGGACGATTCCGCGGCGGGTTCGCCGGGCTTCTTCTACTCCGCAGCGACCGGCGTGAAGTCGATCGGCCGGGTGCCCGAGGGGATGTCGGCGACGACGGTGCCCGCCGGGACGTTCGCCGTCTTCACGCACAAGGGACCGATCACAACGTTCTCGAAGACGATCCAGTCCGTCTGGCGCGAGTGGCTCCCGGCGTCCGGCTTGATGCCGACCGGCGCGTCCGACTTCGAGCTCTACGACGAGCGGTGCACGATGGAGAGCCCGGAGTCGGAGGTGGACATCTACGTCCCGGTCACCGCGCCGCGATGACGCGGCCCGGTGTCCTCGAACGCAGCCTCGTCCTCCGCGACGGCCTCGGCGTCCGACTGACTCTCGTAGTGTGCGAGGATGCGCCGGACTCGAGCCGCGTTCCATCCGGGCGCGAACTTGTTCTGCTTGGTGCGTTTCATCGGTGCTCTTCGTCCGGCGCCTGTTCCCGCCAGTCGGTCGGAGTGATGTGTCCGACCGCTCGAAGCAAACCATCCACCTCGTGCAGCAGCGCGGTCAGGCGGTCTCGCAGGGGCGCGGTCAACTCACGCCGCTTTCGGAGGATCGCGCTCAACCCCGCTCCGAGGTCGGACAGGATCTCGCCCGAAGTGCTGCCGTACATGGCGCGATCGAGCTCCTCCGCCGCGTCTGGCGCCTGCTCGTCCTGCAGGACGACGATGAGGCGCCGCACTTCCGCGTAGACGTCATCGAGCATCGCGGCAGTCTACGTCGGCGCGCCTCCTCTCGACGGGACTCGATCGTTGGCGAGGCGCCGCCCGCTGCGTACCGTCTCCCCCCATGCCCACCCCCCTCCAGACCGTCGCCGAAGCCACGAACTACCGCGCGACCTCCCGCCACGCTGACGTGATGTCGTTCATCGAGAAACTCGTCGCCGCCTCGGCGACGAGTTTCTCGGTGCAGACGATGGGTGCCTCCGCCGAAGGCCGCGAGATCCCGGTGCTCGTCTTCTCCGCAGAGAAGCTCTTCACGCCGGAGAAAGCGCACCGCGCGGCGAGGGATCGCGGCATTCCCGTCGTCATGATCGTCTGCAACATCCACGCGGGCGAGGTCGAGGGGAAGGAAGCGGCGCTGATGCTCGCGCGGGACATGACGGTCCTGGGCAAGCACGGCGACCTGATGTCGCGCGCGACGATCGTCGTCATCCCGATCTACAACCCCGACGGCAACGACCTCATCGACCCGAAACACCGCGCGCTCGACCTCAAAGCCATGGACGGCCAGGTCGGCCCCGAGGGCGGCGTCGGCACGCGCTACACCGGCGCCGGGATCAACCTCAACCGCGACTACACGAAGCTCGAAGCGGTCGAGTCGCGCGCGCTGATGGCGCTCTTCGGGTCGTGGAACCCGCACCTCCTCGTCGATTCGCACACGAGCGACGGCTCGATCCACGGCTACTCGCTCACGTGGGACACGTCGCACACGCTGATGTCCGGCCCGCGCGAGCCGATCCTCTACTCGCGCGACACGATGCTCCCTGCGATCGGGAAGTCGCTCGAGGCGCGCACGGGTTTCAAGACGTGGTTCTACGGCAACTTCCGCGACAACGACGACCCCGAGAGCGGATGGGAGACGTACCCCGGACTCCCCCGCTACGGCAGCCACTACCGCGGACTGACGGGACGTCTCGACATCCTGCTCGAGGCGTACAGCTACATCCCGTTCGACCAGCGCGTCGCGGTGACGTACGAGATCTTCGTCGAGATCCTGAAGTACGCGGGCGACCACGGCCGCGAGATCGTGAACCTCGTCGAGCGCGCCGCCGCCGACACGACCGCGCGCGGCCGGGACCCTCAGCCCGACGACGTCGTGGGCATCCACTACGGCGTCGCGTCGCGCGCCGAGAACGGCGAGCTCACGTACCGCTATCCGGCCTACTCGCTGATGGACTGCGAGATCGAGGCGTGGGACATGGAGACGCAACTCGCCCGGCGCATCACGGGCGGCACGCGCAAGCGCTGGAAGAACGTCTTCTACTGCCGCTTCGTGCCCGAGATCAGCGTGCGGCGCCCGCGCGGGTACCTCGTCCCCGCGGCCCGGATGGACGTCGTCGATCACCTGCGCGCGCACAACGTGGACGTCGAACGCGTTCCGCCGGAGCACGCGACGTCGCGCGTGGAGCGCTACGTCGTCCTGTCGAAGGAATCGACGCACAGTCCGGACGTCGGCACCACGCCGCGCCGCGAGACGGTGCTCTTCGTCCGCCGCGAGACGCTCGACGGCCACGCGTCCGCGCCCGGCGACTGGTTCGTGCCGATGGACCAACCGCTCGCGCACGTCGCGATCTACCTGTGTGAGCCCGAGAGCGACGACGGCCTCGTCCGCTGGGGATGGTTCGACGCGCTCGCCGTCGGCGACGTCTACCCGGTGCTCCGCGTGCCGGGGAAGGCCGGCCTCGCGCCGCCGCCGCGGGCGAAGAAGGAATGACGGGAACGCAGCGTCGAGCGCCGTACGGGCAGGGGCTCCGCGCGTCCCTTCGTCACGGGACGCTATGCTGAGCGCCGCATGACCGACGCCGATCTGCTCGCCCGGATCACGACCGACCCGAACATCTTCGGCGGCAAGCCGATCGTCCGCGGTCGCCGCCTGGCCGTCGAGCACGTGCTGGCAATGCTCGAAGCGGGCGACGACGTCGACACGATCGTCGCCGGCTACCCGTGGCTCGAGCGCGCCGACGTGCTCGCCTGCATCGCGTACGCCCGGCGGCTCGTGGCGCACGAACGGATCGAACCGTTCGCGATCGGTCCCGCGAAGACGTGAAGCTGCTCCTCGACGGTTGCGTCTGGGGCGGCGCGGCGCCCGAGCTTCGGGCGGCGGGACACGAGGTCGAGTGGGCGGGGTCCTGGGAGCGCGACCCCGGCGACGACGAGATCCTCCGCCGCGCCCACGCGGAAGGGTGCGTCCTCGTGACGCTGGACAAGGACTTCGGCGAGATCGCGGTCGTTCGGCGGACGGCCCATTCCGGCATCGTCCGGCTCGTCGACTTCCGAGCGCGGGAGCAGTCGCGCGCGTGCCTCGCCGTCATCGAACGCTGCGGACCCGAGTTGGCGAAGGGTGCCATCGTCACCGCGACACCGGGACGCATCCGAATTCGGCCGGCGGAGCAGTGACATGCGCGAGAAGAACCGTCGCGGGCCGTTCAGAGCCGGCCGACCTCACTTCCCCTCGATCACCCGGAACGTCGCGAGGAACTCCGCCGCGGCCTCGTTGAGCGCGCCCTGGTCGAGCGCGAGGAGCGACCGGCGCAGGGCGACTCTCGGGTTCGTGCCGGCGCGGATCTGCTTCGCGTAATCGATGAAGGCGTCGGAGTAGCGCTGGCCGGCGACGCGGAAGAACGCGAGGTAGACCATCGCGGACGCCTCGCTCGCATCCGTCTGCTTCGTCGCGTCGGCGAGTTCCTGGAACGGGATCAGCTTCTTCGGGATGAGTTCCGCGTAGCGCTCGTGGTAGAGCGGGAACTGACGGCCTCCCGTGCGTTCGCAGGCCTGGAGGAGCGCCTCGCCGGCGAAGAGCCGGCTCTGGAAGTGGACGCCGAAGATCTGGTCCATCAGCGCGAAGGTCCACGCCTCGGCGAGCGACCCCGCGGCGATCCAGTCGTCCTTCGGCAGGGGGATGGTGAAGAGCGTCCCGTTCGGCTGGTCGAACGCGGTGCCGTAGCGGTCCTCCGCCGCCTCCTCGCTCAAGTTCGCGGAGTCGGCTGCGTTCGCGTGGACGACGATGACGAGCGGGTCCTTCGCGGACTTGGGGACGCCGCCGTAGCGCTCAGCGATCGGCCCC